>JBLNBW010000273.1:0-31836 GCA_050260255.1 Rhodospirillaceae bacterium | reverse complement strand
CACGCTCGCCGTCACTGCCGCGCCGCTCACGAAAGCCGCGTCGAAGCCGGCCCGCTCGACTACCTTGGCCGAAATGCAGTCGTAGATCCCGGGCGCGAGCACAGGTCCCGGCCGTCCCAGCAGCGCTCTCAATTTTTTCGCGCCATCCATGTCCGCCTCCTTGTTTCGTGTCTATGCGCCCGAACCGAGATGGACGACGAGGTTCAAGTCGTCGTCGACCGCAGCATGCCCCGATGGCCCGACGATGGCAGTCGACTCGCGCTCCTCGATGATCGCCGGACCGTGCACGGTTGCGCCGGGCTTGAGCGCGTAGCGATCGAATACCGGCGTATCGGCGTACGCCTTGAGCTCCGGGAAGTACGCTCGCCGGGACCGCACCTCGCTGCGGGGCGATGCGCTGCGCGCGAACGATACTGCAAGCTCCGGATCGGGACCGGTCGCGCGCAGCCGCCAGGTAATCGATTCTGCAGGCAGTTTTCCGGGCAGTTCGGCATACACGGCTCGGTAGGCGTCATGGAACGAAGCCTCCGCGGCCGCGATCGCCTCCTTGTCGAGCTTGCCGCCCGGCACGGTGGCCGGCAGCTCGAAGCCCTGTCCCACGAAGCGCATATCGACCGTGCGGACGAACTGCGGCGCTTTCACGCCGGCGTCTTTCAGCATTGCGCGCGCCTCGCGTTCCATTTCGGCGTACATCGCATTGAGGCGGCGAAGATCCAGCTCGGCCAGCGGCGCGTTATACGAGCGCGATAGATCGACCGCCACAGGTGCGGCAAGCAGCCCGAATGCAGAGCTCGTCCCGGCACCCGGCGGACAGATGATCTTGCGGAGCCTCAGTATCCGCGCGACTTCATACGCGTGCACCGGCCCTGCACCGCCGAAGGCGAACAGCGCGTAGCGCCGATAATCCTTGCCGCGCTCCGCCGCATGAATGCGCACGGCAGTGGCCATGTTCTGGTTCACCACCTGCGCAATGCCGGCCGCCGTGTCGCTGACGTCCAGACCGCAACGCTCGCCGAGCGCGGCAACAGCGCGACGTGCAGCGAGCACGTCGAGTGTCATGTCGCCACCCAGAAAATAGCCGGGATCGAGATAACCGAGCAGAAGATCCGCATCGGTCACCGTCGCATTGTCGCCACCCAGACCATAGCATGCGGGACCCGGCTTCGCGCCTGCCGAATCGGGGCCGACTTTCAGCAAGCCGGTCTTATCGAGCCTTGCAATCGATCCGCCGCCGGCGCCGATTTCGATCATCTCCACCGACGGTATCTTGAGGGGCATGCCGGAACCGCGGAACTGCCGGCGCACACGCGCCGCCTCGAACATGCCGGTAAAGGCCGGTTTCCCGTGATCGATGAAACAGGCCTTGGCGGTCGTGCCGCCCATGTCGAATGCAAGCAGGTTGCGTTCGCCTATGCGCGCGCCGGCATGGCAGGCGCTCAACACGCCGGCCGCCGGACCGGATTCGACCAGGCGTATCGGCACTTCAGCACCGACCCGCGGCGTCGTCATGCCGCCGTTCGAGAGCATCACCAATATAGGCGCCTTGACGCCATGCTGGGCGAGTGTCTTCTCCACCCGCGACAGATACGACCGTGCCGCGGGCTTGACGTACGCATTGGCGACGACGGTAACGGTGCGCTCGTACTCCCGCACTTCGGGCGCCACTGCCGAGGACGCGGACACCGGCACGTCGGGAAATTCTTCGGCGATCTGCGCCACCACGGCGCGCTCGTGCACCGGATTGCGGTAACTGTGCAGAAAGCACACGGCTATCGATTCCACGTCCTGCTTGAGCAGCGCTTTCACTTCGCGGCGAACGTCGGCTGCGCGCAGCGGGACCACGACTTCCCCGGCAGCATCCACGCGCTCGCGCACGTCGCGCCGGTTGGGGCGCGGCGCGAGCGGCTCCGGAAACTCGATGGCGAGATCGTACATGTCGTAGCGCATGTCGCTGCCGAGCTCGATGAGATCGCGGAATCCCGCCGTCGCGAGCAAGCCCGTCCTCGCCCCCTTGCGCTCGATGAGCGTATTGGTGATGAGCGTTGTGGCATGTGCGACGCCGCCGATGTTGCGAGGCTCGACGATTCCCGCGGCGACCAGGCGATCTATGCCGTGCATGATGCCGCGGACCGGATCGTCGGGTGTCGTGAGGCATTTCTCCCGGAACAGCGCGCCGGTTGCCGTGTCGACGAGGACGAAGTCGGTGAACGTGCCGCCGACATCGACCCCCAAGCGGAAGCGGCGGGCGCTCATCGCCGGCCTCGCTTCGTCGCACGTCGCTTTGCCGCCTGGCTGCGCTTGGGGGACGGTGTTCTTCGCGGCGCGGCGGGCGCGCTCGCATAGCCGTTCGCGAGGTCGGCTGCAATCGCGTCCGGGTCACGCAGCTTCGGGCTCCCGTAGCCGCCCCCGCCCGGCGTTCTCACCGTGACGCGCTCGCCAGGCTTTAACATCGTGCGTCCCTTGGGGGCGAGATACTCGCCGCGATTTCGGGTGAGCGAAGCCGCCGCACCAGGCAAACCGCCGCGGTAGCCGCGCGGCGGATTCTTGATACGCTCCGAGCTCGTCGATACGTAGACATTCTTGTCGCCCAGGATTTCGACTTCGATCTCCTGCGCGAGTCCGCCGCGATGCTGACCCGCGCCGCCGGAATCCGGCACGAGTTCACGGCGCACGAACCGCAACGGCGCATTGCTTTCCATCACCTCGAGCGACGCCATTTTGGTATTGGTCGGGAACGATTTGCCGGGCAGCCCGTCCCGCTCGCGCGATGCCCCGAGGCCGCCGCTTGTAATGAGCAGGCACTGGAACTCCTGACCGTTCCGCAGCGGCCCGAAAAAATTGAGCCGCGGCGCGGGGCTGCCCGCCTCCGCCGGCACTTCGTCGGGCAGCGCCTTGGCAAGCGCCCCGTACACCACGGGAACGATCATGTGGCCCACGCGTCCGCGACTGTTGCCGGGCGCGGGCCTGCGCGAATTGACGAGCGAAGCTTCCGGCGCCCTGAGCGCGATGGGCCGGTAGGCGCCTTCGTTGTTCGGCACGAGCGGCTCGAGCACCGATTTCGCAGCGAACGCGGCGTAACCGTACGTATAGTTGTAGCAGCTGTTGATGCCCTTGTTGATCTGCGGCGACGTTCCGGCGAAATCGAATTCGAGGGTGTCCCCGTTGATCGTGAGCTCCACCCGGATCACGAGCGGCTCGTCGAAACCGTCCATGATGCCTTCATTCGTATAAACGCCGTCGGGCACCCGGCGTATCGCCTGCCGCATCGCCTCTTCCGAGCGCGCGAGCACCTCGCCGGCGACCGGGTCGAGATTGTCGAGGCCCATCTCTTCCAGCAGCTCGCCGACGCGCCGGGCCGCAAGCCGTGCAGCACCTATCTGCGCCTGGATGTCGCCGCGCACCTGATCCGGCACGCGCACGTTTTCCGCGATGATGTCGAAGATTTCCGGCACCAGCACGCCCTGGCGATAAAGCTTCATCGGCGGCAGCGCGAGCCCTTCCTCGAAAATGCTGTTCGCATCGGCCGAATAGCCGCGCCCGCCGATGTCGGCCTGGTGTGCGATGTTGGCCGCGAACGCGACGATCCTTCCCTTGTAGAACACCGGCACCGCGATGGCGACGTCGTGCAGATGGCCCGCCGCGAGCCACGGATCGTTCGTGATCGCGACATCATCCGGATGCCAGTCGGGCCAGCGCTCCAGAAAATGCTTCATCACCGTCGACGCGCAGCGCGTGAACCCCGGCAACGACTGAAACGGTTGCGCGAGCAGATCGCCGTCCGGCGTGAGCAGCACGCAGGTGTAATCGTAGGATTCGCGCACGATGCTGGAGAACGCGGTGCGCAATACCATGGCGGCCTGTTCTTCGGAGATGGCGATCAAGCGGCTCCACACGATCTCCAGCGCTACGGGATCGAGCTTCGTCGAGCCCGACGCGCCGGCCGATACCGGGTGCGTGCTGGTCGGATGCTGCATGCGTATCCTCTGACATGAGCCTGCCGGGCTCGCTGCGTCACGGCAGGTTTGGTATTCTTCGGCAAGACTACCATACGCGTCGCGGCATGCGAGCCCGGGGACCGGATGGTGGAACACGCGAGAAGACATCATGACGCGAGCGCGCCCCACGACGAACGCCAGCAGCAACCTGCTCGACGGCCCACGTGCAGGCACGAACGGCATCGTCGCCCAGCTCAACACGCTGGGCTTCACGAAATACGAAGCGGTGGCGTACCTGCTGCTCCTCGAGCATCAGCCCGCAACCGCGTATGAGATCAGCAAGCGCGGCGCGCTGACGAAAGGCAACACGTATACCGCACTGGAAAGCCTCGTTGCCAAGGGTGCTGCACAACCGGTGAGCGACGATCCCGTGCGCTATGCGGCAGTCGCCCCCGAGACGCTGTTCAGGCGCCTCTCCCGCTCCATGACCGATCTGTGCCGCGATCTCACTGGCGCGCTCACACGTCAGCGCCGCCGGACCACCGAGCACGTGTGGACGCTCGAAGGCGAGCAGCGCATCGACGACCGCATCCTGGACGTACTCACGCGCGCGAAGCGTCAGATCTGGATCAAGGGTCCCGATCACCGACTCGCTCAGTATCTGCCTACGCTGCGGGAAGCCGCCGCGCGCGGCGTTCAGATCCTCGTCATCCTCTTCGGTGACGAGCGCAGCCGCGACAGCCTGAAGCTCGGCGCGCGCGCAAAGGTGTACTTGCACGAAGGCAGCGGGCACATGCTGGCGGTCGGCGCGCGCCAATTCGTCGTGACGGCCGATTTTTCCGAAGCGCTGGTCGCGTACTTCGACGAGCCGGCGCGCGGGGTCTACACGCGCAGCGATTCGGTGGTGTTCATGGCGGAAACGATGATACGCCACGAGGTCTATCTCGCCGAAATCATGCAGGCGTACGGTGACGAGATCGAGCGGCGCTTCGGCAAAGACCTGATGCACATTCGCGCCAAATACCTGCCGGCGCCCCTCTCCCGCCGCGCGCGTGCGAGTGCCGCGGCCTTGTCGAAAGCAGCCCGCAGCAAAGCCGACAGAGCAAAAACACGGAGCCGCACATGAGCGACAAGCAGGATCTCGCGGTACTCGCCGAATATCTGTCCACGCTGGACGCATGCCGGCTTCCTGCCGCGGTCGTTTCCAGCGCTAAAGCGTGTCTGCTTTACGGACTGGCCGTCGGCGTTGCGACGCGACACGCCCGTCCTGCCCGTCTTGCTCTGTCCGCTGCCGAGCTTCAGCACGAATCCGGCCATAGCACGCGACTCATCGACGGCGCGCGTACGTCGCAGGGCAGTGCGGTGTTCGCCAATGCGGTTCTGCTCTCCGGCCGCGTGCAAGGCGATTCTCATCCCTGCGGTCACATCGGCGGCGTAGTGATCCCGTCGGCGCTCGCCGCCGCCGAGCGCGCACACGCCTCCGGCATGCAGATGTTGTCGTCGCTCGTCGCGGGTTACGAAGCGGCGCTGCGCATAGGACGCGATCATGCCGCCGACTTGAGCACGCGGGGGTTCAGGACGACGCCGTGCTACGGCGTGTTCGGTTCCGTCGCCGCCACCGGCCGCATGCGAGGCTTCGACGCCGCCCGGATGCAAAGCGCCCTTGCCGCGGCTGCCAACTTTGCCGGCGGCTTGCGCGAATACGTCGATGCCGGAACCGAGGAATCGCCGTTCCACGCGGGGTTCGCAGCACGCAACGGGGTCTACGCCGCCGATCTCGTCGCGAGCGGCCTCGTCGGCGCCGATAGCGCACTGCATGGCAAGGCCGGCTTCTACACGGCGTACGGCATGCCGGGCGTCGATTACGGCAAGCGGCTGGTAAAAGACCTCGGCAGCGACTTCGAATTCACGACGGTCACGTACAAGCAATATCCGGCCTGCCAGTTCTTGCGCGGCATGATCAAAGGGCTGGCGGAGCTCCGTTCGCGGGCTTCGAGAGCGCCTGCTACGGCCATCGTGGTGCGCATGCATCCCTACGAGGCGGAGTTCATCGGCGTGCGCTTCAAGGGGCCGTTCACCAGCCCGACGCAGACTGTCATGAGCGCGCCCTTCTGCGCCGCGCTTGCATGGAGCACCGGCGACGTAAGCTACGATGGTCTGCGCACTTACGATGACGCGGCCGTGAATGAGACGGTGCCGCGCGTGGAGATCATCGCTGACCCGCAGCGCGCGCGCTACGAGCCGTACATCACGGTCACGCTGAAGAACGGCAAGGAGCTCGTGTGGGCCGAAGAGGCCGGCGACTCCGGCTATCGCATCGACTGGAAAGCGGCGGTCGACATGGCAAGACAGCTGGGACGCGAAGTACGCGTTCCCGATGCGTTGACCGAGCAGCTCATCGCACGCGTTGCAAATCTGGACGAGGATCCCGGCGTGATGCCGCTCATTGCGGCGGTATGCGCGGCGACGACTTCAGACTAGAGGTGATCTCAAGCGCACAAGTCTTTTGGAACCACAGATGAACACCGATGAACACGGATAGGACGACTCAGAGCGATCGTTCCGTGTCGCAGTGTTTATCTGTGCTTATCCGTGGTTACACTTGTTTTTGAGACGGCTTCTCGACGAGGAGACAGGCATGTCTTTCAACACATGGGCCGGCGCGTTGTCGGCTGCGATCATACTCTCGGCATGCGGCCATGCCGTGGCCGCTGCTGCCGATCAATCCGACGCCGCACGTTTTCCTGCACGCCCGGTCCGCGCCATCGTGCCGTACGCGCCCGGCGGCGGGACCGACATTCTCGCCCGCGTGATCGGCGAAAAGCTGTACGAGTGCTGGCAGCAGCCGCTCATCGTCGATAATCGGCCCGGCGGCGGAACGGTGATCGGCACCGAGCTCGTCGCTCGTGCGCCGGCCGACGGCTACACCCTCCTCGTCAGCACCGGCACGCATGCGGTGAATGCCACCCTCTATCGCAGGCTGCCGTTCGATCCCGTGCGCGGCTTCGAGCCGGTGAGCCTCTTAGCCATCGCGCCCAACGTGCTCGTCGTTCATCCGTCGTTGCCGGCGAAGTCGGTCCAGGAGCTCATCGCGCTCGCGCGCGCGAAGCCCGGCGTGCTCACGTACTCCTCGAGCGGCAACGGCGGCACCGGGCATCTCGCAATGGAGATGTTGAAGCAGATGGCGCAGGTGCAGTTGATTCACATCCCTTACAAAGGGGCCGGACCGGCGCTCAATGCCGTCGTTTCCGGCGAGGCGAGCCTCTCCATCAACAACATGATCGCGACGCTGCCCCAGATCAAGTCCGGCCGCCTGCGCGTGCTCGCGGTGACGACGGAAAAGCGCTCGCGCGCGCTGCCTCAAGTCCCGACGATTGCCGAATCGGGCTTGCCGGGATTCGACGCGAGCGGCTGGTTCGGCGTGTGGGCGCCGGCGAAAACGCCTGCCGCGGTCGTGACCAAGCTCAGCGAAGATTTCCGGGCCGTGCTCGCCATGCCGCAGATCGCACAAACCTTGGATCAGCAGGGTGCGGAAGTGGCGTACCGGGGACCCGTCGAGTTCCGCAAGCTCGTGCTCGACGAGGTCGAGCGCTGGCGCAAGGTGATCACGAGCGGCGGCATCGCGCAGGACTGAGCGGCGCGCCGCCGCCAATCGCGCTGCGCGAAATCACAGAAATCGACGGATGTCGAAACATCCTGGATGGTCAGGATGACGCTGCGGCGCCGGCCGATGAGCTTGGATGCGGTCGACCGTGAGTCGGCGGATTTGGGAGCGAGCGCGCGACGGCATTCAGCACGGCTAACGACGCCCGCCTACAAAACGCCGGTACGCTAATCGGCCCGTGCGCCTATCGCGCGGGCGACTTTCGTCCACTTGGCTTTCTCCGTCTTGATGCGTTCGCCGAACGCTTCGGGCGTGCTCCACGCAACCGCGACGCCGAGCGACGCAAACTTGCGCTTCACCTCGTCGGTCTTCAGCGCCGTCACGAACGTTTCATTCAGCCTGGCAATGATCGCTTTCGGCGTCGCGACGGACGCGAGCACGCCGAAGAAGCCGACCGAGTTGTAATCCGCCACGCCGGTCTCCTGCACCGTCGGCAGCTCCGGCATTCCGGGATCGCGCTCGATGCCGGTGATCGCCAGCGCTTTGACTTTCGCGCCGCGGACGAACGGCACCGCCGATGACGTGCTGGCAAACATGACGTGCACGCGTCCGGCTATAAGATCGGTGAGCGCCTCCGATGCGCCCTTGTACGGCACGTGAGTCGTCTTGATGCCGACCACGCTGTTGAACAGCTCCGCCGAAAGATGCACCGACGTTCCGGCGCCCGAGGAGCCGAGATTGAGCTCTGCGGGTCGCGCTTTCGCATACGCCACGTATTCCTTGAGCGTGGCGACGGGCAATGCGGGCGACACTACGATTGTGTAAGTGCTCGTCGCGCACAGCGTCACGCCCGCGAAATCGCGCACTGGATCGTAAGCGAGCTTGGGATAGATCGCCGGATTGATCGCCAGTGCGCCCGTCGTGCCGAAGAACAGCGTCGCGCCGTCCGGCGTACTCTTCGCGGCGAGCTCCGCGGCGATGGAACCCGCCGCGCCGCCTCGATTATCGATGATGATCGTTTGCTTGCCGATTTCGGATGCGGTCGGCGCAAGCGCACGCACGATGACATCGCCCGCGCTTCCGGGCGGGAAAGGCACTAGCATGCGTATGGGACGGCCCTGTGGACTTGCGGTCGCCTGCGCGTACACGCCGGTCGAAGCCGTGAACGCAAGCGCTGCGACGATAGCGAGTGTGATCCTCATATCTCCTCCGTTGCGCTTGAGCATCAAGCCGAGCGCCGCACGTCGGCAAGCAAGGCCTTCCAGTCCTTCGGCAGTTCTATGCGTTGGGTCGTGCGCGCGCCCTGCTCGTGATTCGCCATGTAGCCGCGCGACTGATTCCGGCCCGGATCGCCGGCGACGACGATGCCGATGTCTTTCGGATTGACGAAGATGCGCACCGGACGGTCCGGTTCGATGGACGCGACATAGTCGCGCGAGATGTAGCCTTCTTCCACCAGCTTGGCGAAGTCCAGCTCGAGGCCGCCGGTCTGACGCGCGAAATTCTGCATGAGCGAAGCCGGTATCGTGGCGTGCTCCCACAAGTAGCGGCGCACGTCGTCCTTGCTCATCGTCTTCGCGATGACCTTCGCTATGCCGGGGCCGATGACGACGATCGAATGCCAGTACCCGCGCTTCAAGCCGGAGTACGCCCAGTACGAAAACGTGCGCCCCATCACGTCGACGAACTGCTGGACGTGACCGCGCGCTTCGGCGCCCGAGCTGTACGTGGGCGGCGAAATGCACACCACGCTCTGCACGGTGACCGCGTTTTCGCCGGGCGGGTGGCCCATCTCCTCACCGAACGAAGGCCAGCCGATTTCCCGGGCCCACTCCTCGTCCTCCGCGAGCGCGACATTGAACGTATAGCCTATGCTGCCCTTGTCGCCATCGCCCGGCGCGGTGCGATAGCCGCAGACGTTGCGCAGGAAGAGCCGCAAGAAACGTCCGACGCTGGTGTTCGCCTGACGCCCCACTTTCATGAGCCCGGCGCCGTGGTTGAAATCGAGATCCTTGATGATGGGCCCGCTCAGGATGACGAGCGGCTCCCAGGACGGCGTCGAGCCGGCGTCTTCAAGACGAAATCCGGGCTTCGCAATCGCCTGAACGATCGCTATCAGGACCGGCATGTACTCCGGGCGGCAGCCCGCCATTACGCCATTCACGGCGATGCTGTGGATGGTCGCCTCGCGGCCTTCGAGGGGCAGCACGCCGACGATCTCGTCTGGCGCGCGGTCGGTGAACCTGAGAAACGCCGCGACGCGTGCGGCCGTGGGCGGAATGATAGGCAGGCCATCGGTCCACAGCCGCTTCACGAAATGCTCCTCGACCTCGTCGAGCGTGCCGGTGAAGACGACGCTGCCCGGTTGCGGCTCGGCCCGTTCTTCGATGCTGCGTGCGGTTCTCGGCCGGGTAAGACCCTCGAGTATCGCGGGCATAAGCTGCTTGTCGACCTTCTCGCGTATGTCGTCCTCGCTGTCGACCATCGGCGCTCCGGGATACTCCGCCAGCGCGAACGGTATGCCTATCGCTTTCGACACGAAAGCCGCCTGCTTCATGAAGGCCGAGCCGATGATGTTCACGGTCGGTATGCCAGCCTTCTCCGCCTCGGCGCTCGCCCGCAACACGGCGGGCGTGCAGCTGCCTCAGGCGCCTATGCCGGATATGACGGCGTCGACTTTCAGCTCGCGCAGCTTCGCGGCAAGCCCCGCGACGATCTCGCGCTGCTTAGGACCGTGAATGTTGCCGAATTGGGTGTAGTCCACGAACTTGACGCCGGGATAACCCGCCCGCAGCCGCTCCCGGATCGCCGGGTAGATCACCTCGCCGCGGAAAATGAAATCCCACAGTTCGGCAACCGTTTTGCCGGACAGATCACCGATCGCCTCAGCAGTGCTCTGCGCACCCTTCGCCTTCTTCGCCAATGGCCACAGCACTTCGTACTGCGGCTCGCTATTGCCTTTCATACTTTGCTTGCTCCTTATCCTTATTCTTACTGACGCGGCACGCCCGCGATCTGCACCATCTCCGCATAACGATCGAATTCGGCGCGCACGAATTGCCTGAACTCCTCCGGGCTGCGGCCGTCCGGCTCGTAGCCGCCCTCGACGATGAAGTCGCGCACCTTGGGCACATGTATCGCCCGGTGCACCTCCCGCTGCAGGCGATCTATCACGGCCGTGCGCGTGCCGGCCGGCGCAAACCAGCCGTGCCACGACCCGGTGAGCTCCATGTTCGCCACGCCGGCCTCGGTCATCGTCGGCAGCTCCGGCATCGCCGTCCAGCGTTTCGCACCCGTGAATGCGAGCGCTTTAAGCTTCCCCGCCTTGATCTGCTGCAATACGACCGTCGGCGGCATGAACGTGACCTGCACTTCACCGGCCATGACGGCATTCATCGCGGGCGCAACGCCTTTGTACGGTACGTGCGTGAGCTTCACGCCGCTGCGCACGTTGAAAAGCTCGGCGGCGAGATGGAGCGTATTGCCCACGCCGGGCGAGCTGTAGGTAAGCTTCTGCGTCTTGGCAAGAGCGATGAGCTCCTTCACGGATGACGCCTGAACCGACGGATGGAGAAGCAAGAGATAGCCCGTGCCGAGCACGACGTTCGTCACGGGCGCGAAGTCGCGAAAGATGTCGAACGGCAGCTTGCGGTAGATGCTCGGGTTGATCACGAACGATCCGGTGACGTGCAGCAGCGTGTGTCCGTCGGGCGGCGCTTTGGCAACGATATCCGTGCCTATGATGCCGTTCGCACCCGAACGGTTGTCGATCACGAAAGACGTCCCCAGCCCCGTCGCCACTTCGTTCGCCACGATGCGGGCGATCGCATCTGCAGTGCCGCCGGCGGGAAACGGCGCCACGAGTCTCACCGGCCGCTCGGGATATGCGGCGTGCAGTTGAAACACGCACAGCAGAACCGGCAACAGCAGCAGCGTGCGCAGCATGGCCATTTCCATCTCCCGGACGTCGGCGTCGCGGTCTATTGCTGCTCCACGCCCACTTCGTGCGAAATCTTGGTATAGGTCTCGATCTCCGATCGCAGGAAAGCGCGCGCTTCCTCCGGCTTGTTCGCCAGCGGCTCGTAGCCGCCGGCTTCGAGAACAGCCTTCACCTTCGGCTCGTTGACGGCTTTGTAGGCCGCCTGCTGGAGCCGATCGATGACGCTCTTCGGAGTGCGCGCCGGCACGAGCCAGGCGTTCCACCCCGCGTCCTTCACGAAGTCGCGGCCGCCCGACTCCGCGACCGTCGGCACGTTGGGCAGCACGTTCCAGCGGGTCTTGCCGGTGAACGCGAGCGCAGTGACCCTCCCCGACTTCACGTGCCCGACCGCCGCCGTCGGCGGTATGAACATGATGTTCACCTCGCCTCCGATGACGGCATTGAGCGCAGGCGCAACGCCTTTGTACGGCACGTGCGTGAGCCGCGTGCCGGGCGCCGCTTTCCCGAACATCGCCGCAACGAGATGCGTGGAATTGCCGACGCCCGCGCTGCCGTACGTCACGTCCTTCCCCTTGGCGAGCGCCACGAGATCCTTCACCGAATTGACGCCGAGCCGCGTGTTGGCCAGCAACAGATAGCCGGACCCGAGGGCCACTATGGTCACCGGCGCGAGATCCTTCATCGTGTCGTAAGGCAGCTTCTTGTAGACGCCGGGGTTGATGGCGATGGACGTCGACACATGGAGCATCGTGTAGCCGTCGGGGGCCGCGTTCACGACGATTTCCGTCCCGATCACGCCGTTCGCGCCGTCCCGGTTGTCCACGACGAAAGATTGCCCGAGGTGCTTTTCCGCTTCCTGTGCCACGGCGCGGGCAATGATCGACGCCGTGCCGCCAGCCGCAAACGGCACGACCATCCGTATCGGGCGGCTGGGATAGCCGTCGGCTGCCATTGCGACATTGACCATCGCGACGAGCGCAGCGACGGCGGCGCCCAGCGGGATTGTTCTCATGACGTGCCTCCTCCGTTGAAACACGCTGCGTCGGCGCGCTGCGGTCGCCTCCGGTCATTCTCGCAAAACCGGGCGTCCGGGCACTTCCGTCCGGAAAGGCATGTTAAGTTTCGACGCTATAATCTGTCCATAACCTTGGCGATATGTGACTCATTTATCATGCGCAATATCGAGTCCGCCGATCTGCGGCTGCTGCGATGCTTCGACGTGCTCATGGCCGAGCGCAGCGTGTCGCGCGCGGCGCAGCGCATGAACTTGAGCCAGCCGGCGATGAGCATCGCGTTGCGCAGGCTGCGCACGCTGTTCAACGATCCGCTGCTGCTGCGCACACACGGCGACATGGTGCCTACCTCCCGGGCGCTCGCTCTCACCGAGCGGGTGCGCCGCGTGCTCGAGGAATTGAACACGCTCACCGCAAGCTCGACGCCGTTCAACCCGCTCACGTCGCGAGCGCAATTCACGCTGACGGCGCCGGGCTATATTGCGTACGTGCTCCTGCCGCGGCTCGTGAGGGAGCTCGAGAAGCGCGCGCCGCAGGTGCACGTCGATGTCCGCGCCTCCAACCGCGAGCGCGCCACCGAGTGGCTTGAAAAAGGCGAAATCGACTTTCGCATCGGCTGGATACGGCAGCCGCCTGCCGAGCATCGCTTCAAGACCCTGTACCGCGATCATTTCGTGTGCCTCGCGCGCAGGAACCATCCGGCCATCAAAAGCCGCCTCACCACCGAGCTGTTCTGCACACTTCCGCATGTCCGCAGCATGGTGCACCAGCGCAGCGATTCCGGCGAAGTGATAGATCAGGCGGTCGAGTCGCTGGGCCGGCGGCTGCGCATCCCGATGCTCGTGCAGGACATCTTCGTCGTGCCCTACATCGTGGCGAGCTCGAACCTGATCGCGGCGGTGCCGGCGCGGTTTGCCCGCGGGTTTGCAGCAAGCCTGCCGTTGCGCGCCCATCGGCTGCCGCTCAAGATCCCCGAGCAGAGCATCGCGCTGTACTGGCACGAGCGCACGCATCGCGACCCGGCTCACGAGTGGTTTCGGGACGTGCTCGGCAAGGTGACGCGCGCGTTGTGACGGACGATGCCGCGGCGTTATATCGCAGCGCTTATAAATCTCATATCCGCCGCGTAATGGACATGCGGGCACCGGCGCACCTACCATCCTCGAGCCTTGATGGAGAACACCGCGAGCCTCATGACGCAAACCCTACAGCAAGCCGCTCACCGCGCGACCCCTGATCTGCGCCGTTTCTTCGGCCCCGCCAGCGTCGCCCTCGTCGGGGCAACCGACGACATCGGCCGATTCGCCGGCAAGGTGCTGATGCGGATGCAGAGCTTCGGTTACCGCGGTCGCATCTATCCCGTCAATCCGCGGCTGGAAACGGTGCGGGGCTTGAAGTGCTATGCCAGCGTCCGCGACCTTCCCGAAACGCCGGATCACGTCGGCGTCGTGGTTCCCGCCGCCAAAGTGCTCGGCATACTGGAGGAATGTGCCGCACGCCGCGTGCCCTTCGCGACCGTGTACACCGGCGGTTTCGCGGAAGCGGGCACGGACGAAGGCCGCCGACTGCAGGCGGCCGTGACCGCCCTCGCCCGCGATTGCGGCATGCGCGTCATGGGCCCCAATTGCAACGGCATGGTGAGCTTCGTCGACGGCTTCGCGATGACGACGACCGCCACCATCGCGGGACCTCGCAAGCCGGCCGGCGACATCGCCGTGGTGTCACAGAGCGGCGGCGCCGGTCAGGCGAACGTCATGTGGCGCGCGCAGGAGCTGGGCCTCGGGATCAACTATCAGGTGAGCTGCGGCAATTCCGCGGACCTCAACATCCTCGACTTCATGGCGTTCGCCATCGAGCAGCCATCGACGCGCGTCGTAATGGTGCTCGCCGAAAACATACCGGACGGCCCGCGCCTCTTCGATGTTGCGCGTCTAGCCGCCGAACGCCAAAAGCCCATCGTCATGGTGAAGCTCGGACGCACCGCTGCAGGGAGCATCGCCGCGGCATCGCACACCGGCGCTATGGCTGGTTCCGACCAGGTGTGCGATGCAGCGCTGCGTCAATGCGGCATCATCCGCGTCGACGACTGCAACGAGCTCTACGAAACGGCAATGATGCTGCGCACGCGCCGCTGGCCCCGCGGCCGGCGCGCCGCAGCCACCACGATTTCCGGTGGCAACGGCGTGCTGCTCGTCGATCTTGGCGCAAACCTGGGCATCGCCTGGCCCGATTACACGCGTGCAACGCGCGCCCGCCTCGGTGAAGTGCTGCCCAAGCTCGCGTCCACCGGAAATCCGACCGACGTGACGAATGCCGTCATCGGCAAGCCCGAAATCTTCCAGAAAGCGATAAAGGCGATCGCGCATGACGACAACGTCGACGTCGTGATCCCCGTATTCACGCTCGCCCAATCGAGCGACGTACGCCAGGCCATCGCCGCTGCGCATGCCGTCGAAAAGCCGGTCGCCGTCTTATGGACCGGCTGCTGCAACGACGATCCCGCGTTCACGGCGCAATCCGTCGTCGCCGAAGGCATACCGGCGTATCGCAACACGCTCTCCTGTCTCAAAGCCGTGCGCGCAGCCATGCGCTACGGCGAGTTCCTGCGCTCGCGTGGCGAGGCCGCTGCGCGTGAACGGCCTGCCGGCATCGACGTGAACCGCGCGCGGTCGATACTGCAGTCGCACGATGGCACGCTGACCGAGCGCGTGAGCAAATCGGTTCTTGCCGCATACGGCTTGCCGGTCACCCGCGAAGCGTTGGCGCGAAATGCCGAAGAAGCAATTGCATCGGCACGCGACATCGGACGCCCCGTCGCCGTCAAAATCGAGTCGCCCGACATCGCACACAAGACCGAGGCCGGCGCCGTACGGCTTCATGTCCACGGCGATGAAACAGTACGCCAGGCGTACGATGAAGTGATCGCCGCCACGCGTGCCTACAAGCCGGATGCGCGCCTAGGCGGCGTGCTCGTGCAGGAGATGGCGCCCGCCGGTGTGGAACTCATGCTCGGCGTCGTCAACGACCCGGTGTTCGGCCCCGTCGTCGTCGCTGCGCTGGGCGGCATCCACGTCGAGGTGCTGCGCGACCTCGCCTATCGGGTCGCGCCGGTCGATCACCGCGAAGCACGCGAGATGCTCGCCGAGCTGCGGGCGTACAAGCTGCTGGAAGGTGTGCGCGGCGCGGCGCCGCGCGACATCGACGTGCTCGCCGATCTCATCGTGCGTCTTTCCTGGCTCGCCCACGATTTTCGCGACGACATACGCGAGCTCGACATCAATCCCCTACTCGCGTTCGAGCGTGGGCGCGGCGCCTGTGCCGTCGATGCGCTGATCGTGAAAGCGGAGCGCCCACATGGCCACTGAAAGCGGTCTCATCCGCACGGTGGGCGACGGCGTGCTCACTCTTGCGCTCGACAGGCCGCGCGCTTCGAATGCGGTGGACGCACCGCTCTCGATTGCGCTTGCGACGGCATTGCGTGCTGCGCAGGCGAACGACGAGGTGCACGCCGTGGTTCTCACTGCCACCAGGGAAAAGGTGTTTTCCGCCGGCATCGACGTGAAGAATCCCGACGCACTCGATCACATCGCACTATCGACGCGCAGACGTGAAACGGTCACGCGCTGCCTCGAAGCGATCGTCGATTTCGACAAGCCGCTCGTCGCGGCAGTCAACGGCCATGCCATCGGCTTGGGCGCCATGCTGGCGCTGCTCTGCGATTCGGTTGTCGCTGCGGAGCACGCGACGCTGTCTCTGCCCGAGGTAAACATCGGCATACCGACTTTCCTCGGCATGGTGATCGTGACGCGTCTTGCCGGCAGCGCTATCGCGCGCGATCTGGTGCTCTCGGCCCGCCGCATGAGCGCCGCCGAAGCGCAGCAACGAGGCTTGATCAACGTCGTGACGAGCGCCGCATCGCTCGCATCCGAGGCCGACACGACCGCACGCATGCTGGCCGCCAAGCCGAAAGTCGCTTATGCGCTCGACAAGCAATGGCTTGCTCGGGACCTGCGCGAGGCCCTCGACGAGGCGAATGCGCGATCCGCGGCCGTGCAGCCGCTGCTCGCGTCGGAATCCGGACATCACAAGGGAGCATGAGGATGGAAACGCTCGCATTGGACATCGAACTCTCCGACGAACTGCGCGCGATGCGCGAGGCTGCCCGCCGCTTCACCGAGCGTGAGCTGCCGCGCTGGGCGCAGGAAATCGACCGCGTGGGAGAGATACCCGACGGCGCGATGGAAGTGCTGCAGAAGAACGGTTATTGCGGGATGCGGCTGCCGGTGGAGTACGGCGGCGGCGGACTGTCGCTGTTCCAGTATTGCATCGTGCTCGAGGAATTCGCGCGCCTGCACCGGGCCTTCACCATTGCGGCGAACTACTCGAGCGGCATGACGCCCATGGCCATCACGCGGCACGGCACGCACGCGCAGAAAGATCGTTACCTGCGCGGGTTCGCTGCCGGCAAGCTCAAATCCGGCTTCGCCCTCACCGAGCCGGAAGCGGGATCCGATCCGTCGGGCATGCGCACGCGCGCCGAGAAGCGTGGCGACAAATGGATACTGAACGGTCGCAAGCACTTCATCAGCGGCGGTCACATCGCCGACGTCATCATGGTGATGGCCGTGACCGACCCGACCAAACGGGCGCGCGGCGGCATCACCGCTTTCCTGCTCGACAAGGGCACGCCGGGCTTCACCGTGACGCGCGTAGATACCACCATCGCGACCGATGCGATCAAGCTCGCGGAGCTCACGTTCGAAGACGTCGAGCTGCCGGAGTCCGCGGTCGTGGGCGAAGTGGGCCAGGGCTTCAAGGTCGCCATGCGCTCGCTCAACGACGGGCGCCTGTCCGTGTCGTGCTCGTGCGTAGGCGCGGCCGAAAGCCTGCTCGAGATGGCGACCAATCACGCCAAGCAACGGAAAACGTTCGGGAAGCTCCTCGCGCAGCGTCAGGCGATCCAGTGGATGCTCGCCGATTCCGCCATGGAAATCGCTGCGGGACGCGCCCTGGCCTACGACATTCTGCGTCGCCTGGAGGCGGGCAAGAACATCGGCTCGGCAGGCAGCATGTGCAAGCTCTACTGCTCGGAAATGGTCGGGCGTGTGGTCGATCGCGTCGTGCAGATACACGGCGGCATGGGCGTGATCCGCGGCTTCCCGGTGGAGCGCTTCTATCGCGACGTGCGCCATTACCGTGTCGGTGAAGGCGCGTCCGAGATACAGCGCATCATCATCGCGCGCGACCTGCTGCGCGGTGTGGACATAGACGACTGAGACGCTATCGCGAGAACGACAAGAACAAATAGACAGGATTAATTAATCCCGTAAATCCTGTCCATTCTTGGAACGAGCATTCATGCCCCATAAAGCCGCCATCGTAGGCATAGGCGAAAGCCGCATCGGCAAAGTGCCCGACCGCTCCGCGCTTCAGCTGCAGTCGGACGCCGCCTTTGCCGCGCTTGCCGATGCGGGACTCACGCTGCGCGACGTGGATGCCGTCTTCACCACGCCGGTACGCGTCGAGCACTGGAACATGCCGGCGGGCGTGGTGGCGACCTTTCTCGGCGTTCGCCCACAGTATCTTTCCACTGTGGACGTCGCCGGCGCGTCAGGCTGCTCGATGATCGACCAGGCCGTCGCTGCCGTGGAGTCCGGCCGCTGCGAAGTCGCGCTGTGCGTCGCGGGTCAGAACCTGCTTTCCAACCGCTCGCGCTCGCAGGCGGTGCAGAGCATGGCCGAGCGCGGCAGCGCGCACCCGCAGTTCGAAGTGCCGTACGGGCCGCTCATTCCTTCCCTTTACGCGCTCATCGCGCAGCGCCACATGCACGAATACGGCACTAAACCCGAGCAGCTCGCCGAAGTGGCCGTTGCGATACGCAAGCACGCGAGCTTGAATCCGAACGCGCACAAGCGCGAGCCGATCACCGTGCAGGACGTGCTGTCCTCGAAGGAGATCACCAGCCCGCTGCACATCCTGGATTGCGCCATCGTGTCGGACGGTGCGGCAGCGGCGATAGTGACGCATGCGGATCGTGCGAAGCATCTGCGCAAGCCGCCCGTGTATCTGCTGGGCTCGGGGTACGGGCTACGTCATGGCCACGTCGGCGACGCCGAGTGCCTCACGACCACCGGCGCCGCCGATGCCGGCCGCACCGCATTTCGCAAGGCGGGTCTCACGCCGGCCGACGTCGATGTCGCACAGATCTACGATTGCTTCACCATCACCGTCATCGTCGAGCTGGAAGACCTGGGCTTCTGCCCCAAAGGCGAAGGCGGACGCTTCGTCGAGGGCGGACGCATCGCGCTCGGCGGCGAGCTTCCAATCACGACTCACGGCGGCTTGCTGTCCGGCGGGCATCCGGGTCTCGGCGGCGGATTCTTTCACGTCCTCGAAGCGGTGCGCCAGGTACGCGGCGAAGCGGGAGCGCGACAGGTGCCGAACGTGAACGTCGCGCTCGCGCACGGCAACGGCGGCGTCGTGAGCGTGCATTGCACGCTCCTTCTCGGCAATCAGAACACGGTGGCATGACGATGAATGCTCCTCAAAAGCCCGTCCCTGCGCCCGATCCCGCGACGCGCGAGTACTGGGAGGCCGCTGCACGCAGCGAATTGCGCCTGCCGAAGTGCACGAGCTGCGGCAAACTCCACTTCTATCCGCGGCCCGCTTGCCCGCATTGCGGCGGCACCGCCTTCGACTGGCCGTTGTGCTCGGGCACAGGAACCATCTACTCCTATACCGTCGTGCAGCGCGCGCCGAGCCCGGCATTCGAGCCCGATGTCCCGTACGTCGTTGCGATCATCGCGCTCGACGAAGGCCCGCATCTCATGAGCAACATCGTCGGCGCCGATCCCGCGACCATTCGCATAGGCCAACAGGTGAGCGTGCAGTTCCGCGAAGCCGGCGATGGCGTTTGCATTCCTGTGTTCGCGCCGGCTTGATGGAGGCCAACGCATGCCTCTCAATTACGACGTCCTCATCAACACGAAAATCGACGGCCTGGAGCATCGCTACACCGACCGCGACACGATCCTCTATGCGTTGAGCGTCGGCCTGGGGCACGACCCGACGGACGAACGCCAGCTGCGTTTCGTCTACGAAAAATCGCTGCAGGCTTTGCCTACGATGGCGACCATACTCGCGTATCCCTGGGGATGGCTTTATCGCCCGGACACCGGCATCACGCGCGGCAAACACGTGCTCGGGGCGCAAGGCGTACGCCTCTACAAACCCGTGACTGCGGCAGGCCACGTCATCGCGAACCTCCGTGTCGCGAACATCGTCGACAAGGGGCCGGACAAGGGCGCGCTCGTTTTCACCGAGCGCGACATACGTGATGCGGCCTCCGGCGAACTCATCTGCACCGTCACGACGACGATGTTCTGCCGTGCGGACGGCGGCTTCGGCGGACCAGCCGGCCCCGTGCCGGCGCCGATCGCCATACCGCAGCGGGTTCCCGATCGGGTCTGCGACTTGCCGACCATCCCGCAGGCCGCGCTGCTCTACCGGCTCAACGGAGACCGCAACCTGTTGCACGTGGATCCGAGCGTCGCAGCGAAAGCCGGATTCAGGGCGCCTATCCTTCACGGTTTGTGCACGTTCGGCATCGCCGGCCATGCCGTGCTGCAGGCGTTCTGCGATTACGACCCCTCGCGTATGAAATCGATCGACGCGCGCTTCTCGGCGCCGGTGTACCCCGGCGAAGAGCTGCGCACGGAGATGTGGAACACTGGGCGGCAGATCGCGTTCCGGACATCATCCATCGAGCGCAACGTCGTCGTGCTGAACCACGGCATCGCGGAGTTGAACGAGTAAGACCGGCTCGCACGAAGCCGGACTGACGACCAGGGAGGAGCAATGAAGGGACGCAAGCTCGCGGCTGCGGCATGTCTCGTCGCGTCGGTCGCGCTATCTGTTTCTGCGCCGGCGCTGGAGTATCCCGCCAAGAACGTTCGTTTCATTTCGTCCTTCCCGGCCGGCGCCTCACAGCTGCTCGCGCACGTCGTCGCCGAAAAGCTGACGGAAGGATTGGGGCAGCCGGTCGTCGTTGACTACAAGTCGGGAGCCGGCGGCAATCTGGGCGCTGAACTCGCGGCGAAAGCGCCTGCGGACGGGTACACCATCGTCATGCTCACGCCTGCGCACACCATGAGCCCGAGCCTGTATGCCAAGCTCGGTTACGACACGGTGCGCGATTTCACGGGCGTCGCGCAGCTTGCGAACGTGCCCAACGTGCTGGTCGTGCATCCCTCTCTGCCGGCAAGGAATCTGAAAGAGCTCGCGGCGCTGGCGAAAGCGAAACCCGGCAAGCTGTCCTTCGGCTCGGGCGGCGTCGGCGCATCGAATCATCTTGCGAGCGAGCTCTTCAAGTGTCGAGCGACAGGAAAGGAAGCGCAGACATGAAAATAGGCGTATGTCCAGGCGACGACATCGGTCTCGAAGTCGTGCCCGAAGCCGTGAAAGTCATGTCGGCAGCGGCGGCAAAAGCCGGGCTCGAGATCGAATGGGAAGAGCTGCCCATAGGGCGCCAGGGGCACGAGCGTTATGGCCACACGCTGCCGGAGCAGACCGTACAGGCGTTGCGTGGCAAGGACGGCTTCATCAGCGGTCCCTGCGGCCACAACATGTATCCCCGCAACGATCCGACGTGGATGATGCCGCCGCTGCGCAAGCGCTTCGATCTCTACGCCAACGTGAAGCCGGTGAAGTCGTATCCGAACATCGCGTCCGTTCACAAGAACGTCGATATCGTCTTCCTGCGCGAGGTCACCGAAGGCATGCAGGCCAACGGCACCGTCGTCGCGGGCGCCGGCGAATATCGCCCCAACGACGAGATCTCGATCGGATCGCGCGTCGTTACGCGCAAGGGCGCGAGCCGGGTCGCGCGCGAAGCGTTCGAGATCGCGCGCACGCGCAGCCGCAAGAAGGTGACGGCACTGCACAAGGAGCCCGTGTACCGGCTGGTATGCGGGATGTTCGCCGAGGAGTGCCGCAAGATGGCGAAGCAGTACCCGGATGTCGAGTTCGAAGAGGTGCTGATCGACGGCTTCTGCATGAAAGCGGTGATGAAGCCACAGCAGTACGACGTCGTCGTCACCACCAACCAGTTCGGCGACATCGTCACCGACATCGGCGCGGGCTTAGTCGGCGGTTTAGGTCTCGCGCCCGGCCTGGTAGTCGGAGAGAAAACGGCGATGGCCCAGGCCACCCACGGCTCGGCGCCCGACATCGCCGGGAAAAACATCGCCAATCCGTACGCCATGATCATGTCTGGCGCCATGCTGGTGGAATGGCTGGGCCGCGTGCACAAGAATCCGAAAGCAACGAAAGCGGCCCACCTGATGCACGATGCGATGGATCGCGTCATCGCCGAAGCGCGCCACCTCACCGTCGATCTCGGCGGCAAAGCAAGCACGACGGAGATGGGTGACGCTGCCGTAGCAGCAATACGTGCTTTATAGGCGGCTTACGCCCTCGCGAATCCGTCGCCTGCCAGCAGCCTGCCCCACCCCCGGACCGGCGGTGCGATGCCCGAGGCAATGAACCGCCACACTTCGGCCACCGGATTGGTGCTCACGGCACGCCGTAGTCTTCTTCGAGTATCGGGACGACGGCGAGGCTGCGCCATGCGCCGCCGGGAAGCAGCAACGCGTCCGCGCCCGGCGCCTCGCGCATGGCCTCCCTCCCCAGTTGAAAAGCGAGCTTCACACCCTCCTCTATGCTCATGGAGAATGCCCGCTGCGCCGATTGTCCCACGCCCGTCATCGCGAGCACCTCGATGCCCGCATCGCGCAGATAATCGGCGAGCGCTGCATTGAGCACGCTCGACCAGCGGCTCGCGACGGCGATGCGCCGCGCACCGAACTGCGCGAGCGCCGCGATCGTCGCCTGGGCTTGCGCGTCCGCACCAATGCCCGTGCGCTTCGCCGTTTCGTCGATGAGCGCGAGAACGCGCTTGCGTCCCAGCTGCGACGCAATGGGAAATCCGGCAAGGCTGATGTGATCCGGCAGAACGCGCACTGGGACAACGCATTCAAGCACCTCGCGGCGAGCGACGAGTGGAACAAGGAGCTGCGCGACAATCACATGACGAATACATATCGCGACAGCGCCGGGACGACGCGGTATATCGCACAGCAGTACAGCGAGATCAAGGAGATTCTCGAAGACCTCGGCCTTGCACGCGCCGCTCAGCCGCGTTGAGCCGCACGGCGGGCGCTGCCCTAGCGCCGGGCCGAATGAAAGGTGTACACCCGTCCCCGCGGCGCCGGTGCCTGCGTTTCATGGTGACGCTTCACGTAAGTGACCGTCTCGTCCGAGTCCAGCGGATGACTGAAATAAAAGCCCTGGTATTCGTCGCAGCCGAGCAGACGTAGAAAGCGCAGCTGCTCCACCGTCTCCACGCCTTCGGCGACGACGCGAAGCTTCAGGTTCTTCGCCATCGACACGATCGCCTTCACGATCGCCGAGCTGTCCCCATCCGCCGGCAGCTCGTGCACGAACGACTTGTCGATCTTCAGCGCATCGACCGGAAACTGCTTGAGGTACGCCAGGCTTGAATAGCCGGTGCCGAAGTCGTCGATCGACAGACGCACGCCCGCATCGCGCAGCTGGGTCATCTTGCGCACGCTTTCGGCGGCGTCCCGCATGACGGTCGTCTCGGTGATCTCGAACTCGAGATGAGCGGGATCCATGCCCGTCTCGCGCACGATGGAGAGCAGACGCGGTATCGAGTCGTGGTTCTGGAACTGCAGGGCGGACAGGTTCACCGATACCGCAACCGGCAGCACGTCGCGCCACGCCTTCCATTGCAGGCACGCCTGCGTGAGCACCCAGTTGCCGATCGGAACGATGAGCCCCGTTTCCTCCGCGAGCTGTATGAAGTGCTCGGGGCGCACTATGCCCAGATGCGCGCTGTTCCAGCGGAGCAGCGCTTCCACCGCTATGACGTGATGGTCTTCGGCAGCAAGGCGCGGCTGATACACGAGCGAAAACTCGCCCCGCTCCAGCGCCTGACGGAGCTCGGCCTCCATGGTGAGATTGATCGGCGAGCGTGTGGCGCGCGCGGAAGAATAGAACTCGTAATTGTTGCGGCCGGCGTTTTTCGCCTGATACATCGCCATGTCCGCCGCCTGGACCAGCCCGTCGACGTCCTGCGCATCGTCCGGAAAGACGGTCAAGCCTATGCTCGCGGTGACGTAGATATCCACGCCATCCATGGCAACCGGCTGCGCGAGCAGGTCCAGCACCCTGCGCGCGACCGCCGCAAGCTGATCCCGCTGCTCGAGATCGTCGACGATGATCGTGAACTCGTCGCCGCCCAGCCGCGCGACCGTATGGACGTCCGGCAACTGCTCTTGGAGCCTTCCGCTCACGGCCGTGAGCAGCGCATCGCCCGCGGCATGGCCCAGCGTGTCGTTGACCTGCTTGAAGCGGTCGAGATCGAAAAAGATGAGCCCTACCGTGCGCCCTGCACGCGAGGCACGATCGAGAGCGTCTGTCAGGCGATCGCGAAACAGGTTGCGGTTGGGCAGGCCCGTCAGCGTATCGTAGCGCGCGAGAAACTCCAGCCGCTCCTCGGCGCGTTTGCGCGCGGTAATGTCGCGCGATACGGCGATATAGCCATCGAAGCCGCCGTCGTGCCCGAACATCGGCGAGAGCGTGATGTGCGCGATAAACGGCGGCCCCTCGCGGCGCTGTCCTTCGAGCTCGCCGGACCAGGCATGTCCGGTCCGCACCTCGCGCAGCAACGCCTCCATGCGCGCGCGGCTTGCTTCGGTCGACATCACACCGGGCAAGGTCCGGCCCGTGACTTCCTGCGCGATCCAGCCGTAGAGCTCTTCGGCCTGGCGGTTCCAGTACGTGATCCGCTGCTGCGGGTCCGTGGCGATGATCGCTTCGCCCACCATGCCGAGCACGTGCGCCTGAAAGCGCAGCTGGTCCTCCGCATGGCGGCGCTCGGTGATCTCGCTGAACATCGACACGTAATGGGTCAGCCGGCCGTCGTCGTCGAATACGGACGTGATCGTTTGACGCTCGGCGAACACTTCCCCGTCCTTTTTGCGGTTCCAGATCTCGCCCTGCCAGTAGCCGCTGACCTTGACCGACCGCCACATCGCCTCGTAGAACGCGTGGTCGTGACGTCCCGAGCTCAGCATGCGCGGGTTCCTGCCCACGACGTCGCTCGGCTCGTACCCGGTAAGTTCCGTGAAGGCGCGGTTCACGGAAATGATCCGGCCTTCCGCGTCGGTAACCAGTATGGCGTCACGCGCATGCTCCAGCGCAGGCGCATCGAGCTGCAGCTTCGCCTCCTTGCGCTTGCGCTCCGAAATGTCGCGGATGATAGCCTGTGAGGCGCGGCGGCCGTGCGCTTCGACGAGCCGTATGCTGACTTCCGCCGGAAACAGCGAGCCGTCGCGCCGCCGGTGACAGATCTCGTACGTCAGGCCGTCGCTGGCGCGCTCGCAGGCCTTGAACTTCGGCGTCGCGCCGGGCGCGCGAAGGTCGCTCATTGCAATGCCTTCGAGTTCGCTCCGGGTGTAGCCGTATGCTTGGGCGGCCTGGTCGCTGCATTCGATGATCGTGCCCGAATCATCGAGGAGCAGCACGAGATCGCCCGCATGACGCGTGAGATAGTGAAACTGTGGCGCCATCGTTTCCTCGCGCGCGGGATGCTCGGGTAACCGGGACTGCGCGATCACGACGTGCATGCGCCACCACCAGAAGGCGATCAACCCGCAAGCCGCGATGAAGAGCGTTGTCATCGCGAGCACGATGCGTTGGCTGTCGCGGAGCCGTCCGTAGATCTCCTCGCTGTCCTGCTTCGCGACGAGCACCCATGGCGCCTGCTTGAGCCGCCGGCCGGCGCCCACGGCCGCAACACCCCGGTAATCCGTCCCCTCCGTCGCGCCGGCGAGCCCTCGCGCGAGGAGCAGGGCAAGCAGATCTTCCTGCACCAGCGGACGGGCCAGCATGACCGGCGCATCGCCGTGGCGCGTGCGATTGAAATAAGTCACGGCCTCCTCGTCCACCGCGGCGAGGAGCACTTCTCCCGTCGCGCTCGGTACGGGCCAGTCCTGCACCAGGGGATAGAGCTGGCGCTCCGCATCGATTACCAGCAGCACTGCACCCGACGCATCGTCCCTCTCCATTTTCACCGGCGCGGCCAGAACGATTTCCACGTGCGTATCGCCCGACCTCGCTGTCACCCGGTAGCTGGATATGCAGGCATCGCCGGTCTTGAGGGCGCACCGCACTGCGCTGCGCGCCTGCAGGTTCACGGCGCCACGCCCGCTTGCCGAGAGCGCCACCGCGCCGTTGCGATCGGTGACCATCACGTCGTGGTAATCGTACGCATCTCGCACGATTTGCAGCTTCTTGATCGCCGATTCGCCCGCCGCTCTGCCGCGCGGATCTCTCAGCGCAGAATAAAGCGCAACGTCCTGGCCGAGATGGCGGTCGCTGCCGAGCGTGCGCGCATCGCCTTTGCGCTCCTTCAACCAGTCGTCGAGCTGACGCGCCTTCAAATCCGCGATCGTGGAAAGCTCTTCCATCGCCGCGGTGGACGTGCTGTGGCGCTGCAGACGCGTGAACTCGTAGCTCAGCCACGCAATGCCGAGCGCCATGATGACGAGAATGAACGGGAAGCGAGCGGCGCTCACGGCGGGGTTCACCGCCTTGCTCTCCTTGCCGGCGTCGTTGAAGAGAACGGGGCGCGTCGCGCAGGCATAGACCGTGATGAGCGCGATTCCGGCAAGCGGCAGCGCGAGTCGCGCGTAATCATCCACGGCCGCAAGAGCGTTCAGTGCAAGGGTCATGGCTACGGCGCACGCCGGAAGCGGATGAAAACGCAGCCCGCGGCAATGCGCGGCGACAGCAACGGCCCGGTGTGCATGGCTCCCCCAAGCGTTTTGTAGAGACGCGGGTGTCGCGCCGCACGGCGACGGCGGCCGCGACTTAACGCGACACTGCACTAAACGGCAGCAGAGGCCAAAGCCTTTAGGCTCGAGAGAGAAAAAGCGCCGCGGACGATGCCGCGGCGCTTGTCCCGGAAGCGGCCTGACGGCAAAGCGTCAGATGGGGTCCCAGCTGATGACGTCGGGAGAGCGCTCGAGGGGATAGAAATACTTCTGCATGGAAGGCACCGCGATTTCGGCGATCGCCTGCGGGGTCCAGCCGCCGTCGTGATGCACCGAGCGCAACGGACGCGGCTGGCTCATGAGCATGATCTCGTTGGCGCGCACGGCGAATATCTGTGCGGTGACGCCGGCGGCCGCATCGCTCGCGAGATACACGGCCATGGGAGCGACCTTGCGCGCTTCCATTTTCTTGAGCTTTTCCACGCGTACCTTCTCTTCCGGCGTATTGCTCGGGATGGAGCTCGTCATGCGGCTCCACGCAAACGGCGCTATGCAGTTGGAGCGCACGTTATAGCGGGCGAGATCGAGCGCAATGCTCTTGGACAACGCCGCTATGCCGAGCTTGGCTGCCGAGTAGTTCGCCTGGCCGAAATTCCCGATGAGGCCCGAGGTGGACGTCATGTGGACATAAGCCCCGCCGTTCTGCTTGCGAAAATGATCGGCGGCTGCGCGACTCACGAAGAAGCTGCCATCGAGGTGCACCGCTATGACGGCGCGCCACTCCTCCTCGCTCATCTTGTGAAAAATGCGGTCGCGCAGGTTGCCCGCGTTGTTGACGACGGCATCGATGCGGCCGAAATTGTCCAGCGCGCACTGCACGATGCGGTGAGCACTGTCCCAGCTCGACACGGAGTCCGAATTCGCGACCGCTGTGCCCCCCGCGCTTTTGATCTCGCGCACGACCTGCTGCGCGGGGGACTCGGCGCCCTGCGTGTCGCCGGCGAGGCTCGCACCGATGTCGTTCACCACCACCTGCGCGCCTTCGGCGGCCATCGCCAGCGCGATCTCGCGCCCTATGCCGCCGCCCGCACCCGTCACTACGACCACTTTTCCTGCCACCATGTTGCCCATGTTTCCTCGCTTCACGTCCGTATAAATGTAGACGGATGGTAACGCCGCCGTGCATGGCGCAGGTGATGAAGTCCATATCGCGGCAGCGCTCGCCGAGCGAGCGCGACGGGTCACAGCCGGCGCGGCTGCCAGCCGGTACGGAATGCCGGCGCTTTGATGCCGCCCCGTGCGCCCCTCGCCGGAACTTGCGTTGCCGGCGCGGGCGCTGGTTCGGCGGCATCCGCGGACACGACGCGAACCAGCTCCTCGCGCAGCGTCTGCGGCACATCGAGCGTGTTGATGCGCAGCAGCCGGGCTTCCCGTGTCTCGACGGTATGCAAGCCGGTGAGATAGATAAGGAGATCCTCGGTCGTATAGCGCTCCCCGGCGCGCGTCCGCTTGAAGTCGGCCGGCAAAGCCGGGTACACGGGAAACTCGCCGGGGAACAGCATGCGCAGCACGAAGCCGAGGCAGCTCACGCACGCTTCCCGGCGCGGCGGATCGAAATCGCAATGCTGCACGCCATCGTCTATCCATGGCATCACCCGCACGGGCAGCGCTTCAGCGAGCTTCGCCATGGTTCCGTCGTCGGGGAACGGCCGCAGCCCGAAGAGGTGGCGCACTTCATACACGCCGTCGCGTCCCTCGACCGATCCCGCTTCTATGAAAGGCGAAACCGAAATGCCGAGGCTCGGAAAAGCCCACGCGATGCTCTGATCCGGGAGCTCGATGCCGACCTGCATTTCGGCCGTGCCGTCGGGCTTGCGAATGAGGAAATAATGAACATAGCCGCCCTGCCCCGGCGCCGCCGCCGTCGCGGTCACGGGTCCGGACGGCGCGCGATTCGCCGACGGCGCCTTCGCGCCATCGGGTGCCGCTTCGCCGTGCGGTCTGGTGGCCGCGACTGCGCCGGGAACGACACGCGCATACAAGGCGTCGGCACGCCGGAGATATTCCTGACGCGCGGATTGCCGCAAGTCGCTGGTCTCGCGCGGCTTCCACGCGGCGTGGACGGCGGAGGAAAACGCCGCAAGCAGCAGACACACCACAGCGCAGCAGAAAAAAGGGCGGACAGACATGGGCGCCATCGTACTGCCCGCGCCTTACTCCTTCCTTACTTCCCGCCGCTCCGCGTGTCTCACCGGCCTTTCCACTGCGGCTTGCGCTTCTCCTTGAACGCGCGCGGCCCTTCGATCGCGTCCTCGCTGTTGTACACCTTTTCTTCGAACATCTGCCGCGCCCAGCGTAGCGCAGCGGTGCGCCCGAGGTCGGCCTGCATCGCGACCATTTCCTTCGCCGCCGCTACGGTGAGCGGCGCATTGGCGATGATTTCGTGCGCGAGCGCGACGGCGGCGGGCAACAGCTCGCTCGCGGGGACGACCGCATTCACGAAACCGATCTCGTACGCACGCTGCGCCGTGATCGCGCGTCCGGTCATGAGCAGCTCCAATGCAACGCGCTGAGGAATCATATCGAGCAGCGGCACCGCCCAGGGGAAGCCACGGCCGAGCTTCGCCTCCGTGATGCCGAATTTCGCCGTGTCGGCCGCGATGCACAGATCGCACATCTGCGCCAGCAGCCAGCCCGCTGCATACGTATGCCCGTTGACCGCAGCGATGACCGGCTTGGTCACGCGTATCGTGTCGCCGAGTATCGGCAGCGGCGGGGTCACCTGAAGCTTGCGCTCGGCAGCCTCCTTGAGATCCATGCCAGCGCAAAACGCCTGATCGCCCGCCCCGGTGAGGATGGCGACGCGCAGCGCCGGGTTGCGCTCGAAGTCGAGAAACGCATCGCGCAGCTTCTCGCGCACTTCGAGGCTGATCGCGTTGCGGCGCTCGGGTCTGTTGAGCGTGATAAGGGCAATGGCGCCATCGCGGACGTCGTAGAGTACCGAATCGGTCATGTTGTCTCCCGGTGCTCGCTGCCTACGGCGGCGATAGGCAGCCTCAGCTTGCCCACCGCCTCCACCATGACCTTGATGACGGCCGGACGCGGGAATGTTTCGCGATAGGCGGCGACGATGCGGCGCGTCGGACGGGGCGCGGCGAAGTCGATCGGTTTCACCAGCGGATTCGTATAGTTCGGCGTCAACGCCGTCGCCGGCAGCACGGATACCCCCATCCCCGAAGCGACCATGTTGCGTATGGTCTCCAGGGAATTGCCCTGCTTCCCCGACGGCGCGGACCGCGCGAATTCCTGACACGCATCCACGACCTGATCGCGAAAGCAGTGGCCGATATTGAGCAGCAGCAGGTTCTCCGAGGCGAGCTCACTCGCCGCGACCGTCCTGCGCCGCGCCCACGCATGTTTCGCCGGGACGATGACGCGAAAGGTCTCTTCGTAGAGCGGCGTTACCCGAACCCCGGGCGCCGAATACGGCAACGCGACGATCGCGACATCGATAAGCCCTTCCCGCAGCATCTGGTCGAGATTGGCCGTCATGTTCTCTTCGATGTCGAGCGGCATGTCGGGCGCAAGCGTCTTCAAGGCAACGACGAGCTCGGGAAGCAGGTACGGCGCAACGGTATGGATGACGCCCAGCCGCAGCACGCCCTTCAACGGGTTGGCGCCCTGCTTGGCCACCGCCTTCACGCGCTCGGCCTCCTCGAGCGCACGACGGGCCTGGGCCACGATCCGCTCGCCGGCCGGCGTGACGAGCACCTCGCCCTTGCCCCGCTCGAAGATCTTCACGCCGAGCTCCTCTTCGAGATTCTTCACCGAGGCGCTCAAGCTGGGCTGGCTCACGAAGCATCGCTCCGCTGCCCGCCCGAAGTGGCGCTCGGCGGCGACGGCGACGATATAGCGCAGCTCGGTGAGAGTCATGGATAGGCGAATCCTATGAGCTCGATTCTAACAAAGTATTGGAGACGCCACGGTCCACGGTCTTACCCTTCAGCTCTCGCTCACACAACCGGAGACAAAGTCATGCTAGAAAACCGCGAAGGCCAGCGCGTTCCCCAAGTCGTGTTCCATGTGCGTGAAAACAACGAATGGCGCGACGTAACGACCGAAGAACTGTTCGACGGCAAGACCGTCGTGGTGTTCTCGCTGCCGGGCGCATTCACGCCGACGTGCTCGTCGACGCATCTTCCCCGCTACAACGAGCTTGCGCCCGCGTTCCATGCGAATGGCGTGGACGCGATCCTTTGCGTATCGGTGAACGACACGTTCGTGATGAACGAATGGGCGAAAGACCAGGAAGCGGACAACGTCGTCCTCATACCCGACGGCAACGGCGAGTTCACGGCAGGCATGGGCATGCTGGTGGACAAGGCCGATCTCGGCTTCGGCAAGCGCTCGTGGCGCTATTCGATGCTCGTGCGCGACGGCGCCGTGGAAAAGATGTTCATCGAGCCGCAGAAGCCGGGCGATCCGTTCGAAGTATCGGACGCCGATACGATGCTCGCGTACATCAATGCACAGGCGAAAAAGCCCGACCAGGTCGCGGTCTTCACGCGCGAAGGCTGCCAGTACTGCGCAAAGGCGAAGAAGCTGCTCACCGATCTCGGCTACGCCTATGCCGAAATCCCGCTTGAGCACAGTAAGCGCAGCACCATCGTCGGCGCCGTCACCGGCGAGAAAACGGTGCCGCAGGTATTCATCAACGGCACGCACATCGGCGGTCTTGAAGCGCTGGAGCGGTACGTGCAGAACGCAGCGTAGCAACGACCACGCTTCGCTCGTCCTTTCCGACCGAGCGAAGCACAGTGACGAAGAGGGACATCGTGAAACGTATAGAAACCGAGGTGGCAATCGTAGGCGCGGGAACGGCCGGTCTCGCGGCTTACCGCACAGCCGTGCAGGCGGGCAGGCGCGCCGTGATCATCGAAGGCGGCCCACACGGGACGACGTGCGCGCGCGTGGGCTGCATGCCGAGCAAGCTCCTTATCGCGGCTGCCGAGGCGGCGCACGCCACGCACAAGTGGCATGAATTCGGCATCCGTCTCGACGGTCGCATCGCCGTGGACGGGAAAGCCGTCATGGCGCGCGTGCGCCGCGAGCGCGACCGTTTCGTCGGCTTTGTGTTGAAAGGTATCGACGCGATACCGAGCGACCGGCTCATTCACGGTCGTGCGCGTTTCGTCGACGACCGCACACTTCAAGTGGACGACCACACGACGGTCACGTTCTCGCGCGCGGTCATCGCCACGGGGTCTTCGCCCGCCATCCCTGTGATGCTGCGTGCGGCTGCGGATCGCCTGGTCGTGAACGACGACGTCTTTGCGTGGGAAGACCTTCCGCGCTCGGTCGCGATCTTCGGGCCCGGCGTCATCGGGCTCGAGCTGGGGCAGGCGCTTCACCGCCTCGGGGTGCGGGTGCGCCTGTTCGGGCGCGGGAGCGGCATAGGGCCTTTGAGCGATCCGGCAATACGCGC
>JBLNBW010000272.1:0-5367 GCA_050260255.1 Rhodospirillaceae bacterium | reverse complement strand
TGCAGCTTCGCCAGCCGGCGTCGACGGTTTCTTTGTGAAGGAAACGCAATGAACGCTCCTGTCCTCGAGCATCTGAAGAAGTTCGGCCAACTCCTCGACAGCGAAATAGCGACAGGCACCGCCCTTCCCTTGCCGAAGGTCCGCTTGGCGTTATCGGAGCTCGTCGAGCGAGGCGAGATTGCGACGTGCAAGGTCACGCGCTTCACCGACGGGAAAGCAGTCGAGGCGATGCTGTGCCGGATCTCAGGCTACGTCCCTCCCGCGGCGCCAGGGCCGAAGAAGAAGTAGAAGCACCTCTGTAGATGATGTGCGCCGCGAGTCAAGCGGCACAACATCAAGGAAGCCCCGCAGCTCTCGGTGCAGCGGGGGCTTCGGTTGCAGCGCTCCTGTCGATTTATGCCATCGTCACGCCGAGGGGGTGCCCTGTCTCGATTTCATGATGGCATTTAAGCGTTACGCACAACCGCACGAGATCGCCGTCATGGTGGCTTATGTGGCGAACCCGGCAGCCGCTTTCATGACCGGTGCAAGTCTGACGATAGACGACGGTTTCAACGTCTGAACCTGACTGGCTGAGCTGACCGCTGTGTACCCGCGCAATCGAGCTGCGATAAACCGCACGTTTCACGGGTTCCCGGAGCTCTGCCTCGGCTTTCGTGACTTACCGGTCTGCTGTTCTGTCCGGTGCCAACGCTTCGGTGTACTAAAGAGCCACCAGCTTATGTGGGCCAGTCGATATGGTCTCGGAGGGTTTACCTGATGGCGTCGAAAACCTTTCGGACGATATTGCTCGTGGCGGCTGCGGGATTCTGCCGAAACGCTTTTTCCTGCTCGCCGATCATGAGGTACAGCCCATCGAGCGCCTTGCTCGTGACATAGCTTTCGATGCTCGCCTGCTCTTTGCCGACAAGACCGAGCTGCGTGGCGTGACCCGCAAGGCTGTTATATTTGGCTGCGAGTCCCGCGCGATCTGTCGCCTGCTTCACGATGGGAAGGAAGCGCTGAGTCAGCTGCGCATGCGTGGTGCGGTGGAAGTATTCCGTGACCGACGTATCGCCGCCGATCAGTATTCCTTTGGCGTCCTGCACACTCATCCTCTTTACCGCGTCGAGAAGCAACGGCTTTGCTTCGGGCACCGCCGCTTCCGCCGCGCGATTCATCGCAGTCACCAGCTCGTCCGCTTGCTGCTTCATGCCGGCGAAGCGCAATGCGCTCTCCACGCGCTGTAACGTCGGCGGTAACGGTATCTTCACTTTGGGATTGCCGAGAAAACCGTTCTCTTTGCCCAACTGCGCAACCGCCGCGGCACTGCCATCGGCCAGTGCCTCCCTCAGGCCGGCGACGGCGTCTGCATTGGACAGTTTTTCGATATTGGCGGCGATACAAACCGCACTCAACGCGGACAGAAGCAGGAAAGTTGCGAGGCGCGCCATGATGTCCTCCACAGGGCAGGAGCTGTAGGTTATCGCAGAACGACCGACCGTCGCGCGGGAAGGTTTCCTCCCTATAGATCGTCGCGCCAGCGCTGCAGATCAGGTTGCGGCACGTCGATTGCTGGCAAGGCCGAATCGTCTCAGTGGGGCGGACCATGGACGTTGATGACGACCGGCGCCGGACGATACTGTGCATCCGCTCGCGCCGCGCAGGTGCGCTGCTCGACCGCGCCCTCACCCACTACGACTGCTGCGTGGTGCACGACGCCCACATTGCCTGCCGCAAGGCAAAGCTCGGTGCCTTCGACCTTTATCTGGCAGTCGACCCTCACTCTTCCACAGCGGCTATCCAGTGCTGGCGCGCCATGCGGGAATTCGACCGGAATACCCCTTTCGTCTTCGTCGTACGGCGACGCCTGCCGGCGGCGATAGAGCACGTCCTGGTGCCCGGCATCGATGCGAGCGTCATCTACGGTGAGACGGCGTCCGTCCTCTCGCAGACGCTCGAGCGGCTGATTGAAGCGGCCGAGCGACGCAGCCTGGAAGCGAGGCGTGAGGAGACGATCGCAATACGTGAGGACGTTCAGCGACGGTTGCGTCGCCTGGAATGGCGCACGCAGCTGAGCCGTGAATCGATGGCGCGTGCGCAGGAGCATGTCATGCGCGCATACGCGCTGCAGACGTTCACCCGGCTGGGTGGCACGAGATCGTTCTTCGAGCGGATGTGGCCGGAGATTTACGAGGAAGCGCTGCGTTCGCCGGGCCACTCCTCCACCACTCGCTGAAACAAAAGCCTGTTACCCTGCGTTCGCGGCTCAGAACGCATCGCGAGTCTGGCTCCTATCGCCTTCCTCCTGCTTGTCGGTGATGACACTGATCATTCCGTCGGACTCGATATAAGCGCGCTTCACCCGCCGCAAATCGTCGATGCCGTGGGTACGCACCTCGCCCATCAGCTCATCCATGCTGATTTTCTCCTTCTCCAGGGCATCCTGCAGCGGCTGCCCGTTGCGTACGAGCATCACGCGCGGCGGCCTGATGAGTCGGCGGAAGAAGCTGGACTTAAAGGACAGCAAGCCCAGTACGTAACTCCACGCAACCAGGGTGACGACCAGAATCAGCCCGTCGCTGATCGACTGGTAGTCGCCGGCCATGCCGTTTTGCGCTGCGTCTGCCAGCAGCACGATCACCAGCAGATCGGTGATACCCAGAGCGCCCGCCTCGCGCCTTAAGACGAACCGCAGCAGAAAGAACAGCGACAGGTACATGACGCTCCCCCGGACGATGATCTCCAGGACCGGCGCACCCGGCATCAGCACCGACTGCCAGTCGACATTGGACATGGGAGAGAACGGCATACGTACTTGTTCGCTGCCGCGCTGCGAACGCCGTGCCCGTGCGGCCGGTGGCGTAATCCTTACGTCCCGAGACGGCGAATTCCGCACCTGGCGAGCGGCATGCTAGATGCTCGGCTACTAGGTCATCAGACATGCGGAGACGACATGCCCAAGACGTGGATCGTGGTAGCCGATAACGCCCGTGCACGCATATTCGAAGTGGTGGACCGGAAGGAGACGCTACACGAGCTCGACGACCTCGTGAATCCGTCGGGACGCCTGCATGATTCGGAGCTGCGGACCGATAACACCGGCCGCTATTTCGGCAAAGGGGAGCGCATGCAGGGCCATGCTGCGCGGCCGCGCACGGAACCGGGCGAGCACGAGGCCGAGCTCTTCGCGAAGACAGTGGCGCACTACCTGGAGCAAGCGCGCGTCGAGCATCGGTTCGAGCGCCTGTGCCTCATCGCTGCACCGAAGTTCCTGGGTGTGCTGAGACAGAATCTCACCAAGGACGCCCGCGAGCTCGTGTTCGAGGAGCTCGACAAGGATGTGTCCTGGCTGGAAGGTCCGCAGCTGCAGGACTACGTTCGTGACAAGCTGCTGACAGCAGGAGATTAGCGGCTCACCGCCACCGGACTGCAAAAGGATGGCGTCAGGAACGCGCGCCGTGCGTTATGCAGGAACGATGGCGCCGACGGCGGCGAAGAGGTTTGCCACCATCGCGCGCTCTATGCCGCGCGTAATGAATACGATGCGCGTGGAGCGGTCTGCGCTGGGCCACGATTCGAGCTCCACCGGCGGGTGAAACAGGTGCTGCACGCCCTGCACCACGAGCGGACCCTTGTGACCCGCGACGTTCACCAGCCCTTTTACGCGCAGCAGGTCCGGACCACGCAACGCGGTCAGCACTTCCAGACACTGCGAAAAGGCAGCCCACGAGAACGGCCGATCGTAGCGCAGGCTAAACGACGTGACGCGCTCGTCGTGACGATGGCCGTGCTCGCCATGCTCGGTGTCGCCCATCCATCGCTCGACTTCCTCCAGCTTGCCCTTGGTATTGCGCAGCCCCACGTCGATGAGGAATGCAAGCTCGATCTCGCCGTTCAGTGCGCGGCGGATAGGCCCCTGCGGATTGAGCTCGCGAAGCTTCTCTTCGAGCGCGGCGATCGCAGCCTCCTGCGCAAGGTCGGTCTTCGTGACGACGATGCGATCGGCGAGCGCCGCCTGCTTTACCGGCTCCGACATCGTCTCGATCTGCTGCAGTCCGTTCACCGCATCCACCAGGGTCACCACGCAATCGAGCCGGTATTGCGCCTGCAGCATCGTGTCGGTCATCAACGTCTGCATCACTGGCGCGGGATCTGCCAGACCGGTCGTCTCGATAACGACGCGCTCGAAGTCGATGATTTCGCCGCTGCGGCGCTGCACGAACAGGTCGCGCAGTGTCTCCTGCAGATCGCCACGCAGCACGCAGCACAGGCAGCCGTTGTTGAGCAGCATCATCTGCTCGGAGGAGACCTGCACGAGATCGTGATCTATGCTCTGCTCGCCGAACTCGTTGACGATCACGGCGACCCGGTTCATGTCCGGACGCTTGAGCAGCTTGTTGATCAGGGTAGTCTTGCCGCTGCCGAGAAAGCCGGTGACGACGCTGACCGGGATGCGCCCGGCCAGCGGGTCACGGCGTTGAGCTTGAGGTTCCTCGAGTAGATTGGCCACGCGCTGCTGCGTTCTTCGGTTACAGATTCATTTCCAGGATGTACAGGCCGCCCGCGAAGCGGTCCACGGTGTAAACCAGGCCGCGGTCGTCCCACCAGACGTCATTGAGTTGGATGGCGCCGGCCGGCGAGAGTTTCGGCGCGCCCGGCACGTAATAGGCCACTTCCTGCGGCTGGTACGGGTTGGAGAGATCGTAAGCGCGAACGCCGCCGTTGAAGAACGTGCCGAGGACGATGTTGTCTGACCGGTGCGAGGTCTCCTTCGGATAGTTCTCGTGCAGGTTATGGGCGCCGAAGCGGCCGCCGCGCTTGGTGAAGCTCTCGGCAGGCGGCAGCGGCAGCGTCGCGATGGACACCGGGTTGGTTTCGACGCGCGCGTCGACCACCCACGCGAGCTTCGGCCAGTCGATGCCGTTGTCCTTCACGCATTCGTCGGTGACTATCCAAAGGTCGCGGCTGAAGAGCGGCATGACCGTGTGCGTGAAGCCGTTGTACGGCGGGGAGTAGCGCCAGCGCGTGACTTCCTTGATGTTCGACTTGTCGCTGATGTCGAGCACCACCGCGCCGCCGTCGATATAGCCCACGTACGCACGATCCGGACGCTGCGGATAGACGTTCGTGTTGTGCGGACGGTAGCCCGCGTCGAACTTCGGATGGCGCGGAACAGGCGGCTCCTTGTCGCCTTTGCGCGTTCCGGGGTACCACCAGCGTCCCACTTCGGTCGGCTTCGACGGATTGCGCACGTCGATGATCCGGTAGAACTGATCGTCGTTCGGATTGATCGGCTCGAAGTCGGCCGCACCCGACGTGAGATGAACGTACTCGCCGTCGACGAACCACACGCAGTGTGCGCCGCGGGAGCACGGTCCCGAGGCG
>JBLNBW010000271.1:0-4807 GCA_050260255.1 Rhodospirillaceae bacterium | reverse complement strand
GCCTGGGCCTTCCTTTGCCGTCCTCACGCTTCGGCGGCTCCGGAAGCAACGGCTCGATGATCGCCCACTGTTCGTCGTTCAGTTCTTCTCGGCGTGCCATGCCGAGACCGTACCAATGATTTCAACCAAGTACAACGGTTTTTGAGATAGCTTCTAATCACCACTCACCAATCACGCTCTCAACAATATGTCACTCTTACTTCCTGCGGTCATCGGCATGCCGCTCGACGAAGTCGACACGCCGTGCCTGCTCCTCGACATGGACGCGTTCGAGCGCAACGTGCAGCGTCTCGCGGAGTCGCTTGCGGATCGCCGCGTGAAAGTGCGGCCGCATGCGAAGAGCCACAAGTGTCCGCAGATCGCCATGCGTCAGCTCGCGGCCGGCGCCGTAGGCGTGTGCTGTCAGAAGGTGAGCGAGGCGGAGGCATTGGTTGCGGGCGGCGTGCGCGACGTGCTGATCGCCAACGAGGTAGTGGGCCGGACGAAACTGCAGCGCCTCGCGGCGCTTGCGCGTCAGGCGAAAATCGCGGTTTGCGCGGACAATGCGGACAACGTTCGGGACATCGACACCGCGGCGCGCGAGTTCGGCGTGGTCATCGATGTGCTGGTGGAAGTAAACGTCGGCGCCAACCGCTGCGGCGTGGAGCCGGGCGAGCCCGCGCTGCGCATTGCGCAGGCCATCGTCGCGTGTCCCAACCTGCGCTTCGCCGGACTGCAGGCGTACCACGGCGCGGCGCAGCACATGCGCGGCGTGGAGGAACGGCGCGCGGCGATCGCATCCGCTGCCGGGAAGGCGCGCACCACCAAGGAACTGCTGAAGAAGAACGGTATCGCGTGCGAGAAGATCACCGGTGCGGGCACCGGCACGTACCTGTTCGAAGCGGCAAGCGCGGTGTACGACGAGCTGCAGCCCGGCTCCTACGTCTTCATGGACGCCGACTACGCCCGCAACGACTGGACCGAGAGCGGCATACCGCGCTTCGAGCACAGCCTGTTCGTGTGGACTACCGTAATGAGCCGGCCTTCCACCGAGCGCGTCGTGGTCGACGCCGGCCTGAAAGCGTCGAGCGTCGATAGCGGCATGCCGCGCGTGGCCGACATCGCCGGCGCGGAATACGTGAAGGCATCGGACGAGCACGGCGTGATCGAGCTGAAAGGCGCTGCCCTCAAGCTCGGCGACAAGCTCAAGCTCATCCCGGGGCACTGCGATCCCACGGTCAATCTCTACGATTATTACGTCTGCGTGCGTAACGGCAGAGTGGAAGCGTTGTGGCCCATCACCGCGCGCGGCGCGCTTTTGTAAAAGCGTGATTAGTGATTGGTGAATAGTGAATCGAGACGTTCCAATTCACCACTCACCATTCACGAGTTGCGCAGTTGACGAGCGGAACACGTGAGGAGTGCCCCAATCATATGAGCAGGATCAAGAAAGTCGGTTTCATAGGAATCGGCAACATGGGCGGCCCCATGGCCGGACATCTGGCGCGCAAGGGCTTCGAAGTGACGGCCTTCGATCTTCGCCGCGAGCTGGTGGACCGCTTCGTCGCCGAGCACGGCGCTAAAGGCACGGCAAGCGCGACGGACGCGGCGCGCGGTGCCGACGCGGTGATCACGATGCTCCCGAACGACAAGATCGTCCGCAAGGTGATCCTCGGTGAGAACGCCGACGGTGCCGCGAGTGCCCTCGCGGCAGACGGCGTGGTGATCGACATGAGCACGTCCGATCCGATCGGCACCCGTTCGCTGGCCGAGGCCCTGGCCCCGCGCGGTATCGCCGTGATCGACGCGCCGGTGATGGGCGGCGTGGTCTTCGCGAAGGACGCCACGCTCGACATCATGGTGGGCGGCGACAAGACCGTCATCGATCGATGCCGACCGCTGTTCCAGGCGATGGGGCGCAGCGTGATGGAATGCGGCGGCGTGGGCACCGGGCACGCGCTGAAGGCGCTCGCCAATTACGTGAACGCGTGCGCCCTCATCAACGCCGTCGAAGCGATGGCGGTCGGCAGAAAGTTCGGGCTGGATTCCAAGTTCATGGCCGAAGCCCTCGTGCCGCTGTGCGCGGGACGCAACCACCCGATCGAAAAGAAAGTGATACCCCATGTGCTGACGCGCAAGTACGGCACTGGCATGGCGCTCGGCTTCATCGCGAAGGACGTGAAGATTGCGCACGACACGGCGCAGGCGATGGGCGCGTTTGCGCCGCTTGCAGAGAAAGTGTCGGAGCTGTGGTCGGCGGCAGCGGACAAGCTGGGTGCGCAAATCGACCAGACGGAAATCGCGCGCTATTGGGAAGAGGCGAACGGCATCTCGTTTACCGACGGCAAGTAATCATGCGCCGCGCGCAGCGCCAGCGAATACCTCTTGCGTCTTACAGGGAGAGCACGCATGAAACAGGTGTTGCAATGGCTGCTTGCAGCCGCGATCTTGGGGGGAGCCAGCATGGCAGGCGCGCAAAGTAAGACCGTGGTGACGCTGGGTACGGCAACGCCGGGCGGCGGTTTCCCGGTGTACGGCGATGCGTATTCGTCGACGCTCAACGAGATGGATCCGTCGTTGTCGGTAGAGCCGAAGAACACGAAAGGCAGCACGGAAAACGTGCCGCTGCTCGCAGCAGGCAAGCTCGACATCGGCCAGGCGACCGGGGAGGTGACGTACGAGGCACTGAACGGCATAGGGCAGGCGCCGGTCAAGCTCTACATCATCAACGCCATGTATTCGCAGTCGGGCATGTTCATCGTGCGCGCCGACAGTCCGTACAAGACCATCGACGATCTGAAGGGCAAGCCGATCGCGTGGGGCGCGAAAGGCTCCGGCTTCGTCGTCCTCGCCCGCTACGCGATGGACGGCCTGGGGCTCGACATGAACAAAGACTTCCAGCCGGTGTACTTGGACAAGGCGGGCGACGGTCCGGCGATGGTGCTCGACGGCCGCGTCGCCGCGCTGTGGGGCGGGGGCATAGGATGGCCGGGGTTCGTCGCCGTTTCCAAGGCGCCGCAGGGTGGGCGCTTCATTGCGCCGAGCGCCGACGAGATCAAGCGCATCACGGCGAAGCACAGCTTCGTGAAGACGATCACCATGCCCGCCGGCAGCTATCCCGGTCAGAGCGAGCCGGTGGTGTCGGTAGGCTCGTGGCCGTTCGTGCTCTCGCGCATCGATTTGCCGGACGATATCGCGTACCGGCTTGCGCGCGCGCTGCACAAGGGCGAGGCGGCGCTAGGCGCCCGACTTGCGCAGGCGAAGGAATCGACGCTCGCGAATACGCTCGCCGCCGCGCCGCGCCAGGATCTCATCCATCCCGGCGTGCTGCGCTATATGCGTGAAGTTGGGTTGCTTTCGCGATGAGATGCGTGATTCGTGACTGGTGACTCGTCGCTGCCTCAAAACAAAAAGCCCGGCTTGACCGGGCTTTTTGTTTGCACTCGTTACGCTGGCCTACTGCTTACGAGTCACGGCCTCTACGCGGCCGCCGTCGCGCGCAGCCCGGGCATTTCGAAGCCGAGCTTGTCCAGCGTGTCGACGACTTTCTTCGCCTGATCGGCGGAGAGCTCGACGAGCGGCGGACGCACGGTGCGCCATTCCGGATCGCCTGCATAATGCGCGATCACGGCCTTGAGCGACGGAATCATGACGTACTGACCGACCGCCTTGCGCACTGCGTTGAGCGCTTCCTGCTGCGTCTCCGCGTCGGCGTTCTGCCATTCGCGGTACAGCTTGTCGATAGGACCGGGATTCACGTTGGCCGTGGCCGAAATACACCCTGCGCCGCCGTTGCGCATGTTCGCGAGCAGGAACGACTCGCTGCCGGCGAAAACGTCGAAGCCGGACTTGGCGAATGCGTCGAGCATCATCTTCGTGTTGTTCCAGTCCCCGGAACTGTCCTTCATGCCTGCCACGATGCCCGGATATGCCTTCAGCAGGCGTTCCACCAATCCGCGCGTGATGCCGACCACTGCGACGGGCGGAATGTGGTACAGATAGATGCGCAGCCGGCTGTCACCGACGCGCTGGATCACTTCGGAGAAGCTGCGGAAGAGGCCGTCTTCGCTCACGTCCTTGTAATAGAACGGCGGCAGCATCAGCACACCGGCACAGCCTGCTTTGACCGCATGCTCGGTGAGACGCACGGTGTCGGTGAGTGCGCAGCAGCCGGTGCCGGGCATCATGCGCGTCGGATCGATGTCCGCCGCGAGCAGCGCGTCGAGCAACGCGATGCGCTCGTTGACGGAAAGCGAGTTCGCTTCGCTGTTCGTGCCGAAGACGGCAAGCCCGCAGTTTTGCGTGAGCAGCCAGCGGCAGTGAGCGATGTAGCGCTCGGTATCGGGCGTGAGGTCCGCCTTGAACGGCGTGACGACGGGCGACAGCACGCCGTTGATGCGTGGAGAGGTTGTCATGTGTGTTCCTCGAGGGAGCTAAGCGCTTCGCGATCTGTAGGACTTGCCCGTCGAGAATAGCACATCACCCCCGTTCTCCCAACATGCCTTACAATGCCCGCGCGCATGGAAAAACGAGGAGTAAACGCATGTCGCCCGTATCGCATCGCATCGCGCCCCGCGCACTCGCTCTCGTTTTACTGGCCGCAGCGGCCGCTGACGTCCAGGCACAGAATTACCCGACGAAGCCCGTACGATTCGTGATCGGCTTTTCTCCGGGCGGCCCCAGCGACATATTGACGCGACTCGTCGGCGGCAAGCTCGCCGAAGGACTGGGCCAGCCGTTCGTGTTCGACAACCGTCCCGGCGCAGGCGGCAACATCGCGGGAGAGATCACGGCGAAATCGCCTCCCGACGGCTACACGATACTGATG
>JBLNBW010000270.1:0-2978 GCA_050260255.1 Rhodospirillaceae bacterium | reverse complement strand
TTCTTCCCGCCGGTAACGCACAACCCGGTTGAGGCGGCGGCCGCGCGAGCGCTCAAGCCCGCCGCGGCCACGCCTCCGGGGGCAGTACACTGAGGGGCGTGCCGGCGGCATACGCGACGATGTGGTCGATCGCCGCGCCGTAGTACGCCTCGTAGGTCGCTTCCTCGACATAACCGAGATGCGGCGTGCAGAGCGCGTTGTCCAGTTTGAGCAGCGGGTGCGCGGCGTTGAGCACCGGCTCCTCCTCGTAGACGTCGACTGCGGCGCGGCCCGGGCGGCCTTGCAGCAGCGCCGCGACCAGCGCGCCCGGCTCGATGATCGGCGCGCGGCTCGTATTGACGATCAGTGCCGTGGGTTTCATCAAGGCGAGATCGCGCGCGGTCACGATGCCGCGCGTCTCCTTGTTGAGCGGCAGATGCAGGCTGATGACGTCCGCTTCCGAGAAAAACGCTTCGCGGCTCGCCGGCACCTCGTAACCGTCGGCGCGCGCTTTCGCCGTCGAGCTTTCACGGCCCCAACACGTGACACGCATACCGAACGCCTTGCCGACGCGGGCCACCAGACTGCCGATGCGCCCGTACGCATACACGCCGAGCGTCTTGCCGTGCAGGCCGACGCCGACCGTCTTCTGCCATTGGCCGGATTTGAGACGCTGCACTTCCTCCGGAATGTGACGCAGCGATGCGAGTATCAGTCCCCACGCGAGCTCGGCTGTGGGATTGGGCAAGCCGGCGCCGGCGGCCGAAATGATGACGCCGCGCTCGGTGCACGCCTCGATGTCGATGTGATAGGCGTTGCGGCCGGTCTGGCTGATGAGCTTCAATCTCGGCAGCCGCTCGACGACGGCGCGAGGGAACGGGGAGCGCTGCTGGGTGAGAACCACCACGTCGGCGTCCTTGAGACGCTCGGCAAGCTTGACCGGGTCTTTCTCCGTATCGTTGTAGACGATGACGTCGTGCCCCTTGAGCTTGATGTAGCTCGACAGCTTGCGAAACGCGTCCTGGTAATCGTCGATGACCGCGATTTTCATGGCAACTCTCCGTGATGACTCAGCCGTTACGTTCTTCCACGTTGCGCCGGCTCATGACGCCGCCGCCGGCGAGCATTGCTGCGTTCGCGAGGAACACCGGCGCGATGCCGAGCACCGATCCTACCGTACCGAACACGAGGGGCACGGCAACGTGCGTAAAGTTGTTGATCGTCATGCGCAGCCCCAGCGCCTCGCCCGATCGTCCTTCCGGCGCGCGCGCAAACGTCAGCGTGACGGACAGCGGCTGGCTGCATCCCAGCGCAAGCCCGAGCGCGAAGGCGATCAGCACGAGAAAAATCACGCTGGTTATGAACGGGAAGACGACGTACGTGGCCGCGCCGAGAAACAGCGACCAGGTCATCAGCACTTCCTCGCCGTGCCGCTTAGCAAGCGCAGGCAGCACCAGGCGCACGATGAACGATGCGCCGGCGAATACGGCGAGTATCGCACCGATTGCCGTCGCGGATAGACCGATCGACGTGCCGTATATCGGCATGTAGAACTGGAAGAGATCGTTGCCCGTGAGAACGATTCCGCTCGCGAGCAGCGTGCGCCGCAGCCCGCGGTCGCGCATGAGCTCGCGGGCTCCCGCGAGACCGCCGCCCTCGTCGCCGCCTTTGGCGGCTGCGCGTATCCCCTTGGCCCGGGAAATGATGGCGACGGTGATGAGCGGCGCAAGCGCGAGCACGAGATAGCTGCGCGCGTGGCCGAGATGGTCCACCGCGACGCCGGCCATGAGCGGACCGACGAGGCCGCCCATCGCCATGACGAGACCATAGTTACTGAAGTTCTTCGTGCGGTCTGCCGGCGTGCTCAAGTAGCCCACGAGGTTCTGCACCGATACGTTGTAGAACACGTGCGATGCGCCTATCAGCGCCGCCGAGACGTACAGCGCCGGAATCGACGGCCAGAGAAAAGGAACCAGCATGCCCAGCGATATCCCGATGGAGCCGTAGGCCATGGGACGTCCGACGCCCAGCTTGTCGGACACATGCCCCGCGTACAAGCCCATCAGCATGGGAAACACGGAGTACATGGCGATCAGCGCACCGATCGTGACCTGCGCCGCGCCCAGCTCAATGGCGAAGAGCGATATCAGGACGCGGCTCGCGCGGAATGCGCTCATGTTGCACAGGACGATCGCGAAGACGATCCCGATGTTCATCGCTTCGCGGCGCCTTCCCGCGGCGCGCTGTAGCGCGCGCCCAGCACGAGGAACACCGCAGTCACCCAGAACACCGGTGCGAGGCCGACGAGCGAGCCGATGGCGCCGAATGTGGACGGCGCGACCACGTGCATGGAGTTATTGATGGCGATGCGCAATCCCAGCGCCTCCCCCGCGCGTCCCGGTGGCGAAAAATTGTACGTGAGTATCACCGCCAGCGGCTGACCGAGTCCCATCCCGAGTCCCAGGATGAAGCATATCGTGCCGAGCACGTACGCGTTCACGAAGAAGGGAATCGCGACGAACGCCACTGCCGCGAGCACCAGCGAATACACCATGATCGTCTGCTCGGTGTAGCGCTTGACGAGGATGGGAATCAGCGCGCGCGTGACGAAACCGGCGGCTGCATAGGCGCCCAGCGTCATGCCGATGGCGGAAGCGGACAGGCCGACCGCATGTCCGTACAGCGGCATGTAGAGCTGGAACAAATCGAGCCCCGTCATCACGACGGCGCTCGCGAGCATGATGCGCCGCAAGTCCGGTATCTGGAACAGATCGATCATGCGACGCCGCACCGCATCGGCGGCCTGCCGCGCGCGCGGCAGACGCGGCAGCAGCCACACCACGCCGACGACCGCGACCGCGTTGAACATGCCGAGCCACAGATACGCGCTCACGTGGCCGGCATGGTCTACGAGGAAACCGGCCGCGACGGGGCCGAGCAGATCCGCAACGGAAACGGTGAGCGCGTAGGAGTTGATGTTGCGCGTGCGCTCGTGACCG
>JBLNBW010000269.1:0-11838 GCA_050260255.1 Rhodospirillaceae bacterium | reverse complement strand
GCACCGGCGCGACGCGCGCGCCGGTGCAGCGCCGGATGCACGCCTCAGGCTGCCAAGCGGAACGATCCCTGCACGGAGTTGTGGCCCGACAGATTCAGCTCTATGCCGAGGGCGGGCGCGTTGGCCTTGTACATCGAGGCTTTGCCCACGTACGCCGGAGAGCCCGGTATCGTGCTGAATATGGAATCCGTAAGCGCGGTCGGCGTCTCGTTCGGTCCGCGGAACGGCTCGAGATCCGCCGCAACGACGCTGCCGATGCGCAGCGTTCCCTTGCCTTGCTGCACTTCGAACTGCATCGGCACCCGTTCCACCGCGACCACTTCTCCGATGAGCTTCGCGAGGTCGGCAACCGGCCCGCCCTGTTTACCGGTGTACACGCTCAGCATCGCCTCCTCTTGCTCGCGCGTAGCGCGATCGTCGACGAACACCAGGGCGCGCCAGTTTCCGTTGAGGATATTGCCCGGTATGTGGGCGAGGACCGCGATGGTAAGTCCCGACACGTCGACGCCGTTGATGAGGCCTTTATCGAAATGCCAGGCGAGCGCGCCATCGCAGGTGCCGTTGTCCGGGTCTTCGCCGACCCAGCAGGGACAGAGGGTTTTGCAGTTGCAGACTTCCAGCAAACGACCTTCCAGGGTGTATGCCATGGTCTCCTCCGAGATCCAATCCCCCCCATGGACATTCTCGTTGCCGGTGCAAAAGCATCGTAATGCGGGCCCGGGATCGATGCAATGAGCGCAGCGGCTGTTGCGACCCCGATCCCGAGGCGGACGGGCGACAGAGCAGGGTCGTCGTGCCGTTCGGCCGCCGCCTGGATCAGCGGCACACCATGTTGCGGCCGCGGTGCTTCGCCCGATAGAGCGCCTTGTCGGCCATGGCCAATACCGTGTGCGGTTCGGTGCTTCGGGCGTCGGGTTGCGCAACGCCTATGCTCACCGTCACTTTCAGTATGCGTGCCGAGGCCGACTTGCGATTGCGGCCGCGGCGTCCGGTTTTGCTGCGTCCGGGCGAGCGCAGCCTGAAGGGATAGCCGGCGATGTCTTCGCGCAACGCTTCGAGGCGTTCCAGCACGTCGTCCGCGTCCTGCCCGGAAAAGAGCAGGGCGAACTCCTCGCCGCCGTAGCGATACGCTCTCGCGCCCGAGACGCGCGTCAGCATGCGGGAGACCATCCGCAACACCTGATCCCCCGTCTCGTGAGCGTGTGTGTCGTTCACGCGCTTGAAGTGATCGATGTCCACCATGGCGATGGCGTAACGGCGCCCGAGCGCCGCGAAATGCTCGTCCAGCGCGCGGCGGCTCATGAGTCCCGTCAGCGGATCGCGGAACGCCATGTGGAAGATGTCCTGCAATACCGCGACGGCGAGAACGACGGCGCTCGTTGCGACGAACACGGCCGCCGTGTCGGAATCGCGGATGGCGCTCGCTGCGTAGGCGAAGCCGATCATCGCCGCGGCAAGCGCAAGGGCGGTCGCTTCCCGCCGATAGAACCATGCTCCCACTGCAACGACCACGCTTACCGCCGTCGCGACGATGGCAGGTTGCGCGAGCGGCGCAAGCGCAACGCCGGTGACGAACGTCGTATGGAGGATCGCGTCCAGCGGTGCGCGGAGCATCGCGCACGATGCGAAGAGGGCTACCGTTACCGCGGCGACGCCAGCCGCACAGCGCACGGCATGCTGACTGAATAGGCTGGTTTCGCGGCGCCACGCAAAGAAGGCGAGCGTCAGCGGCAACGCGACGGTGATCGCGTGGTAAAGCGTCGTAGCCGGATAGGCGCGCGCTCCGGCATAGGCAAGCGCCAGGGCCGCCAGCGCGAAAAAAGTGCGGCTGCGGCCGAATCCGATGCTGACCGCAAAACCTATGGCTATCCCGATATGAGGCGCGTAAAGCTTGAGTCCCGCAAGCGAGGCTGGCACATCGCCGAGCCGGGGCAGCGCGAGATGCGCGGCGAACAATGCGCCCAGCGGCACGAGGAGCGCAGAGACTGCACGCGACACTATCATCGCTGCTCGGAAGTCCCGGTGTGCACACTATTGCGCGATGCGTGATGGAGCAACTCTCCCTCCTCGCGATGCCGTTGGCTTAGTCGCCGCGAACGCGGCGCGTAAGGATTATAACGAAGGGCAATCGCGCGCGAACGCGACTTCTGCACGCTACTTCATTCGTCTTCCGTCTGCATTGCGAGCGGGAACGAAGTCGGTGAACCGCATGTCGCTTCCAGGCGTCAACTCCTGGCGATCGGCTCCAACCCGGTGCGGGATATCGCGTTTGCGGCTGCCGGGGACGCGAGGAACTCGATCATCCGTCGTGCTGAAGCCGGATCGATCGAATGCGTGCCTATGCCAGCGGCAAATGCGGAGACCTTCTGCAGCTCGGGCGGCAGCGGCGTGATGTGCGCGATGCCCGGTACCGGAAGCAGCTCGCTGATCTGCTGAAAACCGATTTCGAGCTCACCGTTCGCGATGTACGTGCCGACGCGCTCGCCGTTGCCGATGAGCCGGCTCTTGGGCATGACCTGATCCGCGATGCCGAGGCGCTGATAGATCTCCTTGGTGAGGTACTGACCGCTTACGCTCGCCGAATAGCCGATCGCCTTCGCCTGCAGCAGGGTGCGCTTTAACGCATCGGCCGAGCCGATGTCGGGCTTGGGCGCGCCCTCGCGTACCGCCATGCCGATCGCGGAACGCGCCACGAGCGTAAGGCTCTCGGGCATGACATAGCCGTCCGCGATGAATTGCCGGAGCACGCCTTCCGCGACGATCACGACATCGGCTACTTCTCCGCGCTTCAGTCGATTCGGTATGGAGGTGTCGCCGGTTCCTATGGAGGTCGTCACCGTCACGACTTTTTTACCGGTCAGCTGTTCAACTTGTGGAATGAGTGCAAGATGCGCGGCGGTAAAGGCGCCAGAGGTCATCACTCGGATTTCGTTCGTCGCGGCCATGGGATTCACATCGCAAGGGGTTGATGAGGTGGATCCTGCTGAAGAGGACACATGCGAATGAGGTCCGGGGCAGGCTTCCGGTGCGGATTTTAGCGTGCTCGGCGCCGTCGAGCGAATTCGACGTCATGCATGCGTCTATGGTCCGATCCTTGCACGGTATGACATCGTAGCGGGCTTGCTCTGCAAAGGACAAGCACGCATCGAGCGCGTGCGTAATGCGCTCGATCGGCGTTCACCATCGGATGAGCCCCATGGCTGGCTGCCGCCAATGCCACGATGTGAACACAGCTCAGCACATGCTCCGTTCGATAAATGCCCGATCGCTCGTCATCGCACTGATGTGTTCCGCATTGGCGTGCGCATTGCGGCTCATGCTCGTCCCATTGCTCGGTCCCGTCGTACTGCCTTATGCGTTCGCGTTGGGTGCGGTCGCGCTGAGCGTCTATCTCGCCGGCTGGAAGGCGAGCATACTGACCGCGCTGGTGTCGCCGCTGTGGGTAAATTACCTCTTCGTTCTCCCCCAATTCCAGTTTTCGCCGCTCAACAAGGAGCTCGTCACTGCGCTGCTGAGCTACGCCATGATCGCGACGGTACTCATCATTTTCGGAGCACGCGAGGCCAGGGCGCGCGACGAGGTGCAGCGAGCGCTGGAATCCGCGGACCAGGCGAACGAGGCATGGCGAGTCGCGGACCGGCAGAAGGACGAGTTCATCGCCGTGCTGTCGCACGAGCTCAGAAATCCGCTGGGGGCGATCTCGAATGCGGCGCTGGTGCTTCACGAGCGGTGCGGCGCAGGTGAGCTCGCGCCGGCGACGGCGATACTCCACCGGCAGGTCGAGCAGATGCGCCGGCTGCTGAACGATCTGCTCGACGTCGCGCGCGTCAACCGTGGGTTGATGGAACTCGATCGGTCCGACCACGACTTGCGCATATGCGTGCAGAACGCGATCGAGGCCAACAGCCATCTCATCGAGGCGGCGCAACAGAAGCTGGAGGTTACATTGCCGGACGAGCCGATCATTGCGAAGGTCGACGGCCCGCGCATCACCCAGATCATTTCCAACCTCATCAACAATGCGACGAAATACGCAGGCGCGGGCGCACACATCGAAGTCCGGCTGGAGAGGGCATCGGACAACGTCGCTATTACCGTCAAAGACGATGGCAGAGGAATAGAACGGTCGCTGATGCCGTATCTCTTCAAGACGTTTCACGCCGCGGCGAAGAGCAGGGCGGGGCAGGGCCTGGGGCTCGGCCTATCCATCAGCGATAGCCTGGCGCGCATGCATGGAGGCCGTCTCACGGCGTCGAGCGACGGACCGGGCAGGGGGGCGGAGTTCAGGCTTTACCTGCCGGCGTGATGCGCCGCGTGCAGGGCATGCGCGGACATTGGTTAACGCCTGGCGACGGTGACTGGATGCGGGGAAGGCGGGCGCCCGGTGCGCGTGTCGCCGCTATGCAGGGAATCCGCCGCGCTCGGTGGTGTGCCAGCGGACGGCGACGACGAAGTGGCGCTCGACGTACTCGCGGACCTCATCGGACCGGTTGCCCGCTTCACGCACCGCTTCCTTAAGCTGCTCGGGCTGTATGCCGAACTGCTCACACCAGAAGCGGCAATCGTCGGGATCGTCGATATCTATGGCCTGCCGGTCTCTTCCTGCTCGTATCATGCTCATGGGCGTGCTCCGGTGTGCGCGGCGAGCGGGCTGCACAAAGCTCTCACGGCATAAGCTGTGCGTCCGCTGTTTCGTGGAACAAGACGTTGCAAGTCCCGGTCCCGTGTCGCGCCATGGACAGCGCAATGATTGTTTAGACAGCTTGAGGGTACCGAGCGGCTCGATGCGCCGTTGAGTTACGGACCGTTGCGCGGAATGCCCCGCAAGCGATATGCGATAATGCCGCGTCACTTAGGGGCCATAACGAGCAATGCCGATCACGGACCGCGTCCAGCCTGGAATCCTGCAATCGCTACCCACCGTTGCCCGTTCTCTTACCTTTCGCGTCGACAAGCCTGACCGCGTCGAGGCCGCCTTGCGGCGATTCGCGGAGGAGTTCTCGACCGATTGGGGCATCGTCGCATTGGGCGAGCCGTGCGCGCTCGCGCTCGGCGTGCGGATTCCGGGGCTGCGTACTTTTCCGCCGATGTCGGGACCCGGCTGCGCCGTGCCTTCTACGCAGGAAAGCGTGTGGGTCCGGTTGTGCGGCCGGGACCGCGGGGTGGTGTTCGACTACGCGCGCGCCGTGCGGCAGCTCTTGGGCGATGCCTTCACGCTTTCCGGCACGCTCGATACCTTTACGTATCACGGCGGCCGCGATCTCACGCGGTTCGAAGACGGCACGGAAAACCCTAAGGACGACAAGGCCGTCGAAGCGGCAATCGTGTCGGAGGGACCTCTCGCCGGATCGAGCTATCTCGCGGTTCAGCAGTGGGTGCACGATCTCGACCGCTTCGAGGGTTTTTCCGAAGAGGCCCGGGACAACATCATCGGCCGGTCGGCAAAGACCAACGACGAGCTCGAGGATGCGCCGCCATCGGCACACGTGAAGCGCTCCGCGCAGGAGAGCTTCGAGCCGCCGGCGTTCATGCTGCGCCGGTCGATGCCGTGGGCCGGCGTGGAGACCGAAGGACTTGAGTTCGTCGCCTTCGTGAATTCGCTAGACAAGTTCACGCGCATGATGCGGCGTATGACGGGTCTTGAAGACGGCGTCGTCGATGGACTGTTCTCGTTTTCGCGGCCGGTGACGGGCGGTTACTACTGGTGTCCGCCTGCTGCCAGGCGGCGGCTGGATCTTCGTTTCGTGCTGGCGAACAAAGGCGCATGACTCCGCACGCGGAAGTGACCCGGCTGGTGGCGGCGATCAACGGTGCGCTGGACAGCCTGACAGTGGGCGACGGGAAGAAAGCCGTGCCCATGCTGTACGACGTGATCGAAGTGTTCAGCGATTCGCGACTGTCGTCGAATCAGGAAGTGTGGCAGCTGTTCGATCCGTACCTGTCCGTCGTGACCGTATGTGCCTCGACCGTCTCGCACGAGGACCCGGCGGCGACGCAGCTGTTCGCCGAAGCGGTTCGCTTGAAGCTCGACCGAATACGCCCCTAGCGTTGCGTGGCGAGGGCTGCCGCCGCGCTCTCCTCACCGGCATCTCAGCCGGCCTGCGTGTTCGTGGCACCACTCGGGTGCACGGCCGATCGGTATGCGCATTGCAGACATGTCCTTCCAACGAATGCGGAGGACGCTATGGCCAGACGCAACGAACACCGTTCCATCGACGATCCGTACGATCCGCTGAGACGCGTGGAGCCGAGCGAGAACCGCTCACGGGCGGCTCGCCAGCAGTACCCGCGCCGGGACGAGCGGATACGCGACGACATCGCCGAACGGTTGTACCGTGCGGCACATCTCGATCCATCCGACGTGAGCGTCGAAGTAAGCGGCGGTGTCGTCGTGCTCGAAGGCTCGGTGAGCGACAGGCGCATGAAGCATGCGATGGAAAATATCGTCGTGGACACACCGGGTGTGCGGGACGTGGAAAACCGCATACGCGTCACCTACGGCCGCTCGGACGAGCTGTCCGAGCCTGCATGGCAGGGAAGTCCGCAACAGGCACGCGGTGGCAGCATGACTCCTGACCTCGAGCCGCCGCCCGGCGGTATCGGCACCGCGGAACACCGGGAATGGCTGCTCGACGAGTCGATACAGGAGAGTTTTCCCGCGAGCGATACGCCGAGCACGGCACAGCCGGGGAGTCTTGCGGCGCAGAAACTCTCTTGACGCGACGCCCGCAGACACGTCTACAGCGGCTGAGGTTTCGCCCGCCCGCGTGTCGGGCGACCGCCCCGTCGCTGTAGCGGATATCGCACCCAAGCGCGACCGAATTTCCGCTGCTCGCATCCGTCCGCACGGACGGCCGCCGTGCTGCGGCAATGCAACGCCCGGGCGCGCGCTGTTCTTTCAAGTGGACCTCTACCTGCACAGCGGCGAGATCGCGGCCGGCAAGCGCGCCGATTTCTTCCGCGTCCGTCTTGCGAACTGCATACCCTCCGTGCTTGCAGTTTGGCGCGGTGGTCGGCGCGTCGCTTAGCGCTCCTGCCGTTACTCGTGGGAAGGATGCGGATACGGGTGCGCCGCGTTCCTGCGGTAGAGCTGCAATACGGCGGTCGGAATTTTCACGACGGCCACTATGAATGACGCGATCGCGTGTGCGCGAGCGAGCGTGAGAGTTGCCGATGCGCGTTCGTGATCCGACAGTGCAATGCCTGCGATCAGCCGGGAAGAGGCGAGACGTGCGTCGCGTGTACACATGAGGTGGCTCCGATACGAGTGGTCGAGGAGTCTTCAGTATCGGCGTCTCGTGTTACATGCATACTGCATTGCGTTGCAGGTTTTTCAATCGAGTCGCAAACGCTTTTCAGCTGCGCAGCCGCCGCGGCGAAGCGGTCAGACGCAAGTCAGATGTAGAGCGAAACGCCGGCGATCAACGCGCCGATCGCCGCGCCGGCCAGCACGTCGCTCGGATAGTGGAGCCCTAGTATGGGACGCGAGAGGGCGACGAGCAGCGTGAACGGCAGCAGCAGCGGGGCGAGTGCCGGGTAGTACGCGAGGGCGACGCACGAAAAGGCGACGGCGTGCAGCGTGTGTCCGGAAGGAAAGCTGAAGCGGTCGAGCGGCTCGGCGAACACGACGATGTCCGGATGCACCTCGTAGGGCCGCGGCCGCAGCGTGCGGCGCTTCAGCCATTTATAGAGCGCCGTGCAGCACAATCCCACCAGCATCATGTGCGCGACCGCGTGCAGGGCCTGCATCCCGTAGACGACCAGCAGCGCAACCATCAGCGCGTACCAGAACACGCCGTCGCCGAGGCGGCTGGCGGCGCGGAATACCGTGCGCGTCACGGCGCGGCGGCTCATGCGGTTGCAGCGCACGCACAGGGCGGCGTCCCAGTGCGCTACGCGTTCAAGCGGATAGGCAAGGCGTAGGCTCATGATGCTCCGGCTGGTGGACGAGACGGGCGAGAGTGCGCTCGAAATCGGCCGCTACCTGCGGCCAATCGATCTGCTCGGCCGTCGCGCGTGCATGCATGCCCAGGCGTGCGACGCGCGCCCGATCGGACACGAGGGCCGCAGCGAGCCTGACGAACTCGCTGCTGTTTCCCGGCGGAACCGCGATGCCATTGCGCTCATGGCGTATGTGCATGGCCGCAGCGGCGTAATCGTAGGCGACCACCGCAAGGCCGCTCGCCATCGCTTCGACCGTGACGTTGCCGTATGTCTCGGTGAGGCTGGGAAAGAGAAAGACGTTGGCCGAAGCGTAGTGCGCGGCGAGATCCTCGCCGGTGCGTATGCCGGCGAAACGCGCTTCCGGGTGCAGACGTTCGAAAGCGGCCCGTGACGGACCGTCGCCGACGACGACCAGCCTCGCACGCGGCTCGCGTTCGCGCATCGCCTGGAACGCCTCGAAGAGCAACGGAAGATTCTTTTCCGGTGCAAGGCGTCCGACGGACAGCACGACCGGATCATCGTGGGTAACACCCCATGCGCGGCGCAGCGCGGCGCTGTGCCGTGCCGGGTCGAACAGGCTCGTGTCCACACCGCGGGCCACGACCTCGAGATTGCGGAAGCCGAGCCCCAGCAACTCCTCACGCATGCCTTCCGTCGGTACCATCGTGCACTGCACGCGGTTGTGGAAGCGCTTCAGATAACCGAGGATGGGCTGCCGCAGCCATCCGGCGCGATAGTGCGCGCTATAGTGGTGGAAGTTGGTATGGAAGTCGCTCGATACGGGGATTCCCAGCCCGCGCGCGGCGCGCAGCGCCACCCATCCGAGCGGCCCCTCGGTGACGATGTGAACGATATCGGGCGGCTGCCCCATCCATCGCGCCCGTAACGCTTCGCCCGATGCGATGCCGAGCTTCAGCATGTCGTAGCAGGGAATCGGCACACCGCGCACGAGCATTTCCTCGTATCCCGCATGCAGCTTGGGCTGCTCGTCGGGCTGCTGCCGCGGGCGCACCACCTGCACCGCATGGCCGCGCTCGATGAGGCCATGCACCATGCGCCCCACCGTCATCGCCACGCCGTTTACTTCCGGAGGATACGTTTCGGTGACGATCGAGACGCGGAGCCTCCCCGGAGGATCGGGGGCTGCGGAATGATCATGAAGCGGTGCCGTGTACACGGTCGCCATTCTGTAATCGGAATGCTGCCGTTTCGTGAATTATTTGTTATGGCTTCATGACAGCGGCACGTCCCGCGTGTCATAAAACCGTCATGCTGCGGCGCTATGCTGCGCCTCCTGTTTGGCATCCAGGCGGCACGATATAGGCTCCGCTGTATGCAAAAGCTCAACTCCGCTGCGGTCCACAAGTCTACGAACGAGCTCGCCAAGATACTCGATGCACGGGCGCTTACGGCGGTCGTGCAGCCGGTGATCAGCCTGACGACGCAGGAAGTGCTCGGCTATGAAGGACTGGTGCGCGGCCCGGCGGGAAGCGAGCTGTATGGCGCCGGAGCGCTCTTCGCTGCAGCCGACGCCGAAGGTTTGCGCGCACGCGCAGAGCTGCTCGCGCAGGAAGTCGTCGTCGAGAGTTTCGTTTCACGCCGCGTACCGGGGAAGCTCTTTCTCAACGTGAGCCCCGCCACGCTCGCGGAGCACGACGGGCGCGGCTATCTGCTGCTCATGCAGCTGCGCAGGCTGCGCGTACCGGCCGGACGTGTGATCATCGAGCTCACCGAGAATCAGCCGACGACGAACTTCGGCCTCATGCGCACCGCGATGGCGCACTTCCGCTCGCTCGGCTTCGAGGTGGCGATCGACGATCTGGGCGAGGGATTCTCCAGCCTGCGGCTCTGGTCGGAGCTTCATCCGGAATACGTGAAGCTCGACATGCATTTCACGCAGGGCATCGCGCAGAACACGCTCAAGTTCCAGTTCGTCAAGGCGATACAGCAGATCGCCGAATCCTGCGGGACCCGCGTCATCGCAGAAGGCGTGGAGAACCCTGCCGATCTTCGCCTGCTGCGCGATCTCGGCATACCGTATGCGCAGGGGTTTCTCATCGCGCGGCCGGGTGAAGAGGCGCCGGCGGTGTCTATCGAGGCACGCCAGGCGCTGGCCGGTTCGCGGATCGCGGTATATCCGGAGCTTGGCCGCGCGGGCCGCGCCGCGACAGCGCGCAAGCTGCTCCTGGAGATCACCCCGGCGACGCCGGAGACGACCAACGAGGCCGCCTTCGCGCGGTTCGACGCGAACAGCGAGCTCGTGTCGCTGCCGGTGGTCCGCGACGGCCGGCCGATCGGCCTCGTGAGCCGGGCTGCCCTCATCGACGGCTTCGCGCGCCCGTACCGCCGCGAGCTGTACGGACGCAAGTCGTGCACGATGTTCATGGATGATGCGCCGGTCGTGGTGGACGCGGGCATGACGCTGCAGGAGATCAGCGTCCTGCTTGCCGAGTCGGACGGCCGTCACCTGGCGAACGGATTCATCATTACGCAGGACTCCACGTACATCGGCATGGGGACCGGGCGGGATCTCATCAGGGAGATCAATCAGATGCAGATGACGGCGGCGCGCTATGCGAATCCGCTGACGCTGCTGCCGGGCAACGTTCCGATCGACGAGCACATCGCGCGGCTGCTCGACTCGCGCGGCGCGTTCTGCGCCTGTCATTGCGATCTCGACAACTTCAAGCCCTACAACGACGTCTACGGTTACCACCAGGGCGACGCCGTCATACGGCTTGCAGCAGAGCTGCTCGCTTCGGTGTGCGAGCCGAACTGCGATTTCCTCGGACACATCGGCGGTGACGATTTCTTCATCATTTTTCAGAGCGTCGATTGGCAGGCCCGGTGCGATCGTGCACTGCGGGAGTTCGGCGAGCGGATGGACCGGATGCTGAGCGAGGAAGAGCGTGCGGCGGGCGGCTACTTCAGCGAGGACAGGCGCGGGCAGCCGATGTTCTTTGCGTTTCCCACCCTGTCGATAGGCGCCGTTGTCGTCGATGCGGCGACGAGCGCGACACACATCGACGTATCGACTGCGGCTGCCGACGCGAAGCGGCAGGCGAAGCGCATACCGGGCAACAGCCTGTTCGTCGAACGCAGACGGATATTTCGCCCGCCATCCACACGCACTACGTGACGCCCGCGTAGCGCATCTCCCCCGCGTCTTACGCGATGGCCGCCGCTTCGGCGAGGCGCTCGATGAGGCTTTCCTGGGCGCCCTGCGGCGCGTCGTTGCCGCCGAAGCGCCGGTAGTTTCCGTCCCTGTCCATCTCCCACGCCCGGAGCGTGTCTTCGACGTACGGCCACAAGCCTTCGCCGATCACGCGCCGCTTCGCGTCGGGATCGAGAATCGGGAAGCACACCTCGATGCGGCGAAAGAAGTTGCGCTCCATCCAGTCCGCGCTGGACAGATAGACGTGCTCGGCGCCGTCGCCATGGAAGTAGAACACGCGCGTGTGCTCGAGGAAGCGGCCGATGATGGAGCGCACGCGGATATTGTCCGACACGCCGGGAATGCCCGGGCGCAGCGCGCACACCCCGCGCACGATGAGGTCCACCTCGACGCCCGCCTGCGACGCGGCATACAGCGCATCGATGATGCCCGGCTCGAGCAGCGCATTCATCTTTGCCACGATCCGCGCGCGTCGGCCTTTGCGCGCGATAGCGGTCTCCTCGCGAATCTTGTCGAGCATCTCCGTATGGAGCGTGAAGGGCGCCTGCCACAGATGCTTCAGCGTCGTGGCGCGGCCCAGCCCGGTGAGCTGCAGGAACACTTCGTTGACGTCCGCCCCGAAAGCGTCGTTGCAGGTTAGCAGGCCGAAGTCGGTGTAAACATGCGACGTGCGCACGTGATAGTTGCCGGTGGAAAGATGCACGTAGCGCCGCAGCGTC
>JBLNBW010000268.1:0-8145 GCA_050260255.1 Rhodospirillaceae bacterium | reverse complement strand
GGATGATCTCGTCGATGTTGCTGGTCGCGTGGATCTTGTTCGTGACCGTCTGCAGCTTCTGCTGGAAGCTCAGTTTCTCCGCGAGATTGTCCTGCGCCTGCGACTTAGGATTGAGTACAGTACTCATCGCTGTATCGCCTCCCATGACACGTGGCGGTGATGTCGCATGCAGCGCATCTCAGAATTCGAAGACCTGGTTATTGAGCAGCATCCGCGGCCGCCGTTCGCTCACCCGCTCGGCAATCTCGTTCATGATCACTTCAGCCTCGCGTGGCTTGAGATGGGAGATATAGATTTCAGGCGCGAGCGTTAATTTCCTGAGTTCGTCGGCAAGCAGGCTCGGGCACAAGTGCTTGGATACCACGGCGAGCTCGCGTTCCGCGTCGCACAAGGCGGTCTCGATAATGAGATAGCGCAAGTTTCCGATTGCGTTGATGACGGGCCAAAGCGCTTCGTTGGTGGTTGTGTCCCCGGTGTAGACGAGGCTTGCCTTGCCGGAATCGAGACGATAGCCAACCGCAGGCACCACGTGGTGCGCGGGCACCGCCGTAATACGCCGGCCGTCGAGTTCTATCGGCTCGCCGAGCTCTATGGCTCGGTAGCGCATGGCGGGTCTCGTCTTGTCTGGAATGACGGAGAAGTCCGGCCAGATCTTCCAGTTGAAGACATGCTGCTGTAGCGCATCGAGTGTCGGACGAATCGCGTAGACCGTCACCGGCCGGTCGCGGAAGGCCGCCACGGTGTCGAGCAGAAACGGCAACGAGGTGACGTGGTCGAGGTGCGAATGCGTGATAAAGACGTGGTCGATCAGCGCCAGTTCCGAAACCGACAGGTCGCCCACGCCGGTACCGGCGTCTATGAGAACGTCTTCGTCGAGGATCATCGAAGTCGTCCGCAGCTCACCGCCGATACCGCCGCTGCATCCTAATATGCGCAGTTTCATTATTTCGTCGTGAAGGTGAAAGCGCCGTCCCAGTCGCTGCCCGGAGGGTGGGACCGCAGATACGCTATTCGCTCGAGGAAGGTCGCGTAACGTGTCGCAGGGTATGCTTCGCTCAGGTGCCGCATCGCGGCCTCCGCCTCATCCCATCGCTGCGCGCGGTACAGCGCGAGCGCTTCACGGAACTGCTCCCGTTCCTGCATACGGCCGGCATCCACCTGTCCCTGCAAGCCGAGCGGCTCGTAAATGGCGACGGCGACATCCTTGCCCTTGACCCGCACGCGGTCAATTTCGACGAAGACGATGTCGGGCACGGCCTTCTGTGTTTCCTCGCCAACTATGATATCAGCCCCATATTCCTTTGTGATGCCTTCCAGCCGGGAGGCGAGGTTTACTGCGTCACCCATCACAGTGTAGGCGAGCCGTATCCGTGAGCCCATGTTGCCGACGCTCATGCGACCGGTATTAATGCCTACGCCGATGTTTATTTCGGGCCACTTCCGCTCGCTGAATTTTGGTCGCAACTCCCGGAGCGCCTGCTGCATTTCAAGCCCCGCAAGTATGGCGTTCCGGGCATGATCCGGATCGGGCAGCGGAGCCCCCCAGAACGCCATAATGCAGTCGCCCATGTACTTGTCTATCGTCCCGCGGTGACGGTATATCACTTCTGTTAACGGCGTAAGGAACTCGTTCATGAGCTGCGACAACTGTTTGGGCTCCAATCCCTCGGAAATGCTCGTGAAACCCCGTACGTCGCTGAACAGCACCGTCATGTCCCGTGATTCGCCTTCCATCGAGAACTTTGCCGGGTCCCGGGCCATCTCGTCCACGAGCGCCGGGGGCACATATTGCCCGAAGAGGCCCGTGATCTGCCGCTTGCCCCGTGCCTCGACGAAAAAGCCGTACGCCATGTTCAGCACGAAGAGCAACGTGATGAGCATGAGCCCCGACACGACCGGCAGGACAAGCTGTGCGGCCTGGAAAATCCAGGCATTCACTGCCACGGTGCCTGCAAGGGCCGCCGCCGTAACAACGGTCGCGCGGATCGGGCTCAAAAACGGCAACAGCAGTGTCAGAGCGAGACCGGTGAGGGTTAGCAAAGTGACTTCGACTCCGACCACGTACGGCGGCTTCTGCTTGATGTTTTGATCGAGTATCCCGGCTATGAGGTTCGCGTGAACCTCCACACCCGGGTACACGGGATCTACGGGCGTAGAGCGCAAATCCTTGAGTCCGGGTGCGGTCGTGCCGACGAGCACGATCTTGCCGCGCAAGGCGTCGGCCGGCACGCGGTCATTGAGCACGTCGACGACCGAATAGTATTTGTAGCTGCCGTAGCCGCCACGGTACGGCACGAGCGCGGTGAGATGCTGGTCTACGGGAATCTTGAAGTTGCCAACATCGAGGAATTCGATGCCGATGTAATCGTCGGTTACCGACTCCTCGCCGTAGATCACTTTCACCGGGGGCGAGCCGAGCAGCGTCCGGACGATCGCGAGGGACAGCGGCTCGTAGTACGCACCTTCGTACTCCGCCAGCATAGGCACGCGCCGCGTCACGCCATCTTCGTCGGTGTACGGGTTGAAGTGCCCGGCCGCCTTCGCCGCATTCTGCAGCTCGGCTAGATTGGCCGTGTAGCCGCTCCACAGGGTAGCACCGGTACGTCGCGCCCCGAACGCCGCCTTTGGCAGTACCGGATCAGGAAGCATGCCCTTCCTCGGCGCCATTTTCGCGTCGTCACTGGAAAACGTGTAGCCGAGCACGACGTTCCGGCCTTCCATCTTGCGAGCGAATATGTCGTCGTACTCGAGTTTGGGTCGGATTTTGCGCAGCGCCGCCTGGAACTGCGGAACGGCATGAAGCTCCGATGCGCCGAGCCGCTCGAGCACCCGTATGCCGGACGACTCGTCGCGCTCGGCAAACACGACGTCAAAACCGACAACCGCAACGCCATGCCTGTCGAACAGCTTATCGAGCAGCAACGCCAGACGATCCCGCGGCCACGGCCAATGGCCCTCACCGCCCGCGTCCTTCTCAGCAAGGCTCTTCTCATCGATGTCGAGGATAACGATACGCGGATCCACACCGCCAGGCATCGTCAGTTTGAGCCGGGTGTCGTACCCTATCGCCTCCAAATTATCCAGCAGCGGCACCGGGTATATGCCTATGGCATGTCCCACGAACACCGCAACCACCCCCAAGCTCAGCAATATGCGAGCAATGTGCTTTTTCAATTCGCCCCCGTCTCCCCGACCCCGCTGCGACGCGGGAGGCGCATATTATCGCCCGCTTTACTTCCGTGCGCGTAATTTCCGCCACGCGTGAATCACGATCGCAGCCGCTTCAAGGACGGTGCGAGTCATCGCGATGCTTCACCCGGCGCGCCGAGCCGCGCCAGTACCACTGAAATGTTGTCCCGGCCGCCATTTTCATTTGCCTGGTGCACGAGAGCCTCGGCCAACCGATCCAGTTGCCGTGGCCCCTGCGTCAATGTCGCCGTCATGGCGCGCTCGTCGAGCATGTCGGAGAGCCCGTCCGAGCACAACAGATAGAGATCGCCAGACTGCGTACGGTGCGTGTGCACTTCCACGTCGACCCGAGGCTCGATGCCCAGCGCCCGCGTGACGAGATTCCGACTGGGCGCATACCTCGCCAGTTCGGCGTCGATCAAACCCAGATCGATCTGTTCCTGCAAAAATGAATGATCGCGGGTGACTTGCTCGAGCACTCCGTCACGCAAGCGATACAAGCGCGAATCACCGACGTGCGCGGTGACCATGTCATTCATGCGCCACAGCGCCATGACGAGCGTCGTACCCATGCCGGAGTACGCCGCGTTCCGCCGCGCAGCATCGTATATGGCTCGGTTGGCTGCAGCCACGTGAGCCGCGACGGCTTGCTCGATGTCAGCCGCCGCCATCGCGGTCGCACCCATCTTGCGGATCTCACTGTCGACTGTCGCAACGGCAATGCGGCTCGCCACTTCTCCGGCATTGTAGCCACCCATCCCGTCCGCGAGGACTGCGTAACCGAGTTCCGCGTCCGCGATGAGGCTGTCCTCGTTCTGGGACCGTATGCGCCCGCAGTCCGTAGCACTCGCCATTTCGAGAAATAAACCGGCCACTTTGTAACGCCCCTTCTCATTGCAGCAGCTTCGCTCACGGTGCACGAGCCGCCGAACAGCCGGAATATTCTACGGTACGCCCTGCCGCCTGCACGGCAAAGTCCGTTTCTCCTTGGGGCGGGTTTTACCGGCACGCGAGACGAGGGGCCGGCAGCACGAAAAAAAACCGCGCCTGGACGGCGCGGTTTTCATTGCGAAACGCGTGCGAGTCAGTTGCCGAGTATCGCGCCGTTGGCCAGCCCGTTCGCGCGGGCGAAGTCGGCGGCGCTCACTTTTTTGCCATCGTCGCCACGCACGCGCAGCACTTCTATTGTCCCGCCCTGCGCGGTGACCCGGAAGCTCGCATCCCCGAGAGCCGATATCTCGCCAATCTTGCCGACCACGTCGGCAAACCGGCGCACCGGGTGCTTGCGCGCATCGAAAATCTGCACCTTCTTGCCGTTCAATGTCGTCCACGCTCCCGGTGCGGGATTACAGCCGCGGATGAGGTTGTAAACGAAATCGACGTGGTTCGCCCAGTTGATACGCGCCTCGCCTTCCCTGCACCAGCCTTCGTACGTCGCCTGGGACTCGTCCTGCACCACCTCCTTGTGCTTGCCGGCGTACACGAGATCGGCCGCTTCCAGCATGGCTTTCACGCCTAGGGGAAACAGGTGATTGAAGTACACGTCGCCCAGCGTGTCGTCCGGGCCGATCGCACACTCCTTCTGCAGCACGATTGGTCCCTCGTCGAGCCCTTCGTTGGGCCGGAAGATCGTGAGTCCGGTCTTGGTGTCGCCGCGAATGATGGGCCAGTTGATAGACGAGGGCCCGCGATACTTCGGCAGCAGCGACGGGTGATACTGAATGGTGCCGAGGCGCGGTATGTGCACGAACGTGTCGGGTGCGAACTGCAGCACGTACGCCATGATACCGATGTCGACGTTGAGCCCCTTCAACGCCTGGTGCGCATCTTCGCCCCGCAGACCCTTGAACTGAAAAACCTTGAGACCTTTTTCTTCGGCGGCGGCGCGCAGCGGATCGGCCTTCGCGCCGGGCTTCTCCGGCGCGCAGAATACGCCGGCCACTTCGTCGCCGCGGGCGAGAAACGCCTCGAGCACCGCCTTACCAAAGTCCTGCTGTCCGATAATTGCAATTTTCATAATGAGCCTTTCGCAACAAGATTTCAGTGAAGAGCTATCGCGGGACCAAACGCTCTATCAAAACCAAAATCCTTGCCGTCCGATGTACATTTTTGTATTCGCCCCCGACCTACTTCGCCTTTTTGGGCGGCAGCGAAAACGCGCCGCTGCCCTTGAGCTTGGCGACCTGCTCTTCGCTGTAGCCTAGCACCTGCGTCAATATTTCATCGGTATGCTCGCCGAGCATCGGGCTGCGCTTGATGACCGCGGGAGATGCCGACAGCTTGATCGGCATGCCGACGTTGTACCACTTGCCGCGCTGCGGATGATCGAGCTCTACCCACATTTCGCGCCCGCGCACGTGCTCGTCGCGAGCGAGGTCTTCGGTTGACATGATAGGCCCGCACGGCACGTCGAGCGGATTCAAAATCTCCATGAATTCGCGCTTCGTATAGTTCTCTGCGAACTTGTTGATAAGCGTCCACATAAGCTGCTGGTTTCTGCGTCGCTCGCCGATCGTCGCGAGCCTCGGGTCGGCGGCAAGGTCGGGAACGCCTACTTCGGGTCCGATGCGCTTCGCGAGCGCTTCCCACACCGCCTCCTGCACCACGATGTAGAGCCAGTCGTTCGCGCCGTGAGGCTTGCAGTGAATGGCATTGCCGAGTTGACCGCCGCCGGAATCGTTGCCGGCTCGCGGCACTTCGCCCATGCCCTTGTACGTGGGCACGGAATATTCCGCGAGAGGTCCGCGCTGCAGGCGCTGGTGGTCGCGGAACTTCACACGGCACAGGTTCATCACGCCGTCCATCATTGCGACTTCGACGTATTGCCCCTGCCCCGTGCGGCGTGCCTGATGCAGCGCCGCGAGCAGGCCGATCGCAAGATGCAGCCCCGTGCCCGAGTCGCCGATCTGCGCGCCGGTGACGAACGGAGGGCCGTCGGGCACACCGGTGGTGCTCATCGCGCCGCCCATCGCCTGCGCGACGTTTTCGTAGGCCTTGAAGTCGGCATAGGGGCCGGTGGAGCCGAAGCCCTTGATGGATCCCATCACGATCTTCGGATTGATCTCGTGGATCTTCTCCCAGGTGAAGCCGAACCGGTCGAGCACGCCCGGCCCGAAGTTCTCCATGACGATGTCGCACTTCTTGAGGAGATCGGTGAACACCTGCTTGCCCTCGGCGGTCTTCATGTTGACCGTGATCGAGCGCTTGTTGCAGTTGAGCATCGTGAAGTACAGGCTGTCGGCATCCGGAACGTCGCGCAGCTGACCGCGGGTCGCGTCGCCCTGCGGGTTCTCGAACTTGATTACATCGGCGCCCATCCATGCCAGCAGCTGCGAGCACGTAGGACCCGCCTGCACATGCGTCATGTCGAGAATGCGCACGTCTTTCAAAGCTTCCATAACTCTCTCTCCAAAAAATCCCCGGCAGGAAGAGCTTCCTGCCGGTGTCTAGGCCTGCCTTATTTCTTCTTTGCCGTCGGGTTCAGCGCGGTGATGCGCCCGCTCTCTGTACCGGCGCCCTCGTCGATGACCGCATTGATAAGGGTAGGCTTGCGGGAGCGGATCGCTTCTTCCATCGCCTTGCGAAGCTCGTCGGGCGTCTTTGCGTACACGCCCACGCCGCCGAAGGCCTCCATGATCTTCTCGTAGCGCGAGTCCTTCACGAACACGAGCGGCGAGGGATCGGCCCCTCCAGCCGCATTCTTTTCATCGCCGCGATACACGCCGTTGTTGTTCATGATGACGATACACACCGGCAGGTTGTAGCGACAGATCGTCTCCACTTCCATGCCGGAGAAGCCGAAGGCGCTGTCGCCCTCGACCGCGATCACCGGCTGGTCGCTGATCGCGGCAGCCGCCACGGCGAAACCCATGCCGATGCCCATGACACCCCACGTGCCGACGTCGAGCCGCTTGCGCGGCTTGTACATGTCGACGATGCTGCGCGTGAAGTCGAGCGCGTTCGCGCCTTCGTTCACGAGATACGCGTCCGGATTGGTCTTGACGATGTCGCGCACCACGTTCAGCGCGCTGTGGAAATTCATCGGCGTCGGATTCTTCGCAAGCGTCTCCGCCATCTTGGCGATGTTCTTGTTCTTGCGCTCGGCAATCGCGTTCAGCCACTCGGCCGGCGGCTTCGCCCAATCCGAGCCGATACCTTCAAGCAAGGCCGACACGCACGAACCGACGTCGCCTACCACCGGTGCGTCGATGCGCACGTTGCTGTCGGCCTCGGTCGGCGAAATGTCGATCTGTATGAATTTCTGACCGCCCCACGCCTTCGGCGTCTTGCCGCCCCAGGTCTTGCCTTTGCCGTGCGAGAGTAGCCAGTTGAGCCGCGCGCCAATGAGCAGCACGACGTCGGCTTCAGGCAGTACGAACGAGCGCGCAGCGGACGCGCACTGCGGATGCGTGTCTGGCAGTATGCCTTTCGCCATGGACATCGGCAGATACGGGATGCTGGTCTTCTCGATCAGCATCCGCAGCTCTTCGTCGGCCTGGGCGTACGCAGCGCCCTTGCCCAGCAGGATGAGCGGCTTCTTGGCACTCTTCAGCAGATCGAGCGCGCGCTGCACCGCATCCTTCGCCGGAATCTGGCGCGGGGCCGGATCGACCACTTTGATGAGCGAGCTCTTGCCGGTCTTGGCATCTATCGTCTGCGGGAACAGCTTGGCCGGCAGATCCAGGTACACGCCGCCCGGACGACCCGACACCGCGGCGCGGATGGCGCGCGCCACGCCGACGCCGATGTCTTCGGCATGCAGCACGCGGAAGGCCGCCTTGCACAGCGGCTTCGCTATCGCGAGCTGGTCCATCTCTTCGTAATCGCCCTGTTGCAGGTCGACGATCTCACGCTCGCTGGAGCCGCTCACAAGGATCATCGGGAAGCAGTTGGTGGTGGCATTGGCCAGCGCCGTGAGTCCGTTCAGGAAGCCCGGGGCCGACACGGTAAAGCAGA
>JBLNBW010000267.1:0-20134 GCA_050260255.1 Rhodospirillaceae bacterium | reverse complement strand
CGCGTCGTAGAGCGTAAGGCGGTCGCCGTCCCAGGCGGCGACCGTGGCGTGAGGCTCCATGGGATTATGTGTTTCCATCGGTGTGGTGTACGTCGCCTCGACGCGCACCGGCGCCGATGCGAGCGCGCGATCGGGGTCGCCCCAGGCCTGATCCGGCGGGCGCTCGCCAGGCAGCGACTCCGGCTTGCGCGACTTCGCCTTCGCCCGCTCGAAATCGAGCTGCGGCGTCTCGATGCGATAGCGCACGCGCACCGCATCGGCCGCCGCCAGCGCGTGCTCGAAGGTATCGGCCACGACGACCGCGATCGGCTGGCCGTTGTACTGGACGGTGTCGTCCTGCAGCAGCGACATGACGCGTCCCGCCGGCGGCTTGACCGCCGCCTTGCCGCCCTGCGGCAGCTTGGGCGCATCGCGATGCGTGAGCACAGTCAGGACACCGGGCAGCGCCATCGCCGGCGCCGTATCGACGCTCGCGATCGTACCTTTCGCGATGGTGCTCTGAACGATTACCGCGTGCGCGAGGCCCGGCAGGCTGAAGTCGCCCGCGTAGCGCGCTTCGCCCCGCACCTTGAGCGGTCCATCCGTGCGGTCGATGCCTTGGCCTACGATGGTCATACGCTTTGCGCCGCCGTGTTGACGGCCCGAACGATCGCGCGCTGCGCCAGCGCCACCTTGAACGCGTTATCGCGGTACGGCTTCGCACCCTGCACCGCGCGCGCCGCAGCGGCCTCGATGCGATCGCGCGCGAGACGCGAGCCCACCAGCAGCGCTTCCGCTTCCGGCACGCGCCATGGTTTGTGCGCAACGCCACCGAGCGCAATGCGCGCGCCGCGTACCGTTTCGCCCGCGAGGTCCAGCGCGGCCGCCACGGACACCAGCGCGAACGCGTAGCTCGCCCGGTCGCGCAGCTTGAGATAGCACGAGTGCTCGGCGAAGGCCGACGGCGGCAGATCGACCGCAGTGATGAGCTCGCCGTGGGCGAGGTTCGTGTCGCGGTGCGGCGTGTCGCCCGGCAGGCGATGGAAATCCGTCGCCGGTATCGTTCGCTCGCCATCGGGGCCTCGCACGCGCACCAGTGCATCGAGCGCCACCAGCGCCACGCTCATGTCCGAGGGATTGGTGGCGATGCATTGGGCGCTCGCGCCGAGAATGGCGTGCATGCGGTTGTAACCGTCCAGCGCGGCGCAGCCGGACCCCGGAGCGCGCTTGTTGCACTGACTGAAGCCCGTGTCGTAGAAGTAGTGGCAGCGCGTGCGCTGCATGAGATTGCCGCCGACCGTCGCCATGTTGCGCAGCTGCGCCGAAGCGCCGTGCAGCAGCGCGTCCGCAAGAAGCGGATAGCGCGTGCGAACCAGCGGGTGATTCGCCGCGTCGCTGTTGCGCACGCCTGCCCCTATGCGCAGTCCGCCGTTGGGCAGCTCTTCGACCGTCGCAAGCGGCAGCCGCGTCACGTCGATCAATTTCAGCGGCCGCTCGATGCCGCCTTTCATGAGATCGAGCAGATTCGTGCCGCCGCCGAGAAACTTCGCATCGTCCGCCGCCCCGGCGCGCACGGCGGCATCGATGTCCTTGGGCTGGAAGTACGAAAACGCGTTCACGCGGCGCCGCCTGCCTTCTTCACCGCCGCGACGATGTTGGGATACGCGCCGCAGCGGCAGATGTTGCCGCTCATGCGCTCGCGAATCTCGTCGTCCGTCAGCGCGACCGGCTTCAAGTCCCGAAGATTGGGCGTGACGGCGCTCGCCGCACCGCTGCGCGCTTCGGTGAGCAGCGCGGTCGCGGCCACGATCTGACCCGGCGTGCAGTAGCCGCATTGGAAGCCGTCGTGCTCGACGAACGCCCGCTGCACAGCGCTCAGCTCACCGGCGCCGGCCACACCTTCTATCGTCGTGATCTCGTCGCCTTGATGCGCGATGGCAAGCGTGAGACAGGAATTGATGCGGCGGCCGTTCACCAGCACGGTGCACGCGCCGCATTGCCCGCGATCGCAGCCCTTCTTCGTGCCGGTGAGTCCGACGTAGTCGCGCAGGGCATCGAGCAGCGTCACGCGCGGCTCGAGCGAAAGCGCATACGGCCGGCCGTTGATGTTGAGCGACACCGCCTGCGCATCGGCGTTTGCGCTCGCGCGCGTGCCTTCGAGCGCCGGCATGGCCGTTTGCGCCGCACCCTTGGGGGCGATGCCGAGCGCCGCCGAAGCGCCTACGCTCTGCAGAAAACGGCGTTTCGAAACGTCCATCGTGCGCCGGCGGCTATGACACTTTTACGAACGCGACGTGGCGTTCTCCAGGTACTCGCGCCCCAGCGCCGTGAGCTGCAACCCGCCCTCCACCAGCTGTATGGCGAGGCCGCGCTCCACCAGCCTGTCGCCTATCGCCGGCGGCAGCTCAGGCTTTTCGGGGCTGTCGGTGTCGAGGGTCTTGAGCCACCGCAGATCTTCTTCAGTCAACGTCGCATCCATAGTTCACCCAGGTGTTTCGCGCGCATGGCGCTAGTACGAGTCGCGTGCGGCGAGCCGAGTTCCCCCGGCATTCGCCGCGGCAGAAAAGACCGATTGCGGTACACCGCTTGCAGCATGTTGCGGTTCGGCAGCGCGTGCACTGCAAAGAACATCAACCGTGCGAACAACGTATGCGAAGAAGAATGAAAGCAGCGCGCCTGAATGTGCGGCTGTCGCAAACGCGCAGCCGCGAGCGGGTGTCGCTCTCTCACATGTCCTCCCAGGATTCGTTTCGGGCAACGACGGCGAACGCCCGCACCATTGACGCCATCAGGGGCTTGTCGCCGCCGTCTGCAAAGTGGCGCTTGACAGCGACCCGTCACGCGCGGTGAATAGTAACCGCCGTTGGTGTGGAGCCCGAGCGCTGCGTCGCCCGGGCGCATTCGTCGACAGACGGAGCAACGGCGCTCGGCAGTTCCACTGAAGGTTCCATTGAGACAACGAGGAGGTCACGATGAGAATCAAGCCATATGCATGCTGCATGTTCGCAGCGCTCCCGCTCGCCGGACTGGCGTTCGCCGCGCAGGATTGGCCATCGAAACCCGTGCGCATCGTCGTGCCGTTTCCGCCCGGCGGCGGAACGGACATTCAGGCGCGGGTGCTGTCCGGCGCATTCCAGGCGAGCACCGGACAGAATTTCATCATCGACAACCGCACCGGCGCTGCCGGCCTCATTGCCGCGCAGCTCGTGGTCGATGCGCCGCCGGACGGCTACACGCTGCTGTTCACCTCCGGCAGCATTTCGGTCGCCACGACGTTGCGCGCGAAGGAGATGCGCTTCAACGTCTACACCGATCTCGTGCCCGTAAGCTGGCTGACATCGACGCCGCTCGTGCTGGCAGTACATCCGTCCGTGCCGGCGCGAACCGTTCCGGAGCTCGTCGCGCTCGCGAAGCGGCACGCCGGACGCATGAACGCCACGGGAAATACCGCCGGAAGCACAGCCCACCTCGCCGGCGAAATGCTGAACCAGGTCGCGGGCCTCAAGACGACGGTGCTCACCTATCGTGGCGGCGGACCGGCGGTGATCGCGTTGATCTCCGGTGAAGCGGACTACGGCTTCACCACCGCGCCTTCGATCATTCCGCATTTGAAGGCCGGCCGAGCGCGAGGACTTGCGGTGACGACGGCCAAGCGCTCCGCCTACCTGCCTGACCTGCCGACGATGAACGCGTACTACCCGGGCTTCGAGGCGGACAACTGGTATGCGATGTTCTTTCCGAAAGGGACGCCGCCTGCGATCGTCGCGCGGATGAACCAGGAGATCCGCAAAGCGCTGCAGAGCAAGGAAGTTCGCGACTTCCTGCCGAAAGCAGCGCTCGATGCCGTAGGCAGCACGCCCGAAGAGCTCACGGCGTTGCTGAAGCGCGAGATACCGAAGTACGCCGAAGTCATCAAAGAGGCTCACATCCCGACGAGCTGAGGGGAACGCGCGTGCGGCTGCATGGGCCGCACGCGTGCCTCGATTGCGTTGAGCTCAGCAGCCCGCGACACACTTCGCGTTGCCGTCGAACTCCATGGTCTTGCCGCTCAGCGCCGGATAGCCGGTGCGGCCTTTCAGCAGATCGAGGAATACCGCGGCTCGCGATTTCGGATTGAGCTTGCCGTCGGTGGTCGACGGTTCGTTCGTGTGGGTTGCAATGACCGCAGCCGGACGCACCAGCTCATTTATCGCATAGGCTGCCGCTTGCGGCGTAATCGCATTGGGCCCGAGGTTCATCATCGCGAGATTGACCTTGTGAAAATCGTGCACGACGGTTTTCATTTCGGTGTGCAGGCCCGTGTCGCCGGAGAGATAAACACGCAGCCCGTTGGTGAACGCGATCACGTAGCCGGTGGCCGGACCGACGTTGGCGGCAAACTCATCGGCAACGAGCGCGGCTTTCCCGGCGTCCGTGAGGATGCTGCGCGGCGGGTTGCTGGCATGGGCGGCTTGAACGACGGTGATCTCCACGCTTTGCGCGGCGTTGGTCGTCTTGAATCGCTGGGAGCCGCCCAGCTCGACGACGGCAAGACACGGCGCACCGGTCGGCACGGTGGTCACGCCAGCGGTCTGCGCGCACGCCGCTGGGGCTTTGCCGCTGATGTTGCCGACGCGCTTCCCGACGAACACGCCGAGCTCGCGGACGATCATCATCGCGCTCTTCTTCGCGGCGATGACTTCCGCCGTGACGGAATTGGAGCCGGCTGGAACGAGTTTCGGCTGGGCACACGTTCCCGCGTTCGGCTCGGCAAGCTTCACGTCGCCGATGTGATCGCCGTGAGCATGGCTCAGCAGCACCACGTGCACGTCGCCGAGTCTCGGATCGTCGGCGCCGGTCAGCGACTGACCGGCGTCGTAGAGGATGCGCACGCCGCTGGGATCTTCGAACAGCGTCGCCCGGTCGCGGCCGCAGAGCTCGCCGGCGTGCGTGCCGAGCGACGTGATTTTGACGTTCTGCGCAGAGGCGACGCCCGCTGCAAGCACCAACGCAGCCGCCACGGCCAGTCTTCCATACACTGCCTTTTTCATCGTTCCCCTCCTCCCTCGTTGAACGGCTTGTGATTCTGCTGTCATGTCGTATCGATGGCAAACGTACGGCAGTGCGTCCGAATTCCACGACAGTGAGCTTTCGAAATTGCCGCCGTCGGGCGCAGTCACTGGTGTCGGGCGCCTTTACACAAAGCTCACTGCGCTTCGCATAACACCTATTTTTTCGGCGTGGCGCAATTCGTGCGTGCCCGCTTACCGGGGTTCCACAGCGAGGGAGGCAGGCAAATGCTGCGAGTGCTTACGGTGATATCGCTGTTGTCGTTTTCCAGTACCGCGCATGCGTTGTGGGATTTCACGTTGTCCGCCTGGGCGATTTCCTCGACGGGTGTTTACGGCCGTGAAACGGTGACGTACCGGTACGATCCGGCCGATATCACGATGATTGAATGCACCGGCGCATCGGGGCCTTGCACCGTGCCGGCCTGGTGGACGTATCCCGTTTCCGATACATGGATACAAGGGGCGCCCTATACGCTCGCTTACGGTCCCATAGTATCCGTCACCTATAGCGGCGTCGTGAACGGCGCCGGCGGCCCGAGCATCATGAACGCGTTTGACGATGATGGCCTCGGCTGCACCAAGAACATTGGCGGAACGCGATTCCTGGAGGAATGCAACGGGCTCCTGGATTTCAAATACCCCGTGGCGGGAACCTCCACGGTGCTGCTTCCCGTGTTTTGGCCGAGCGGTGGCGAAGACGGCTTTAGGTGGGTTTCTGCAGAGAATCAGCTGGGACTGGTTCGTTCATTCGCTCCGGTCGCACTTAACGAACCGGGATCGGTAGCGTTGCTGATCGCGTGCCTGATCGGGATCGGCGTTACGTGTCGCTTGCCGGCGTTACGATTGCCCGCAACCGGATCTGTGAACTCGTAGAGCTCGACCGGGTCGGCACATGGAAACCTGAAACCGCGCAGAACGATCCCGAAAACAAAACGGGCCGCGACGATCGCGGCCCGTTTGCCTGTCGAAGGCGTAAAGCTTATTCGGCTTTCACGCCGGCTTTCTGCACCACCTTGCGCCACATGTCGATGTCTTTGCGAATCGTGTCGCCGAACGCCTGCGGCGTGCCGCCGGCGGCGCTGACGCCGTCGCCCGCGAGCTTCTCCTGCATGTCCTTCGCCTGCAGGATCTTGTTGAGATCGCCGTTGACGCGATCCAGGATGGGCTTGGGCAGGTTCTTCGGTGCGATGAGGCCGTGCCACAGCACGACGTCATAGCCCTTCACGGTCTCGGCGATCGCCGGCACGTCGGGCAGCTGCGGCAAGCGCTTCGCCGTCGTCACGGCGATCGGCTTCAAGCGGTTGTTCTTCACCTGCGGCAGCACGGCGGCGATCGAGCCCCACAGAAGCTGCGTGTGTCCCGCGATGGTGTCCGTCATCGCAGGGCCCGTGCCCTTGTACGGCACGTGCGTCATCTTGATGCCCGCCATGTCGGCGAAGAGCTCGGTCGCGAGGTGGACGATGCTGCCCTGGCCGCTCGAGGCATAGATGAGACTGCCCGGCTTGGCTTTCGCAAGCGCGATGATGTCCTTGACCGTTTTCGCAGGCAGCGCGGGCGTCGCGACCACCAGCATCGGCCCTTGCGAAAGCTGGATCACGGGCGTGATGTCGTTGATCGGGTCGAAATTGAGCTTGTAGATCGACGGGTTCACGCAGTAGCTGCCGGCGATCAGCGTGTACGTATAGCCGTCCGGCGGCGCCTTGGCGCCGAGCTCCGCACCCAGCGTGCCGCCGGCGCCGGGACGATTGTCGACGATCACCTGCTGGCCGAGCGTCTCGGTGAGCTTCTGTGCGGCGACCCGCGCGATGAAGTCGGTGCCGCCGCCCGGCGCGAACGGTGCAATGATGCGGATCGGCTTGGTGGGATAGTTCTGTGCCGCCGCGGGCTGCGCGAGCAGGACAAGCGGCAATAGCCATACGAGTTTACGCACTTCGGTTCCTTTCATGGATGGCGATGTATACGGCCCGAGGCGCCGGCCATGACCGCGCTCGGGACGGACGCACCCTGCCCGATTTACCGCCGGGGGATTCGGGCTGCGTCACGAGACCACATTGTACCGTGCAAAAGGCAGGCCCCGACGGGAAATGGCGCGGGCGGGCGTGAGGCGCTGGAGCGACGGAGGTTTCAGATTTGAACGTCCGCCAGTGAGACTGGAGGGTCGGCCGCCGGCGGCCGAGGCATGGAGGCGAAACGGCCCCGGCGCGGGCGCGGCATGCCGATGGCGTTATGCGGTCTGCGCCACAGGCCGTTCGACGGCGCGCTCCGACACGCGCATCGCACCAGCCACGCCCTGCACTCGGGTCACCGCGAGCCAGCGCTCGTCGTTGCGCTCGGGAAAATCGAGACGGAAGTGCGCGCCGCGGCTTTCCTCGCGATAGAGCGCGGAGCGCGTCACGGCCTCCGCCACGTCGAGCATGTTGGTCACCTCGTAATACCGCTTGAGGTCTGCGATGCCCGACGCGCCGAGCGCCGCGAGTTCTCGACGCAGGCCATCGAGCTGCGCGAGACCCGCCTGCATGGTCTTCGCTTCGCGCACGATGCCGGCATGCGCGAACATCACCTGCCGCAGCTTCGCGTGCAGCGCGGCGAGCGCTTCGCTCATCGGTTTCGCCGACGGGGCTGCGCCCGCACGCTGCAGCGCTGCGGCTTCCGCCTCGGCGCTTGCACCGGCCTGCGCCTTCTTCGCATACGCGGCCGCGCGCCGGCCCGCGATGCGGCCGAAGACATTCACTTCCGAGAGCGAGTTGCTGCTCAACCGGTTGGAGCCTTGCACGCCGCCCGCGACTTCGCCCGCCGCGAACAGCCCCGGCAGCGCCGTCTGTGTGTCCGCATCGATCTCGATGCCGCCCATGAAGTAGTGCACGGCGGGCGCGATCTCGATCGGCTGGCGGCGCAGGTCGATGCCATGCGCTTCCAGCTTCTTCATGAACGGCGCGGCAAGGCGCTCCAGCGTCTCGTGATCGTTCTTCGTGAGATCGAGGAACACGCCGCCATGAGGCGAGCCGCGCCCCTCGACCACCTCGGTCTGGATCGCGCGCGAGAGAATCGCGCGGGTCGAAGCTTCCTTGCGCTCCGGATCGTAGCGCTCCATGAAGCGCTCGCCCTTCGCGTTCCACAGCCGCGTTGCGGGGAGCCCCAATAGCACGCCGCCGGTGCTCGTGCCCGCCAGCGCCTCGGGATAGGCGAGCGCGGTGGGCGTGAACTGCACGAACTCCATGCCGGTCAAGGGGAGTCCGCTGCGCAGCGCCATCGCATACCCGTCGCCGGTCGACTCGTTCATGGTGCTGGTGAGCGGATAGATCTGACCCGCGCCGCCGGAAGCGAGCACGACGGCCTTCGCGCGCACCAGCATGAGTCCCTCGTCGTTCACGGCAAGCACGCCGGTCGCGCGTCTGCCGTCGCTTACGACCTCCAGCGCAGTGGCGCGCTCGATGAGCTCGATGGGACGACTGCGGAGGTACTGTGTGAGCGGTCCGACGAGGCGCGCGGTGCCGCCACCCTCGACGCGCACCGAGCGGCGGCTGGTGTGCGCGGGGGCAAGAAACACCGCGATGCCGCCGGACTCGTTGCGCACGAATTCGGCTCCGATCTCTTCCAGCTCGCGAATCGCCGCGCCTGCTTCGCTGACGAGACGGCGCACCAGGGCTGGATCGTTGAGTTGATCGCCGGCCGCAAGCGTATCGGCGTAATGACGCTCTTCGTTGTCGTCCGGCTCGTCGGGCACGTGCAGCACCGCCGCAAGCCCACCGCCCGCAATCGCCGAGCTGCCGGTCCTGCCGAGCACGCCTTTCACCAGCATGGCGGTGCGCATGCCGGCGCGCTCGGCTTCCAGCGCGGCGCGCATCGCAGCCAATCCGCCGCCGACGACGAGAACATCGACTTCTTTTTGCTTCGTATTCATTCCGCGGTTTCCCTCATGCGGCGCGCAGCGCGCCGTCGCTGTCAGTTCGCGCCGATGTTCGCGCTCTTGATGACCGGCGCCCAGCGCGCGGTTTCGCTCTTGATGAACGCCATGAACTCGTCCGGCTTCGTCGTGAAGGGCTCGGAGCCGTCCGCCACGAGCCGTTCCTGCAGTTGCTTCGTGCCCACCCACGCGACGATTTCGCGATGCAGCTTGTCGATGATCGGCGCCGGCGTTCCGGCCGGCGCGAGCACGCCATACCACTGCGTCGCCTCGTAGCCCGCCACGCCGCCTTCGATAATCGTCGGCACGTCGGGAAACACCGCGAGCCGCTTCGACGTCGAGACGCCGAGCGCGCGCAGCTTCCCGCTTTTCACGTGATTCACGATGCCCGGCACGCCCGCGAAGACGAGCTGCGTCTGCCCGGCGAGCAGATCGACGAGGGCGGGTCCCGTGCCTTTATACGGAATGTGCCGGATGTCCACCTTCGCCAGCAGCTTGAAGTATTCCATCGCAAGATGTGCCGCGCCGCCGGTGCCGCCCGAGCCGTAGACGAGCTTGCCGGGATTCGCTTTCGCAAACGCGACCAGCTCCGACACCGACTTCACCGGCAGCGCCGGATGCTCCACCAGGATGTTCGCGACCTTTGCGATGGTCGAGATCGGCGCGAAGTCGGTGGTCGGGTTGTAAGCGAGCTTGGGGTACAGCGTCGGATTGACCGCCAGCGTGCCGATGTGGCCGATGACGAGCGTATAGCCATCGGGCGGCGCCTTCGCGGCGAGCTCGGCGCCGATCGAGCCGCCCGCCCCCGCGCGATTGTCCGGTATGACTTGCTGCGACAGCGTCTCGGTGAGCCGCGTCGCGAGCAGCCGTCCGATGATGTCGTTCGAGCCGCCGGGCGCGAACGGGATGATCAATCGTATCGGCTTCTGCGGATACTCCTGCGCTGCGGCATTCAAGGCGACGCCGCACGCGAGCCCAAGGGTCAACAGCAATGTCGCTCTCATTTGTGCTCCTCCTTTAAGCCGGCGTGCCGGTCCGCGAGAACGTCCGCCGAGCATGGACCGCAAGCAAACGGATCGGGAACATCACATTCGTGTGCCGGAGCGGACGATGGGAAGAGCAGTCGCACCGGCCGCAGGGCAACGCAGCGTCGCAAGGCGCCGATCGACAATGGAAACGGTCAGGTGATCGGCCGCCGCCGCTTGCGGCGGCCGATTCACGCTTGCGGAACTTCTTCCAAGCCTCCTCCGACTTTGGCTCGCGGGATAACGTAGCAAACGGGTTTCGTGCCAACAAGTGATCTTTTATCATCGGCTCGTGACTGAAAGTGCAAAGAGGACAACATGAAGCTCCACCAGCTGCGCTATCTGTGCGAAGTAATCGACAACGGCCTGAGCGTATCGCGCGCCTCGACGCGCCTGCATACTTCGCCCTCCGGCATCAGCAAGCAGTTGAAGATCCTCGAGGACGAGCTTGGCACCGAGCTGCTCACGCGCCGGAACACGCGCATCACCGGCGTCACACGCGCGGGAGAGGCGGCGCTGCCGACGATCCGGCGCATCCTCCACGACGTCGATCATGTGCGGCGTGTCTCGCGCGACACGTCGGCGCGCGGCGGCACGCTGCGCATCGCGACGACGCACACCAACGCGTGTTATGCACTGGTACGCGCGATTCGCACGTTCGTACGGCGCTGGCCGGACGTCGCGCTCCACTTCCGGCAGGGCACGCCGGCGCAGATCGGACACTGGGTCGCTTCCGGCACGGTGGATCTCGGCATCGGCACGACCGCGCTCATCACCAACAACGCGCTGCAGCACGTGCCCTGCTATCAGCTCACCCACAGCGTCGTCGTGCCGGCGGGGCACGCACTGTTGCGCGCGAAACGGCTCACGCTGGAGGCGATCGCGAAATATCCGCTCGTGTCGAACGGCGAGACATCACGCCTCGGTCGCCTGGTCGAAGACACTTTCGCGGCGAGCGGCGTGCACTGCGAGATCGCAATCCGCGCGATGGACCCGACCGCGATGAAGCGCTTCGTGGAGCTGGGGCTCGGCATCGCAGTCCTGCCCTCGATCGCGGTCGATCCCGCACACGACACGGGCCTGCGATCCATACCCGCGGGACATCTCTTCAAGCCCGGCACGGCGTTCGCCATCACGCTGAAGGACCGCAAGCTGCCGGACTACGGCGAAGCGTTCATCGGCATCGCGCAGCGTGAGGGCGGTGCGCGAGCGGGCATTCGAAGGAAGGCACACGATGTTCAAGGAAAGCGTGAAGCTGCGGTTCGGTAAGCACGTGCCGTAGACCGGATCGGGCGCTGGGCTGCCGTCTGCTGGAGTTATGCCTCGCGCAACAAAGCTTTACCACGAAGAGCACGAAGGACTTGAAGTAAAGCTTTACCTCGAAGGACTCGAAGGACGCGAAGGAAAACAGATGATAAGGGGCTGTCTTTACTTCGTCGTCGCCCCTTTGCTCTTCAAGTGCGACGACTGTATTTCCAGTTTGCCCCCGAAGGACGACGGCCGCCTGAGACGTCCCGGCATTCTTTCTGCACCTTCGTCGTATCGAGGCCCTGCGCTTCGTTGCGGAGACAGGCATGCAGGCGGGAACAGCGCGGTGCGCTCATGGCTGATGCGCGCACTGCCGGAGGCGGATCAAAGCGCGTCGTCTACGCGGCGCTTGCCGGCAATCTGCTGATCGCGCTCACCAAGTTCGGCGCGGCCTTCTGGACCGGCAGCTCGGCGATGCTGAGCGAGGCCGTGCATTCGCTCGTCGATACCGGCAACGAAGGGCTGCTGCTTTATGGCATGCACCGCGCGGCGCAGCGTCCCGACCGCGACCATCCGCTGGGCTACGGGCGTGAGCTCTACTTCTGGAGCTTCATCGTGGCGCTGCTCGTGTTCGCGCTGGGCGCCGGCGTGTCCGCGTACCAGGGCATCGCGCATCTGCGGCATCCGGAGCCGATCGAAGACGCGGTCGTGAGCTACGTCGTGCTCGCGGCCGCATTCGTGTTCGAAGGCTTTTCCTGGGTGATCTCGGTCCGCCACTTCCGAGCGTCGAAAGGCCGTGCGAGCTTCCTCCAAGCGTTCCGGCGCAGCAAGGACCCGCCGTCGTTCATCGTGCTGTTCGAGGACAGCGCAGCACTCCTCGGCATCGTCATCGCGGCAGCGGGCACGTATGCGGCGGTGAGCCTCGACATGCCGGAGTTCGACGGCATCGCCTCGATATTGATCGGACTCGTGCTCGCCGCCACAGCGGTCGCGCTCGCCCGCGAAAGCAAAAGCCTGCTGATCGGCGAGCAGGCCGACCGCCGCCTGCGTGAGGAGATACTCGCGATCGCAGGCGCCTGCGACAACGTCGTGCGCGCGAACGGCGTGCTGACTGCCCAACTCGCGCCCGATCAGATCATCGCCGCGCTGAGCCTCGAATTTGCCGACCGCTTAACCGCGGTGGACATCGAGCAGCAGGTGCTGGACATAGAGCGCCGCATCCGCGCGGCACATCCCGAGGTGGTGACGGTGTTCGTGAAGCCGCAGACCGCCTCGACGTTCAAGGAGGTCGTGAAGGAGCGGTTTGGAGAGGACGCGCTGTAGAAGCGTGCGGCGCGTGCAAGACCGGCAGCCTTGCCGGGGAAATGCGACTCTAAGGCGCTTTAGGCACTGTTCCTGTACTGCGCCAAGGACCGGCGCTGTTCCGAGCCGGAATTCGACCCGACCAAAAAAATCCGCCGAAAAGTTACACTGACCCCATTTATCCCGGCGGTATTTGGCTATGCCGCGGGTTTGGCGCGATACTTCCGATGGAAACCATCGCCTGATCTTCGGTTTGTTCACCTCGGGAGGACTCATGAGAAATCGCTTTTTCGTTGCAATCGCGGCGAGCCTGGCCATTTTTGCCGCGAGTGGCGGCAGCGCAGCCGCTCAGCAGGCCGAGAAGAGGGATTATCAGGCGGAGATCCGGGACGCGATCCAGGCAGCCAAGAGCGCTGCCGGATTCGAGTTCCTCGGCACGCTGGTGCGTACCTGCCTGCTGCCCGTGAACCGAAGCGACGAAGCAACCGGCGACGTCCCGCCGCCCTATATGCTCGATCCGAAGAAAATCCCGCCGCGCTCCTCGTGGTACGCGGAGCCCGCGAAGGTCTTCGACAACTTTTATTTCCTCGGCAGCAAGGTTCATTCGTCGTGGGCACTGACGACGCGGGACGGCATCATCCTGATCGACACGCTCTATCCGTACAACTCCGAAGAAGAAATCATAGGCGGCATGCGCAAGCTCGGGCTCGACCCGAAGGACATCAAATACATCCTCGTGTCGCATGCCCATAACGATCACGTCGGCGGCGCGGAGACCTTCCAGAAGCAATATGGCGCGCGCGTCGTCATGGCCGCCGCGGATTGGGATCTGCTCGCCAAGTATCCGAACCGCTATCGGGGCATGTCACCCAAACGCGACATCGTTGCGACGGACGGCATGGAGATCACGCTGGGTGGGGAAACGGTGAAGATCTGGCTCACGCCCGGGCACACACCGGGCACCACCTCCTATACGTTCTCGGTGCTCGACCGCGGTAAGCGCGTGAACGTCGCGTACTCCGGCGGCACCGCGCTCGTTTTCGAGAGCCGCCGCCCCGCCGACGGAATCAAAAACCTCCAGACCTACATCGAGTCGCAGCGCCACCTCGCGTCCAAGGCGAAGGAGACCGGCGCCACCGTTCTGCTTTCCAATCACTCCGAGTTCGACAACGCATACAACAAGACCCGCATGCTTGCCGGCCGCGGCGACGGCCCTAGCCCATTCGAGACTGGCGCCGACTGGGTCCAGCGTTATTTCAAAGTCACGGAGAACTGCGCGCGGGCGGCGCAGATAGACCTCGAAAGGCTGGTTGCGGGATCGCAGTGACGGGCGTAGCTGCTTGAAAGCGCCAGGGGCGCAATCAAGAGACAATGGGGGTCAGAGCAACTTTTCGGCAGCACCACTAGCGGAGTGACGTGCCCAAAAATCTTACCCTGACCCTGTTTTTCACAGGTAGGGACCGGCCTCGCGCTGAGACGAACGCCGCACGGCCGACTGACGACGAGCGGTCTCTGCGATGGGAAATGTGTGCGTCTCCTTTAGTCCTCACCCGGAAGGAGAAAACAACGGGAAGACGAGGAATCGATTAGTCGAAAAGTTACACTGACCCCATTTATCAAGCAGCGGTTTGGAGAGGACGCGCTGTAGAAGCGTGCGGCGCGTACAAGACCGGCAGTGTTACCGGGGAAATGCGAGTCTAAGGCGCTTTAGGCACTGTTCCTGTACTGCGCCAAGGACCGGCGCTGTTCCGAGCCGAAATTCGACCCGACGAAAAAGATCCGCCGAAACGTTACACTGACCCCATTTATCTTTGCTGCGCCAAGGACCGGCGCTGTTCCGAGCCGAAATTCGACCCGACTAAAAAGATCCGCCGAAACGTTACACTGACCCCATTTATCTTTGTATCGGCTCTCGGCAACGGCCGACCTGCGGAGCCAGTGCCGCCGCTTGCCGAAAGACTGGCGTGTCGGAGGAAAATCCGGCAATCTTCCATGCCGTTGGCATATCAAACAAAGGGATGGGGGAACGCATGGAGGAGAACGACGGCGCTCCGGCTCAATTGCCGGCGGCGCGTGCCGCTTACACGCCGCTCACTTTCGTCGCCGGGCTGGCGCTCGCATCGACCGTATTGTTCCTCCCAGGCTGCGCGGGTCCGCAGAGCATTCTCTATACTGCGCCGCCCACTGAAGTGATCGACCGGCAGGGCGTCGACGCGCTGAGCCAGCCCGCCGGGCGCCGCACGACATACTTCAAGGATCACGGGTCCATCGAGCGATTCTGCCGCGACACGAGTCCCGACTTCGCGATCACGGCGAGCGAAGGGATCTCGCTCGGCGTTGCGCCCGGTGGGCGAGGCGTCGCGAACGACGAATCGCGCGGCGCCCTCGGGCTCGGCGGACGCAACCCGGAGGTGCTCGTCGCGCGCGAGTTGCTGTACCGAGCGTGCGAGCTGAGCCTCAACATCAACGCCGATCCGAAGCTCACGCTTCACATCTACGAGCGATTCCTGAAGACGATCGAACGCCTGGCGCACACGCAGACGACGGCCGGATCGGCCCCGCTGGCCGGCAATGCGGGTGATACCCGGACCTCGCTCGGCGGTCCTGCCGCGAGCGATCCGGCGACGGTCACCGCCGACAGCGACACGCCCCCCGGCGCACTCGGCCCGGCCGGCGGCGGTCAGTGACGCTGCCGCCGACCGGCGCCGCAAGTTTCCTTCAACCACCGTCGAGAAAGAGTCCTATCGTGAGCTTCCTGCGCCATTGCTTCATGGCGGCCATCGTCGCCGCCGCCGTCGCCGCGCCCGCATACGCCCGTGCGTCCGGCATGGTATGCGTCTACAACGCCTCAGGAGCCGGGGAGAAATCCGCGAGCATTATCGCGCAGCGCATCAGGGACGCCTCTCGGAAGTACGGTTACGACCCGCGCCACAACGGAACCGCCGACCAAATCGCGCGCCTCGTCCAGGAAATCGGAGCTGTAACCAAGGCCGCGTTCGAGGACATCAAAACTGAGTTCGACCTCATCACCGCCTATGTCGCGCGAGCCAGCATACGGGCGCAGGGTCAGAATACGACCTGGGCGCATCTCGCGGTCATGCAGAGCGTCTGCAAGACGTACGCGGAAGGCACCATGGTCCAGTACTGGACGCAGCACTGGTGGTCGGGCTACAAGTCGGCCTGCCACAACTGGGTGAAGATCACCGACGGCATGGTGGTCAACGTGATCATGACCGGTCATTCAGGCACGGCGAGCTGCACGGTCGCAACCACCGACGGCAACGACTGAGGCGGGCGGCGATGGCGTGAACGGTCCGGGGTCACGTCTCGCCTTTTGCGTCATGCGCACAAACACCCGGCTTAGTCGTGATGGCCGACGTGCTTGCGCCGGCGAGGGGTGTTCTTACCTCGGCGTAGTCGGAAGAATGACGAGCGGCTGGTGGTCTAAGAACATCGGTTTCGCACTAGAAAAGCAGATCTAAGCGTCGTTGACGGGCTCTTTGCGCGCGGTTTCTGCATGCCGCCAATGGCTTGCGCGGGTCCGACCCGGCATTTGGGAGTCGATGCTGTGTTCGGCGAGATCTTCATCACCGCCCAAGGCGGGCGAGCGCAAGCAAGGGGACAGACCGATTGCGATGCACTCATAGGTTTGAAGCTCCGATTCTTGCCGATCGGTTTTACCTTCATCTCCTTGGAGTCCTTCGCGTCCTTGGCGTCGAAGCTTTTTAACGACTCACTCCCACAACCTCTCCGGCAGCGGCAACCCCGCCAGATCCGCCGGCGTGAGCGGCCGGTCGGCCGCGATGCCCATGCGCTCCAGCACCGCGACGAGCTGTCTGCAGTGCTGCGCCGAATGCCAGGTCGCACGCTCGAAGAGCTTCGCGGCAGGCACGTCGCCGAAGTAAGTCTTGACGGGCTTGGATAGCGAGCGGTCTTCGACGCCGGCCCACCACGCCTCAAAGCGCTTCCACACGCTCGCGCCGTACGCCGCGATGTCGGCGCCGGTCTTGATCGAATCGGGCGGATCGTTGTCGGCGATCTTCACCGAGTATTCGGCGCCGTTCCAGGTTTCGAGGAACGATTCGCCGATGCGGAAGATGTGATAGCAGAGCGTGCGGATGGGCCGCTCGCGGTGAGGGATGACGCGCTCGGAGAGGCGCTCCAGCGGAAACTGCTGCGCGAACCGCTGGGCCGCGGCGAACACCATCTCATACTTCTTGTAGAGCTGCTCCGGCGTGAGGCCTTGTGTCGCCGTCGGCGAGAGGCCGGCCAATTTCGCGAAGGGCTCGAGCATCTGCCCGAAGGCGTACTTGTCACCTTTCGCGAGCACGGGCACTTTGCGCAGCCCGTATTTTTCGAACAGCAGCTCGCGTCCGCCCGGGTCGTTCAACACATCCACGACCACCATGTCGACACCATTTTTCGAAAGAAACTCTTTCGTTCGCAGGCAGCTGCTTCACCCGGGCTGGGTGAAGTAGTAGTACTTGTTGGGATCCATGTCCACGTTCTGATCTCCGCGATCCTGTTTCTCGGGTTCGTGAGCATAACCGTTATCGTGCGCACGTGCACCGTACAGTCTTGCCTCAACAAGAACGGCAGGTGCGACCGTCAATGAACACGGATAGAGCGGCGATCCCGTTCCTAAATCGGCGTTTATCTGCGTCTATCGGCCGTTACAGGGATTTTTGAGGCGGCTTGTCGATCGAGCGCCGTTGCAAAACCGCTGCGCCGGCGACTTTGCGCGACGCGGACATCGAAATGACGGCCATTTCCAATTCTCAGCGTCTTCGCGAACCTGGCATCCGTGAAGACGCGTGGACGTACGCAACGCCCGTCAGGCACGACCTTTGCGGCCCTGCATCGCCGTTCTTTCGGTCGCGTGCCGATGCACGCGACGCCGTCACAGGTAAAGGAGGTCATCATGCCTGTCGCCAAAATCATCGAAATCACTGCCGAATCGAATCAGAGCTTCGAGGACGCCATCCGGGAAGGCGTTTCCACTGCGGCCAAGACCATCCACAACATCCGCAACGCGTGGGTGAAGGAGCAGCAGGTGGTCGTGGCCGACAACAAGATCACGGCATACCGGGTCGATCTGAAGATCACGTTCGTCGTCGACTAGCACGGCGGCACTGCGTTCCGCGTGGCGGGAGGGACGACGTAATCGGCCCGCCACAGGCCCCGGACGGTGGACCGCGACGTCCATCACCGCCGATTCGCGGTGATGCTTTGCGTACGATCCCAGTATCGGGGCAGCGCATGCTACGTAGACCCCGCGCGTTGCCTTCCCGATCAAAGTCCTGTCCGGCGGCAGCCGATGCATGCCGCCACGGCATCTGCTCCATAGCAAAGCGGTATTAGACCGCGTCCCCGTAGCTGCTAAAGTTACGCCTCGAACCAAGGAGGACGAGTCATGCCAGACCAGGGCGGGATTCCGCACAAGCCATTCCGCGTCGAGGAAGCCACCATCGCGGAGCTGCATCAGGCCATCCGCGACGGCCGCACGACGTGCGTCGATGTCGTCAAGCAGTACATCGAGCGCGTGCGTGCATACAACGGTGTCGCGAGCCTGCTGGTCACCGAAGACGGCAAGACCATCCCTGAAGCGAAAGGCGCCGTCCGAGGCGGCGCGCCGCTCAAGTTCCCCACGGAAACGGTGAAGGCAGCGACGGTCCTGCCCGACCTCGACAAGTACAAGGGTCCGCCGATCGAGTTCGGCCGCATGGAAGCGACCGCGACCGATCCGTCGGTCGAGCAGCAGTACGGCATGATCGTCGGCAAGCCGAACGCCGGCCAGGTCAACGCGCTCTCGACCATCAATATCCGCGGCGAGCGCTCGGTGGTCTGCCGCGGCGATTACGACCGCCATCCCGACGAGGGTCCGCTGCCGCCCGACGCGCCGGCGGTGTGCGAAATCTTCCGCCGCTTCCCCGACGCGCTGGAGCAGGCCGCCGAGCTCGATGCGAAGTACGGCCGCAATCCCGATCTCGAGAAGCTGCCGCTCTACGGGGTCGTGTTCTCGTTCAAGGACCCCTTCGACACGAAGGACATGCACTCGACCGGCGGCGCCGACGCGCGCTACGACATCGACTTCCCCGCGCGCGATCACATCCTCGTCGATCAGCTGCGCAAGAAAGGCGCGATCATCTTCGCGAAGGCGATCTGCACGGAATACAACGGCCGGCCGGGGAACTACACCACCGGCCACAAGCCGGACAAGGTGCTGCCTTCCGTCCTCGGCTATCAGCGCAGCTCGTGGGGCGGCAATCCGTCGAACGTGTACGATACGGCGCGCGCCGCATCGCTCGGCTCGAGCTCGGGCTCCGGCGTTTCGGTGAGCGCGAACCTCGTCATGGCGAGCCTCGGCGAAGAGACGCGTGCGTCCACCCGCGGTCCCGCCAATCACAATTCGCTCGCCCTGATACTGCCGCACAAGGCGCTGCTCGGCTTCGACGGCGGCGCGATCGGCGCGGATATCTACTGCGACCGCACCGGCATCCTGTGCCGCACCCTGGAAGACTGCGCGAAGATCCTCGACGCGCTCAAGGATCCGGAGAACGGCTATTACGATCCGCGCGATCCGTACACCACCGTGCCGCGTTCGTCGGTGCTCAGTGGTTACGCAGTGCATACGAAAGCGACCGGCGCGGCAGGCGCGCTCAAGGGCATGCGTATCGGCATCGTGCGCGAATCGATGGTGAATCCCGGCACGAAAGCCGCCGAGCCCATCACCACCGCCGCGGCGAAAGAGATCAAGAGCGTGCTGGGCGGCAAGCTCCGCGCAACGCTCGTCGAATCCTCCGATCCGCTGTGGACGCCCGATCCCGACATCGAGCAAATGACAGTCGATTTCCGGCGCGCGCTCGCCCGGCTCATTCCCGTGTTCATGCCGGACATTCTCTTCAGGCTCACGCCGGAGGGGCAGCCGGTCTTCCCCGACTTCGCCGCAGCGGTCACGAAAACCGAGTTCGCGCCCGGCAAGTTCTTCGGCTCGGGCACGCTCACGCCGATCGAGTACATGGTGCGGCTCGCGGACGGCAACATCGATCCGCCGCGCAATCTCGATGTCTCGACGGTGCAGGAGCAGGAGCTCGCCACCACGTTCCACTTCCACATCCGCCAGTACCTGTCGCGGCGTGCGGCAGACTGGGCCGCGCTCGGTCACAAGGAAACGCTGGTCGACTGGAAGACGCTCAACGCGCGCTCGAAGTTCTGGGGAGACGATCAACGCGCGGCGTGGAAGAACTGGGAAGAGGTCACCGATCCGCGCAACAAGCTCGGCGGACGCCAGGGCGTGGACGAGCGCATCATGCTGCGCGAGCTGCTGCGGCGCGTGGATATGATGGTGATCTACGAGAACAAGCTCGACGCCATCGTGCGGCTGCACACGCCCTTGCCGCCGGCGCGCATCGGCTATCCCGACGAGCCGGGTCCGATCGCTCGGCTGCGCAACGAATCGCAGTACGGTCCGAACGCCGGCCTCACCGAAGTGCTGATTCCCGCGGGCTACGTGCAGGTCGCCTACGACGCCGAGTTCGCGCTGAGCGAAGACGGCAAGAATTACGTCGGCAGGCCGTCGACCAAGGCGACCCCGCGCGCGGCGCCCGGTCTCCCCATCTCGCACG
>JBLNBW010000266.1:0-29570 GCA_050260255.1 Rhodospirillaceae bacterium | reverse complement strand
CGAAGAGCGCGCCCGACGGCTATACCATCATGATGGGCACGATAGGCACGCACGCGATCAACTACAGTCTGTACTCGAAGCTTCCTTACCATCCCATACGCGACTTCACGCCCATCGCGCTCGTCGGCGAAAGCCCGAACGTCCTCGTCATCAATCCGCACGTGCCGGCGAACGACATCAAGCAGCTCATCGCGCTGGCGAAGTCGCGCCCCGGTCAGATGAATTACGGCTCCTCGGGCGCCGGCACCTCCGTCCATCTGTCTGCCGAATTGTTCAGCACCATGGCCGGCGTGAAGATGGTGCACGTTCCCTACAAGGGAGCCACCGAAGCGCTTACCGCGCTGCTCGGCGGCCAGCTCGATCTCATGTTCGCGAGCCTCTCGTCGTCGATACCGCTCATCAAGCAGGGCCGGTTGAAGGCCTTTGCAGTGACCGGCTCCCAGCGCTCGCCCTCGATCCCGGAATTGCCGACGATGTCCGAAGCGGCGCTGCCCGGTTATGCCGCGGCGGCCTGGTACGGACTGGTGGGACCAGCCGGCGTACCGAAGCCGATCGTCACGACGTTGAGCAACGCCGCGCTTTCTTCCGTCAATACGCCTGAAGTGAAGGAGCGGCTGTTCGCGTCGGGCGTCGAGGTGCGCCCGGGCAACGATCAGGAATTCGCGAAGCTGATCGAATCCGAAGTGCAGAAGTGGGCGAAGGTCGTCAAGGCATCAGGCGCGAAAGTCGAGTAGCGGCGCATCATTCCGGGCGCAGACCCGCCGCTTTCACCACGCTCGCCCAACGCCCCACCTCGTCACCGATGAGGCGACGGAATGCGTCCGCCGTGCCGCCTTCCGGCTCGGAGCCGTCGTGCTCGAATTTCTCGCGTGTCTCGGGGAGCGCAAGGCTGCGGTTGATCGCATCGTTGAGCGTTCTCACGAGCGCGGCCGGCATCCCGGCGGGGCCCACCAGTCCGTACCAGGAGTCGGCCTCGAATCCCGGAACCTCTCCCTCCGCGATCGTGGGGACATCCGGAACGACGTTGCTGCGCTTGAGCGACGCGACGCCGAGCGCGCGCAGCCGTCCGCCTCTCACATGGGGCAACACCGATGGAATGGTGCCGAATATCAGCTGCACTTCCCCCGCGATGACCGCTGCGATGGCCGGCCCGGTTCCTTTGTAAGGCACGTGCGTCAGCGGCAGGCCGGTGAGCTGGCGAAAGCGCTCGGCCGCGAGATGGCTCGTGCGTCCCATGCCGGAAGACGAATACATGAGGCTTCCCGGCTGCGACTTGCCGCGCGCGATCAGCTCGCGCACGGAGCGCACGGGGACGGATGGATGAACGACGAGCAGATTACGGCTGCGCGCAACGAGGCCCAGCGGCGTAAAGTCACGGACGATGTCGAACGGCACTTTGCGGTAGATGCTCGGCATGACGGCGAGGCTCGTCGATGCGACGAGCAGGGTGTATCCGTCCGGCTGCGCCTTGGCCACCGTGTCGGCGCCTATCATGCCACTCGCGCCCGCGCGGTTGTCGATGACGACCGACTGCCCGAACTGCTCTCCGAGCTTGAGTCCCATCACGCGGCCGGTGTAGTCGATCCCGCCGCCCGGCGCCGAAGGCACCACCAGACGTATCGGCTTGCTGGGATAGGCTTGGGCATGCACGCTGCCGGGCGCTGCGCCCCATAGCGCGACGGCTGCACACGCGATCCCGCAGGTCAATGCTAAAGCCGAGCAACGACGTTCGTTCACCGATTTCCCTCCTCGATATTTATGTCCGGCGATCATCGACGGCGATCAGTTCTGCGCGATCCCCGCCTGCTGGATCACCTTGCCCCATTTCGCGACGTCGGCGCGGAAGAAACGCTCGAATGCCTCCGGCGTATCGGCCACCGGCATAGCACCGTCTTCCGTCAGACTATGCGTGACCTCGGGGCTTTTCATGATACGTGCGATCTCTTCGTTCAGCTTCGCGATGACGGGCTTCGGGGTACCGGCAGGAGCGAAGATGCCGTACCACGACGTCGCCTCGAATCCCGGCAGCGTTTCGGCAACGGTAGGCACGTCCGGCAGCACCGGCGAACGCCGCTCCCCGCTCACTGCGATCGCGCGCAACCGTCCCGACTTGATGTGAGGCATGGTCGGCAGAATCGTGCCGAACATCCATTGCACCTGTCCGCTGATGAGATCCACCGTCGCAGGACCCGCGCCCTTGTACGGGACATGCGTCATCTTGACGCCGCCCATGATGCACACCAGCTCGCCCGCGAGATGGGTCGCGGCACCCGTGCCGCCCGACGCATAAGCGATCTCGCCCGGCTTGCTCTTGGCAAGTCTTATCAGCTCGCCGACCGATCGCGCCGGCAGCGCCGGATGCACGACGAGCACGTTGGGCGAAGCAGCCAGCCGTATCACCCTGGCGAAATCGTTCAGCGTGTCGTACGGGAGCTTCTTCTTGAGACTGGGATTCACGGACGTGCTGGTGGAGGTCATCAGCAGCGTATAGCCGTCCGGCGGCGCCTTCGCGACGAGATCGGATCCTATGATGGTGCCGCCACCAGGCCTGTTATCCACGATGACCTGCTGGCCCCAGGCTTCGGTGAGCTTCTGGCCCACCAGGCGTGCGAGGAGATCGTTGGGGCCGCCTGGCGCAAACGGCACGATGACCCGTATCGGCTTTGACGGATAGGTCTGCGCAATACACGGCGCCGCCATCGCAAGCACCGCAGCACATGCGCAGCGGCAAACCGCGGTTGCAAGCCGTCGATACCATCCAGGCGGCCGCGCTTCGTCTCCGCCCCAACTGCAACCCCCTCGCCGAGAGCCGAAGCGCCGCCCTGGCGCGAACGGCACGATGACCCGTATCGGCTTTGACCGATAGGTTTGCGCAATACACCGCGTGACCATGACGAATACCGCTACGGCGGCGGAAAGCGCGGCGCGCAATTTCATAATCGCCTCCTTACCGTCCGAGCACTTTGCGAAGATGCGTCGCCGCTTCCGAGCGTGTCCCGAGCCACACGTCGTGCGCGCTCTTTGCGACTTCGATGATGCGCTCGTACACGGACATGCCGAGAGGTCTCCCGAAAACATGGGCGTGTATGGCGGGATCCATGCGCACTGCGCCGGTCTCGCGCTCCCGGGCGCACTGCAGCCAATCTTCGAAGATCTCGAGCATGACGCGCGGCGAATTCCCGTATCGCATGTAGAGCGGAAGATCGTTGACCTCGGTGTTGTTCGGAAACGCGACGATCGAGCGGTCGCCGTATTCCACGAGATACGGCAGATCGTCGTTCAACGTGTCCCCATGCCATTCGTATCCCGCTTCTGCGAGGAGCCGCGGCGTGTTGAGGCCCGGGGTGCTGCGCGGGCTGATCCAGCCTTTCGGCCTTGCGCCTGTCGCGCGCTCCAGCAGCTCGGTGGTGCGCACGATGTTGGCGCGCTCCGCCTCTTCGTCGAGATAGACCGGAATGACATCCATCGTGTACGAATGCGCGACGACGTCATGACCCTCGTCGTTCATGCGCCGCACGATCTCGGGATAGCGCTCGGCGAGGATGCCGCTCACGTTGATCGTCGCACGCACCCCTTGGCGCTTCAGCACGTCGAGGATGCGGTGGATGCCACGCCGGTGTCCGTACTCGGCCCATCCCACCGCATTCAAGTCCGGAACGCCCCCTTTCAGCGGATTGCCCATGGGCCCTATGCCGGGCGCCTTGCCGTCGGACCACCATTCGAACGAGACACGCAGGAACACTGCTATCCTGTGTCCGCCGGGCCAGCGAAAGTCGGCAGGCGCAGGAATTTCCCGGCCGCCGGCGTGTATGTCGAGCGGGTGCGTCATCGAATCCTCCTCCAGGCACGCTTCGCATGTGGCGAGCGCTTTTATCGATGCAGCATGGATGATAATGGATTTACGCGGCGGCGCGCGCGAGTCTTAATTCTCCGTTAAGTCTCGCGCTTTATCCTGAACGCTCGAAGGCGGCGCACGCTGCGCCGGCAATGGACGCGCAATGCGAGTACTGCTGATCGAAGACGATCCGATGATAGGCGCAAGCCTGCAGCAAGGGCTGGGCGAGGACGGCTATGTCGTGGACTGGGTGCGCGACGGACGCGCCGCCGAGGCGGCGCTTGCCGATCCGGCGCACGAGCTGGTGCTCCTCGATCTTGGCTTGCCGCACAAGGACGGACTCACGCTTCTGCGGGGATTGCGCGCGCGCGGCAACCGCGTGCCGGTCCTGGTGCTCACTGCGCGCGATGCGATAGCCGATCGCGTGCAGGGACTGGACGCTGGCGCGGACGATTACCTCGTGAAGCCTTTCAGCCTTGCCGAGCTCGCCGCGCGCATGCGCGCGCTCTTGCGCCGCGAAGCGGGCCGCGCCGAGCCGATCGTGCGGGTCGGCGACGTGACCCTGGATCCTTCCACTCGTGCCGTGACACGCAACGGCGAACCGGTGACGCTCTCCGCACGCGAATATGCGCTCCTCGAAGCGCTGATTGCCCGACCGGGAGCGGTTCTCTCGCGCGCGCAGCTCGAAGAAAAACTGTACGGCTGGGGACAGGAAGTCGAAAGCAACACCGTCGAGGTCTACATACATTCCCTGCGCCGCAAGCTCGGTTCGCAGTTCATCAAGAACGTGCGTGGCGTGGGTTACATGGTGCCCAAGACCGCCTCACGATGATCCATTCGATACGCCAGCGGCTGCTTCTGTGGTTGCTCGCCGCGCTGCTCACCGCCACCGCGATCGCGGCATTCGCGGTGTACCGGCAGGCGCGCGCTGAAGCGAATGCCCTGTTCGACTATCAGCTGCAGCAGATCGCGCATGCGTTTCCGAACGAAGGCCTCAACGCCGTGCCGACGCCTCGCGTGGGCGATGCGCGCAGCATCACGGTGATACAGATCTGGGACCGCGCCGGCTTTCCGCTGTATCTCTCCGATCCGTACTCGCCGCCGTTGAGTCCCGACGTCGGCTATTCCGACGTCGCCACGCCGCAAGGCAGCTGGCGGGTGTACACCGGCCTCGTCGGCAACTACATCGTGCAGGTGTCGCAGCAGACCGACGCCCGACATCAGCTCGCGGCGCACACCGCGCTCCGCACGATCGCCCCGCTGTTGTTGCTGCTGCCCGCGCTCGGCGCACTGGTGTGGATCGTCGTCGGACAGGGCTTGCGGCCGCTGCAGGAAGTAGCGAGCGAAGTGGGCGCCATGTCGGCGCGCGCGCTGCAGCCGCTGCCCAAGCGCGATCTGCCGGACGAAGTGCAGCCGCTCGTCGATGCGCTGAATGGCCTGCTGGGCCGTCTCAGGGACGCAGCCGAGCACGAGCGTGCTTTCATTGCAGACGCCGCGCACGAGCTGCGCACGCCGCTTACGGCGATCGCGCTGCAAGCGGAGCTCGCCGAACGTGCGCGGGACGGCGAGCAACGGGCCGCAGCGTGCGCCGCATTGAAGGGCGGCATAGAGCGCGCGACGCGTCTCGTGCATCAACTGCTCACGCTTGCCCGGAACGAGCCGCACGCGCGGGAGCACGCGCATCACACTTTGGATCTCGCCGACGTCGCGCGGAGCGTCGTGGCGGAGCAGGCCGCCATTGCAGACAGCAAAGACGTAGAGCTCGGCTTGACTGCCGACGTGCGCGCGATGGTGGACGGCGACGCGGAGGCGTTGCACGTGCTCATCGGCAATCTGGTGGACAACGCGGTGCGCTACACGCCCGCTGGCGGCAGCGTGGAAGTGAAAACCGATGCCATCGGCGCTCGCGTGCGGCTGATGGTCGCAGACACCGGACCGGGCATACCGGAGGAGGCGCGGCAACGCGTGTTCGACCGGTTCTACCGGCACGCCGGCAGCGTCGGCACCGGCAGCGGACTGGGCCTTGCCATCGTGCGCGAAATCGCGTCCCGCCACGGCGCGACTGTATCGCTTGCCGATGCGAGCCCTGGCGGCGGACTCGCGGTAACAGTGGAATTTCCACGTGTCGACGAAACGCAATCGCTGAAGGCGGCGTCTTAAGCGAGCTTTAATTCTGCGTCCCTACCATGAGCGTCATGAGCCAACCGGCTCGACTGATGAGCAGAGGAGAGACGCATGAAAGAGCAAGTATTGAAACGCAGCGCGATCGCCGCTGCACTGGTCGCAGCGCTTGCAAGCGGATATCCGCTGGTGCAGAACTCGGTGATCAACCGGGCGAATGCAACCACTGCAGCCGCTCAAGTCCCGGTCGCACCGGCCAACGTCAACACGGCGGCTGCGCTGCCGGATTTCACCGGTCTGGTCGAAGCGAACGGACCCGCGGTCGTGAACATCACGGTCACGCAGAAAGCGGAGAAGACGGGATTCGAAGGCACGCAAGGAATCGATCCGAACGATCCGTTCTTTCAGTTCTTCCGCCGCTTCGGCATGCCGGCGCCGAGCAATCCGCTGCCCACGCACGGCCTGGGGTCCGGCTTCATCGTGAGCCCCGATGGTTTGATCCTCACCAATGCACACGTCGTCGCGGATGCGAGCGAAGTGACGGTGAAGCTCACCGACAAGCGCGAGTTCCGCGCCAAGGTGATCGGCGTCGACCGGCCGACCGACGTCGCGCTGATCAAGATCGACGCGCAAAACCTGCCGACGGTAAAGCTCGGAAACGCGCAGAACGTCAAGGTCGGCGAATGGGTCGTCGCGATCGGCTCGCCGTACGGCTTCGAGAACACGGTGACGTCGGGCATCGTCAGCGCGAAGGCTCGCACGCTGCCGGACGAAACCTACGTGCCGTTCCTGCAGACCGACGTCGCGGTGAATCCGGGCAACTCGGGCGGACCGCTGTTCAACATGCGCGGTGAAGTCGTGGGTATCAACTCGCAGATCTACAGCCGCTCAGGCGGCTATCAGGGCCTCTCGTTCGCCGTGCCCATCGATGTCGCGGTGCAGGTGAAAGACCAGCTGCTCAAGCATGGGACCGTCACGCGCGGTCAGCTCGGCGTAACCATACAGGATGTGAACCAGGCACTCGCCGACTCCTTCGGGCTCAAGCAACCGGGCGGCGCGCTCGTGAGCTCGGTGGAGAAGAACAGTCCGGCCGCGAAGGCCGGCATAGAGCCGGGCGACGTGATCACGCGCTATGGCGATACGCCGATTACGAGCTCCAGCCAGCTGCCGCCGCTCGTTGCAGCGACCACACCGGGCAAGCACGTCACCATCGAAGTGGTCCGCAAAGGCAGCCCGCGCAACCTCGACGTCGCCGTGGGCGAGTTGAAGACGGCCAAGATGGCGTCCGCAACCACGACCGATGCGAGCCAAGGAAAGCTCGGTGTCGCAGTGCGCCCGCTGCAGGGCGACGAGCAGCGCGAGCTCGGAGTGAAATCCGGTCTCGTTGTCGAGCAGGTGAGCGGGCCGGCCGCCCGCGCGGGGTTGCAGCCCGGCGACGTGATACTGTCGCTCAACGGCACGCCGGTAAATTCCGCGGAACAGCTGAAGAGCCTGCTGTCGAAATCCGGAAAGCACGTTGCGGTGCTCGTGCAGCGGGACAACATGAAGACCTTCGTGCCGATCGATCTCGGCTGATCGCCGGCCGCTTCCGCGACATGGCAGCGCCGCGTGCGCTGCCATTTTTTTGACGAGAGCTGCGCATCCCACCCGGAGCGCCGATATGCCGCGCGTCATCGCCACCGAAGCGCTGCATCCGAACCGAAGACGGGTGCTTGAACGCTGCCGGCTCCTCCTCGGAGTGCGTGGAACTTTAGCGTAGTACTACTACTGCTGCTTCCTCTTTTGACGGCAGCGTCCAAGCACCGGCATGTTAGCAGAGCCGCCCGTATGCAGCGATGCGGATCACGCCTTGGCGAATTCGCCGGTCTGGTAATCGCGGATGGCCTGCTCGATTTCTTCACGGGTGTTCATGACGAACGGCCCGTATTGAACGACGGGCTCGCGCAACGGTTTGGCGGCGAGCAGCAGGAATCTCGCGTCCTGGTCGCCGGCCACAGCCGTCACGCTGCCGCCCTCGGACAGCACCGCGCCCTCGTGGGCATTCACGGTGCGCAGCTCGGGACCGATCGCGGCCGATCCTTCGTACACATAGATGAAAGCGCTATGCGCGGCAGGCAACGTATGCGTGAACGTCCCGCGCGCCGGCAGCGCCACGTCGAGAAATTGCGGCTCTGTCGATATGCCCTGCACGGGGCCGTGCGTCGCCTGCCCATCGACATCGAGCACTCCGGCGATGATCTTCGCCGTCCCGCCCCGGGGCAGTGCGACCGTCGGAATGTCGGAAGGCGGTATGTCGCGATAGCCCGCCGGCTTCATCTTTTCGCGCGCCGGCAGATTGATCCACAGTTGAAACCCGCGCATGCGTCCTTCGAGCTGTTGCGGCATTTCGGAGTGGATGATGCCACGGCCGGCGGTCATCCATTGCACGCTGCCCGGTGTCAGATCACCGGTGTTGCCCAGGTGATCCTTGTGCTGCATATGGCCCTCGAGCATGTACGTGACCGTCTCGAAGCCCCGATGCGGATGCGCGGGAAATCCGGCGATGTAGTCGTCGGGATTGTCGGTGGAAAACTCGTCGAGCATGAGAAAGGGATCGACGCGCGCATCGTTGCTCTGTCCCAGGCTGCGGCGCAGCTTGACGCCGGCGCCATCGGATGCGTGTATCGCACGTATGAGTCGGCGCACGCTGCGCGCGGTGTTTGTTGCAGTGGACATAGGAACCTCCCGATGGTGAACAGGTGATATGCCGGTTGGACATCGCAGCCGCCGGAACGTGCGCAGCCGCACGCGTTGAGATGCAGCGCAATGCGCATAGGCTATCACGGCGGCGGCCGGCAGCTTGGTCATCACTTCGCGAACGCGGCGCAACGTGCGCTCGGCATCATTTCCGCCGGCAAACCGCCCCGAGGGCAGCACTGTCCTTGTCGTTCGATCCACGCGCTGCGGCATGGACGGACATCGATCGCGGGATAGCGAAGGCGCTCGCGCCCCGCGGACCCACGCTCGGCCGATCAACATTGTGGACCATCAGAACGACGCGTGACCACGCTGACCGTCGCTCGCAAGGAACCAATTATCTGCGGCATGTGCTCCGCGCGGTTATAATCGGGGCCCGCGCCGCAGTTCAACGCCCGCGTTCGGCATGCTGCCGTCACGCCGGAGCGGCTCACTCCGATCAACGACAACCGAAGTCCACCGCGTGCCGATATTACTCGCGCTGACTCTGTGCTTTTTCAATTTCGTCGGCTTGAATGCCGCGCGCATCGTGCTCACGCTGTACGCGCTCGATCTCGGCGCCCCTTCATCGGCGGTAGGCGTGTTGGGCGGGATGTTCTATCTCTTTCCGCTGCTGCTCTCGTGGCCGATAGGCGCGGCCAATGATCGCTATCCCGCTAAAGACCTGCTGCTCATAGGCTCGGGAATAGGGACGCTTGCGATGCTGCTGCCGTACTTCTTCCGCATCGTCCCGGTGATGTACCTCGCCGCTGCGCTGAGCGGACTTGCGCTCGCGTTTTTCCACGTGACCTTGCAGAACCTGATCGGCACCTTGAGCAAGGCCGACGAGCGCGCGCGCAATTTCAGCAACTTCAGCCTCGTAGGTGCGGTGACCAACTTCGTCGGGCCGCTCGTGGCCGGATTCTCGATAGACCACTTCGGTCACGCGAATGCCTGTCTGTCGGCCGTCGCGCTCTCGCTTACTGCACTGATACTGGTGCTGGCCCGAGGACGGATATTCCCCGGCGCCCGCAAGGACAGGCCGGCCGCGAAGTCGGGCAGCACGCTGCTCGATCGCGACGTGATCCTGATGCTTGCGACGAGCAGCCTGGTGCAGCTCGGCACCGACGTGTTTCAGTTCTACGTCCCCATTTACGGACATGCCATCGGCTTGTCCGCGACGGCGATCGGCTCCGTGCTCGCGAGCTTTGCCGCAGCGGCGTTCGTGGTGCGCATATTCCTCGCGCGTCTGGTGAAAACCATGCCGGCAGACAAGCTGCTCGCGTACTCGTTCTGCGCGGGCGCCATAGGCTTCGGCCTGATGCCGCTCTTCGAAAACTCGCTCGCGTTGATGGCCGTGTCCTTTATCTTCGGGCTCGGCATGGGGCTCGGCACGCCGCTCACCGTGATACTCATGTTCTCCCGTTCCGCGGAAGGACGCTCGGGGCAGACCCTCGGCGTACGGCTCACGGCGAACAACTCGGTGCGGGTGTTCGGGCCCATGGTGTTCGGCGCGGTCGGTTCGGCGTTCGGCATCTGGCCGGTGTTCGTCATCAATGCGCTGCTGATGGGCTCGGGTGCCGTGATGTCGCTCTCGACCAAGGCGGGATCGGAACCGCAAAAGTAAGCCGGCCACGCGCCCCCGCCCGGTAGTCAATGCGCGATGCGCTCACGTATACTGAGCCGCGCTTTGCCCATGCGTCGGACATCGCGCCGGTGCACGCGCTATCGCAACACCAATCACCGGAGCGGACATCAGAGCGTTCCGCGCACACCAGCGACGAGGAGCCATGTACGAAAAGCTAGCCTTATACATCGACGGGGCATTCATCGAGGCCGAAGGGCGCAAGACCGAGCCCGTCTACAATCCCGCGACCGGCGAAATACTCGCCCAGCTTCCGCATGCCACGCGCGAGGACCTCGACCGCGCGCTCGCGGCCGCGCAGCGTGCGTTCGAAAGCTGGAAAAAAAACTCGCCGCTGGAACGCTCAGCGATATTGCGCAAGGTGGCGACGCTCGCGCGGGAGCGCGCCGAAGCGATAGGACGCAACATCACGCTCGACCAGGGCAAGCCGCTCGCGGAATCGGTGGGCGAAGTGCAGATCTGCGCGGAGCATGCCGACTGGCACGCCGAAGAATGCAGGCGCATTTACGGCCGCGTCATTCCGCCGCGCCGCAGCGACGTGCGGCAGTTCGTGATCCGGGAGCCGGTCGGCGTGTGCGCCGCCTTCACGCCGTGGAATTTCCCGTTCAACCAGGCGATACGGAAAATGGTTGCGGCGCTCGGCGCCGGTTGCACGCTCATACTCAAGGGGCCGGAGACCGCCCCGAGCGCGGTCGTCGCGCTCGCGCGCCTGTTTCACGACGCAGGCCTTCCGGCGGGCTGCCTCAACATCGTATGGGGCGTGCCTGCCGAAATCTCCGAATACCTCATCAAGTCGCCGATAGTCCGTAAAGTGTCATTCACGGGCTCGATACCGGTCGGCAAGCAGCTCGCAGCGCTCGCGGGCGCGCACATGAAGCGCGGCACGTGGGAGTTGGGCGGCCATTCGCCGGCCATCGTCTTCGACGACGCGAACGTCGACGATGCCGCGAGCATGCTGGCGAAGCTCAAGCTGCGCAACGCCGGACAGGTATGCGTCTCGCCGTCGCGCTTTTTCATCCAGAGCAAGATCTACGACCGCTTCGCCGAACGCTTCGTCGCGACCATCTCCTCGACGAAGGTCGGCAATGGTCTCGAAACCGGCACGCAAATGGGACCGCTCGCGCATACGCGCCGGGTTGCCGCTATGGAAGCATTCGTGGCCGATGCGCGCGTGAACGGCGGCGAGATCATCACCGGCGGCGGCCGCATGGGCAGCACAGGCAACTTCTTCCAGCCGACCGTGGTGACGGGGCTCACCGAGCGCGCAAAGCTCATGACCGACGAGCCGTTCGGGCCGATAGCGCCGCTGGTACGCTTCGACGATCCCGAAGAGGCATTCCGGCGCGCGAACAGCCTGCCCTACGGGCTCTCGTCCTACGTGTTCACCGAATCGCTCAAGCGCGCAACCATGGCGGCAAACGCGCTCGAAGCCGGCATGGTGAACATCAATCACTTCGGCAGCGCGCTCGCCGAGACGCCCTTCGGTGGAGTGAAGGAAAGCGGCATCGGCAGCGAAGGCGGCACGGAGACGTTCGACGGTTACCTCGTGACCAAATTCGTCACGCAGGTGTGAGCGCCGCGGCAGATCCGGCTTAAGCCCGGTGCGAAGTTTGCTCCGTTACCGGATTTGCTCCCGGGACGGCGTATGGCACTGCGGCTCGCGATAGGACTTGCCCTGATCGGCCTGCTGCTGTGGGCCGACCTGCTGGACTTGGACGTGCTCGCCGGTGCATTGCGGCATCCGTTGTGGCTGCTCGGCGCACTGCCGGTCCTCTTCGGCACCCTCCTCGTGGCCGCTCTGCGCTGGCATGTGCTGCTTCGCATACAGGACATCCGGCTGCCGGGAAAATCGACGCTTCGAGTCGTTCTCGCGAGCAGCTTCTTCAGCGCCTTTCTGCCGGGTGCGCTCGGCGGAGAGCTGCTGAGATCGGGCTACATGCTGCGTGCCGCGCACGGCCGCGCGTCGACCGGGCTTCTCTCGATCTTGATGGACCGGGTCCTGGGACTCGCCGGCCTGCTGGTCGTTTCCGCCATCGTTGCGCTCGCCCATCCGCGTCATATACCAGCGCCGATCGGCGCCGCGCTGCTGATCACCGTGCTCGTTCTCATCTTGGGCGCATACGCGCTGCCGCGCATCACCAAGCTGCTCGCGCGCCGCGTACCGCCGTCCGCGCGCAGCTGGCGCGCAACGCTTTCCAAGTCGATGCGCGAGCTCAATACCGCGATAGCGACTTACCGCCGGGCACAGCGCGCAATCGCGACCGGCCTGCTGCTCTCCATGGTGATATGCGTGCTCGATGTGATCGGACTGCTGCTCGTGATGCACGCGATGGGCATAGATGCGCTGCCGTGGATGCAGCAGGCGCTCGCCTGCACACTCGCACTGATGGCGAACAATCTGCCTTTTACCCCCGGCGGACTCGGCATCGGCGAGGCGGCGTTTGCCAATGTCGCGCTCATCTTGGAGCCGGTCCATACCGGCGCACCGTACGCTACGGCTTTTCTCGCTTATCGCTGCATCACGATACTGTCGACGCTGCCCGGCGCTTTCGTCGGGATTCATCTACCGCCGCGCCGGCGCGCTCGCGTGCCGGCACACGAGTCGCCGCGCTAGTCGACCTTGGCGCCGGAGCTTTTCACCACTTTCGCGTAACGCTGCGATTCGCGGCGTATCAGCGCGCCGAACTCTTCCGGGCTGCTGCCCACCGGGTCGGCCCCCTGCGTCTCGAACTGCGTGCGCGTTTCCGGACGCTGCACGACCTTCGTCAGCACCTGGTTGAGTTGCATGACGATAGGCTTGGGCGTATGGGCCGGGGCGAGCAATCCGAACCAGCTCACCGCTTCGTAGCCCGGCACGCCGGCTTCGCTGATCGTCGGCACCTCGGGCAGTTGCGGCGAGCGCTTGGTGCCGCCTATGCCAAGCACCCGTATGCGTCCCGCATGAATGTGCTGAATCACCGGCGCGATGGAATTGAACATCATGTTCATGTGACCGGCGAGCACATCGGTTACCGCCTGCGGTGCGCCTTTATACGGCACGTGGTTGATCTGCACCCCGGCCATGCTCTTGAAAAGCTCCATCGCAAGGTGGTTCGCCGCACCGTTGCCGGCAGACGCATAGTTGAGCTTGTTGGGCTGCGCCTTCGCCAGCGCAATGAGCTCCTTCACCGTTTTCGCCGGCACCGAGGGATGCGTGATGAGCAGAAACGGGCCAACCGAAATAAGTCCTATCGGCGCGAAGTCCTTTTGCGGATCGTAGGCGATCTTCTGCTGCAGGTGCGGCAGGATGGTGAGCGGCCCGGGGCTGCTGAGGAGAAGCGTGTAGCCGTCCGGCGTCGCGCGTGCCGCGAGCTCCGCACCGATGAGGCCTCCGGCCCCGCCGCGATTGTCGACCACCATCTGCTGGCCGAGCGCGCTTGCGAGCCCGGGCGTCACCATGCGCGCGACCACGTCCGGTGTACCGCCCGCAGGCGTGGGCACGATGACGCGTATCGGCTTTTCCGGGTAAGCGGCGGCGCAGGCTGCGCTCACGCCAAGCGCAACGACAGCGGCATAGAAATGGATACGTTTCATCGTCCCTCCTCTTCGTTATGACAGCAAGCCGCGCATCGTAACCGACATGACGCGCGGCGCAAAGCACGGCGCCCGCCGGCGCATCGACTGTCGTTTTACGCTATCCTTGCCGCTCGTCGAACATCAGGGAGAAAAGCGCCATGGCAGCGCAGAACGACAACGGCGCGCGTGAGCTGGCCGGCAAGGTCGCACTCGTCACCGGCGCGGGACGAAACATAGGCAGGGCGACGGCGCTCGCGCTTGCCGCAGGCGGTGCAGCGATTGCAGTCAACACTCGGCAATCGCGCGATGCCGCGACAGCCGTGGTGCGGGAAATCCGCGATGCCGGCGGCGATGCCGAGGTATTCATGGCGGATGTTTCGGATGCCAAAGGAGTGCGCGCGATGGTCGACGGCATCATCGACCAATGGGGCCGGCTCGACATCCTCGTGCTGAATGCCTCGGTGCGCAAGGAAACGCCGTATCTCGATATTTCGTACGGCGAGTGGCGCACGATCATGGGCATCTCGCTCGACGGCTCCTTCTACTGCACGCAGGCCTGCATACCGCACATGATCAAGGCGGGCGGCGGCAGCATCGTCACGCTAGCCGGCATGGTGTCGCTTTCCGGTGCAAAGCGTCGTGTCCACGGATCGGTCGCCAAGCACGGCATGGTCGGCTTGACGCGCGGCATCGCGCGCGAATTCGGAGAGCATGGCATACGCGCGAACTGCATCGCGCCGGGACAAATGAATACTCCTCGCGCGCCGGGTCGCGCGCCGCGCGCCGATCCGAAGGATACGATACCGCTGGGGCGCGCGGGCGAGCCCGAAGAGATCGCGAGCGCGGTGCGTTTTCTCTGCGGCCCCGGTGCGAGCTTCATCAACGGACAGACGATACAGGTGAACGGCGGGCAAATGATGTTCTGACGCTTCGCGGTGAGGCGTGAGGAGTCAGGAGTGAGGAGCGGGCGACGCGCTTCTGCTTCTCCGTCATGACAACATGCTCAAGGAGCAGCGCATGAAATTCGGACGATTCGATCAACGGGGCCGCATATTTTTCGGCATCGTGGAGGGCGACAGCGTCGAGGAGATCGATGCCGCGCCCTGGGACACGTACAACCGCACCGGCCGGCGGTATCCGCTGCCTGCGCTTAAGACGCTCGTGCCCTGCATACCGGGCAACTTCTACTGCGCGGGGCTCAATTACCTGGAGCACCTCGAGTGGGGCAACAAGCGCAAGGGCACGAACACCAAGCCGCCCGCCAAAGCTGACGTCGGCTACCGCTCGGTAAACGCGCTGATCGCAACCGAGGAGACCATCGTCATTCCGGCCGATTCACCGGGTCCGGTACAGTACGAAGGCGAGCTCGTCGCGGTGATCGGCAAGAAGGCACGCAACCTCTCCGAAGCCGACGCATTGTCATGCGTGCTGGGCTACACGCTGGGCAACGACGTGAGCGAGCGCGGCTGGCAGGCATCGGACCGCACGCTCTGGCGGGCGAAGAACTGCGACACGTTCAAGCCCATGGGACCGTTCATCACCACGGGCCTCGACCCGATGGACCTCACCATTTCGATACGCGTAAACGGCGAGCCGGCGGCGGAGTATCACACGAGCAAGATGATCTTCTCGGCACAGCATTACATCGCCGAAATCTCCAAGTACATGACGCTGTGGCCGGGCGATGTCATCTGGCTCGGGACGGACAAGGCGACGCTGCCCGATCTCAAGCATGGAGACGTGTGCGAGATCCTGCAAAAGGACATCGGGGTGCTGCGCAACCCCGTGATCCGGGCTGCGGCATAACAGTCCGGCAGTCGCTGGGCGGCCGCCGGCGGAACGCATTGCGCGCCCGAAAGCTGCAGGACGTGACCCTGTTACGATCAGCGATTCACTGCACCCAGCCCGGCCGCGCCTGATACGCTTTGGTGATCGCGTTGACCTGCACTCCCGTATCGAGCGCAGACACTAGCTGCATGACCTCTTGCAACCGCTCGTCATCGATCGCATCGCCGACGCTGTCGGCAAAAAGGCTTTGCAACTCTTCCCATGCCATGCGCCGGCTCGGGCTGCCGCGTGGATGCGGAACGCGCTCGGTGACCACAGCGCCTCCTTCCAATTCCGCCTGCACCCAAGCCGGGACCTCTTCCGCGGTCGTACCCGCCTCCACTTCCGCATCGACGACGCACCGCACGCGAGTCGAGAGCGCCCTGATCGGCGGCGAGGCGAGCGCAGCTTCGTAATCCTCGCGGCGCAACGCCGCCGAGGGACCCCGCGTACGACCCAGCGTAAGTCCTATCGCCACCGCGAAGGGCACGCTCAACTGCGCGCTTTGAAGATCCGGCGGATCGGCTTGGGTAAGCTTGCCTGCAATGACTTGCGGTATGCCGACGACAACCGCTCCGATGGTTTCGGGACGCAGCGCGTGGCGCGCACCCAGCGCAAGGCCCGCATCGACTGCCGCCTGCAGCCGGCCGGCGCCTGCATGTACCTTGGTGCTCACTTGCATGAGGCGGTACCCCGTGCCGAGGTCGCCCGTCACCTGAGTTGCGTCATGACGGTCGGCGAACGCACGAAAAAATCCGGACTCGCCCTCCAATATGTCGCGCGGCCCGCCCATGCCGGACTGCGTCAGGAGCGCGGCCATCACGCCCGATTCCGCGGCTTTCGCGCCGTTGATGCGCTTGACCGCCGACCCGGACTTGTAGAACTGCGCCAGCCCGCCCGCATAGCTCGATGCCACGCCGAGCGCGCCGGCGAAATTGTCCGCGCCGAACCCGAGCAGCTTGCCGACTGCAAGCGCAGCGCCGAGCGCGCCGCACGTCGGTGTGGACATGAAGCCGCGGTGAAACATCGACGGCTGCACGGCTAGGCCGATACGCAGCGATGCCTCGTAGCCGCAGATCGCCGCCTCCAGGAATGCGCGGCCGTCAGCGTTCGACTGCTCGGCGACCGCCAGCGCTGCAGGCAGCACGGAAGCGCCGGGATGATGCATCGACCCGACATGCGTGTCGTCCAGATCGCACGCGTGAGCATAGGCGCCGTTCACGAACGCGGCGCGTGCGGCATCGAGGCGGTCTCCCGTGAGCAGCACGGTGCTCGCCGCTTTGCCGCCGAGCGCGAGCGCAACCCGGCGCGCCGACTGGCTCCATGGCAATCGCGCGCCAACGGCGACGACGCGCAGAAAATCGAGCACCAGCGCCTTCATGCGATCGACTACCACATCGGGGGCCTGGTCCAGCCTGAATGCCGAAGCCCACTCGGCAAGCGCTGCTGTGGTTTTTTCTTGCGGAACGGCTGACATGCGCAATACTCGGTGAATCGATATCGCCGCTATCATAGCCGAGCATTGCGGGCTTGGTCCTTGCATCCTCTGCGAGGGCAAGCACGCCGCCATGCCGAAAGCCGCCGAACAGGAAGTCATCGTCGTCGCGAATCGCGAAATCGCGATCTCGAATCCCCGCAAGGTGCTGTTCCCGGGACCTCGCTACACCAAGCTCGATCTCGTGCGCTATTACCTCGCGGTGGCCGACGGCGCGCTGTGCGGCGCAGGTGGTCGACCGAATATGCTGGTGCGTTATCCCGACGGCATCGACGGCGAGTTTTTCTTTCAGAAGCGCGCGCCCGCATCGCGGCCCGCCTGGGTGGAGACCGTCGCGCTGCGCTTCCCTTCGGGCCGCAGCGCCGAGGAAGTCGTGCCGCGCGATGCCGCCGCGCTCGCCTGGATGGCGAATCTCGCGTGCCTCGAGCTCCATCCGCATCCGGTGCGCGCCGACGATCTGGATCATCCCGACGAATTGCGCGTCGATCTGGATCCGGTGCCCGGCGTGGCGTGGCGGCAGATCCGCGAAGTGGCTCATGTCGCGGAGGCGACGCTGCGCGATCACGGACTCACCGGCTGGCCCAAGACTTCGGGCAAGCGCGGACTGCATATCTACGTGCGCATCGAACGGCGCTGGGCCTTCGATGAGGTACGCCGTGCCGCGCTTGCGCTTGCACGTGAAGTCGAGCGCCGCGCCCCCTCGCTCGCGACGAGCGCGTGGTGGAAGGAAGAGCGGCATGGGGTGTTCGTGGACTACAACCAGAACGCGAAAGATCGCACGATGGCGGCGGCGTATTCCGTGCGCCCTACCGACGGCGCGCATGTTTCCGCACCGCTCACTTGGGAGGAGCTGGACGCCTGTGAACCGGGCGATTTCACTGTGGCAACGATGCCCGCGCGATACGCCCGGATAGGCGACCGCCATGCGCACATCGACCACCACGCCGGGTCGCTCGCAAGCCTGCTCGAGCTCGCGGCGCGCCACGAGCGCGCGGGGATGGGCGACGCGCCGTGGCCGCCGCAGTACCGGAAAGCCCCCGGTGAGCCGCCCCGCGTGCAGCCTTCGCGGCGCCGTGCGGCAAAGCATGCGCTGATCGAAGTGGCGCGTGCACGCCGCAAAGCGGACGCGCTCGCCGGCTACGAGCGCTGGCGCGCTCGTCATCCCGCTGCAGCGGAATACCTCGAACCGGCAGACGTTCTGGTGGACGCAATGCGTGGCGCCTCGTCGACCTGGACGCGCGTCCGCATCAACCTGCAGCATGTGCCGGAGGGAGTGCGCCCGCCGCAGGAAGCGCTCGAAACCGACGATGTACCCGAGGTCACCGCGCGGAGCGCGTCGCGCCGAAAACCTTCTCGAGCTCGTAAGGCGCCGTGACTTCCAGCTGATCGTAACGGCAATCGCGCGGCAGCTTGTCGGGCCGCCAGCGCACGAAAGTCGCCGCGTGACGGAAGCGATCGCCTTGCAGGTGGTCGTACTTCACTTCGCACACGCGCTCGATGCGCAGCGGTTCCCACGAAAGGTCTTTTCCGGCGCTCCAGCGGCTCTGCCCGCCCGGCATGCGCGTGGTCGCATCGGCATCCGCATCGGCCCAATTTCGCCAGGGATGGTGCGCCAGCGCATTCTCGCGCAGCGGCGCAAGCTCGGCGGCAAGCGCCTTGCGCATTGCCATGGTGAACGAGGACGTGACACCGACGTGGTGCAGCACGCCGCGATCGTCGTACAGGCCGAGCAGCAGCGATCCGACGGCATCGGTGTCCTTGTAGCGACGAAAGCCGGCGACGACGCACTCTGCCGTGCGCGCATGCTTAACCTTGATCATGGCGCGCTTGCCGGGCTGATATGCCGCGTCCTCGAACTTCGCAATGACGCCGTCCAGCCCGGCGCCTTCGAAATGCTGCAGCCATTGCGCCGCGATGTCGCGATCTCGGGTCATGGGCGTGAGATACACGGGAGGACCGACGTCCGCGAGCAGGGTCTCCAGCCGAGCCCGCCGCTCCCGCTGCGGCAATCGCATGATGTCGCGGCCTTCGACCGCGAGCAGATCGAACGCCACGAACGACGCGGGCGCTTCGCGAGCCAGCTTGGCGACGCGGGACGCCGCGGGATGCAGGCGTAATTGCAGCGCGTCGAAATCGAGACCGTGCGACGTGGCGATGACGATCTCGCCGTCCAGCACGCAGGGTGCAGGAAGGCGGGTGCGCAAGGCCTCGTGCAAATCGGGAAAGTAACGATCGAACGGTCTTCCGTCGCGGCTCTGGATGTAAACGTCGGTGGCGCTGCGAAAGACGATGGCGCGAAAGCCGTCCCACTTCGGCTCGAAGAGGAAGGCGCCGCCCTCGGGCAATGCGTCGGACAGCTTCGCCAGCATCGGCTCTACGGGCGGCGCCACGCGTGCGGCATCCTGCGGCGCTGATGCGGCGACGCGCGGCATCAGTCGCCCGCCGGGGACGGCATGCGCCGGCCGTTTGCGTTCACGTTTGCGTCACGCTGAGCCAACCATTGCGCCATGCGGCTCTCCCATGCTGTGCGCACCCGGGCCGCAATCGCCGTACCCGGACCGTGGACCCGTGCGCACGACTCGTGCTCTGTATCATGAGGACCGCAGCACATCGAGGAGGACGATGAGAGTGCATCTACCAAACCGCGTTTCCACCGCGCTGCGTGCAGCGCTTGCGGGATCGCTCATGGCAGCAGCAGGGGCGGCCTGCGCAGCCGGCTTCGACGGATGCCTGTCGACGCTGCGCACCGACGCTGCGGCGCGCGGCATCCGCACGCAGACCTTCGACCAGGCGCTCACAGGTGTAGAGCCGGATCAAAGCGTCATCGATGCGATGGAAAACCAACCCGAGTTCGTGATCCCGATCTGGGATTACCTCGCAACGCTCACTGACGAGGAGCGCATCGCCGACGGCAAGGCCAAGCTCGCGCAGTGGAGTGAGGTTCTGGCCGGCGTCGAGCGGCAGTACGGCGTCGACCGGCACACGGTCATCGCGGTGTGGGGCGTCGAATCGGATTACGGCAAGTCGCTGGGCGGCCGTCCGCTCGTGCGCTCGCTCGCCACCGTCTCGTGCTTCGGAGCGCGTCAACGCTTTTTCCGCAACGAGCTCTTCGCCACGCTGCGCATTCTGCAGGACGGCGACATGCCGCAGGCGGCGCTCGTCGGCTCATGGGCCGGCGCTTTCGGCCACACGCAGTTCATGCCGACGACGTTCCAGCGCCTCGCGGTCGACTTCGACGGCGACGGACGGCGGGACATCGTAAGCTCGGTTCCGGATGCGCTCGCTTCGACAGCCAACTTTCTCAAGCGTGCCGGCTGGATCACCGGCGAGCGATGGGGTTATGAGGTGCGCATTCCGCAAAGCTACGGAGGACCCTCCGGCCGATCGTACCGCCGACCGCTTTCCGAGTGGACGAAGCGCGGCATAAAACGTATCGACGGAACGCCGCTCGATGGCACCGGCGCGGCTGCATTGCTGCTCCCTGCCGGCGCAGCCGGGCCCGCGTTCCTGGTGTTCAGGAACTTCGATGCGATCTACAGCTACAACAACGCGGAGTCCTATGCGCTCGCCATCGCGCATCTCTCCGACAGGCTGCGCGACGGCGGACCGTTTCACACGCCATGGCCCACGGACGATCCCGGCATCTCGCGCGCCGAGCGTCGCGAGCTTCAGACGCTGTTGCTCGCGCGCGGCTACGACATCGGCCAGCCCGATGGTCTGATAGGCGCGCGCACGCGCGCTGCGATAGAAGCATTCCAGGCATCGGCAGGATTGCCCGTCGATGGGCGGGCCGGCGCGCGCGTGCTGCAGGCGCTGAAAAACAGCGCGCCACGCCCTGCAAAAGAAGCGCCGGTGCCGGCCAATAACCGATAGGCATTGCGAGCGCGTACAGGTACGATACGCGGCATGACCCCGCTGCTCGGCTGTATCGCAGACGACTTCACCGGCGCGACGGATCTCGCCGGCATGCTCGTCAAAGCCGGCATGCGCACGGTGCAGATGATAGGCACGCCCACCGCCGGAGCGCCTCGCGACGTCGACGCCATCGTCATTGCTCTCAAGTCGCGTACGGCGCCCGTGGAGCAAGCGGTTCAGTCCTCTCTTGCCGCATTGAAGTGGCTGCAGCGCGCTGGCTGCCGGCAGTTCTATTTCAAATATTGCTCCACATTCGACTCCACCGACCACGGAAACATCGGACCCGTGGCCGACGCGCTCATGGCCGCGCTCGACACACGCTTCACGATCGCATGTCCGGCCTTTCCCGAGAACCGCCGCACGATTTACAAGGGCCATCTTTTCGTGGGCGATGTGCCGCTCGCGGAAAGCGGCATGCGCGATCATCCGCTGACGCCCATGACCGACTCCAACCTCGTGCGCGTGCTGCAGCGGCAGACGCGCCGCAACGTCGGCCTCATCGATTACGACGTGGTCCGGCACGGCGCCGACGCGATACGCGAACGCATGAAGTCATTGGAAGCGACTGGCGTCGAGATCGCGATCGCCGATGCGCTGACAAATGACGATCTCATGGCGATCGGCAAGGCATGCGCTGCCCTGCCGCTCGTCACCGCGGCATCGGGTATTGCGCTCGGCCTGCCGCAGAATTTTCGATCGAGCGGCGCGCTCAACGCCGTCGCCACCGCAAGCGCTCTGCCGCGCACCGACGGCTTGCGCGCCGTCATCTCCGGCAGCTGCTCGCACGCAACGCAAGCGCAGGTGAAACGCGCCGTGGCTGCCGGCGTTCCGTCGTTTGCGGTCGATCCACTGCGGCTCGCCGCGGGCGAGAACGTCGCGCGCGCCGCGCTCGATTGGGCGCAGCCCCGGATTGTTCGCGGCCCGGTGCTGATTTACGCGACGGCCAACGCCGACGAGGTGAAACAGGTGCAGACGAGACTCGGCACGGAACGTGCCGGCGCGCTGGTGGAACAGGCGCTGTCCGCCGTCGCGCTCGGCCTCGTGCAGGCCGGCGTGCGCCAACTTATCGTTGCCGGAGGCGAGACCTCCGGAGCGGTGGTGAATGCGCTGGGTATCAAGGGTCTCCGGATCGGACCGGAAATCGACCCCGGCGTGCCCTGGACATGCAGCCTCGATGAGCCGCCGCTCGCACTGGCGCTCAAATCCGGCAATTTTGGCGGCCCGGACTTCTTCATCAAGGCGTGGCGCGCGATAGCCGGCGATGCCGCGTAGCGGCCGCTACGCTGGCTGCAGAATCATCTGCGTGCAGCGAAACAGCGCAATCCGCTTGCCGGTCTCACGACTCGTGACGACGGCGTCCCATACCTGCGTCGAGCGACCGAGATGCGTGGCCCGTGCGACGCATTCGATGATCCCGCTGCGTGCCGTGCCGAGGTGATTGGACTTGAGCTCCACGGTGGTAAAGCCGGCAGCGCCTTCGGGAAGACTGGCGATGCACCCGTAGCCGCATGCGGTGTCGGCCAGCGCAACGACAGCGGCCGCGTGCAGAAATCCATTGGGCGCCATCAGCGAAGATGTCACGGCAAGCTCCGCGCGCACTTCGCCGGGCTCCACGTGCGTCACGCGGATGCCGAGGAATGCCGGAAAATGGCCGCTGCTGCGGCGGTTCAGGTCTTCGACGGTCACCATTGCGAGAGCACGCCGATTCGAGAGTTGATCGCGATCGCATCATAACTGATCGCCGCATGCCGGTTCGCGTCGCCGGCGAGCGACATCACTCGCTGTCCGACGCGGCATCGGACAGCGCCGAAGCGGCGATCATTGCTGCCCGCGTCTGCGGCGTTTCCAGCGTGATGCGGCCCAGCGCACCGCTGCGATAGTCCTGCAGCAGCGCCAGCGCCGCCTTGTCGAGGTCGAGCGCCCCGCCGCGCACGCGAAAGCCGCGCTTCGCCGCAATCGCCTCGACGATTGCCACGCCATCGACGCCTTCCGTCCTGCAGGCATAGCGCGCCTCGAGCAGAGCCGGGTAGCGTGCGAGCAGCAAGTCGGCGAGGAACACGGCTACCTCCTCGTCGATGTACGCATTCCTCCCGATCGCATGGCTCGCAGCGAGCATGAGCCCATCGCTGGGGTATCGTATCGCCGGCCACATCAATCCCGGCGTGTCGATGAGCTCCAAGCCCTCGGCGAGCTTGTGCCGGCTCTGCTGGCGCGTGATGGCGGGCTCGTCGCCGGTATGCGTCACCTTGCGCTTGACCAGCGCGTTGATGAGCGTGGATTTGCCGACGTTGGGAATGCCCATCACCATCATGCGCACCGGCTTTTCCGCCGTGCCGCGATGCGGCGCGAGGCTCGCGGCTAGGCGGGGCACGCGCGAAGCGTCGCCCGGTTTCTTGCACGAGAGCGCGATCGCAGTGACCGCGGTGTGCGGACCACTCGATGGCTTCGGTGCAGCGAACCACTGCAGCCACTGCGCTGTCACATCGGGGTCGGCCAGGTCCGCTTTATTGAGCACCTTGAGGCACGGGCGCTGCCGGTGCAATCGCAATTGCTCGATCATTGGATTGCTGCTCGCGCCCGGCAGTCGCGCATCGATCACTTCGATTACGACATCGACGTTCGCCATCGTCGCGGCGACCTTTTTGCGCGCCGCCGCCATATGACCCGGAAACCAGCCGATCGACATTGCCGTTATTCCTGCTGTTCTTGCGGTGGATCGACGAAGCGACCGCCGCGGATTGCGGATGCTGGCACAGTGCGGTCGGCGATTCAATGCCGCAGGCGCGCAATGTGCAGCGTCGATGGCCAGGAGCAACGCGGTGAGCCGTTACAACCGCTGCAGGCTGCCGCGAGTACGAAAGTGGTCCGAATATGAAATGGTCGATATCGCGTCTCAAGAAGGCGCCCCATGCGCCACGGCGACCCGATGGTTCTTCCGCGGCACCGCGCTCGCGCCCATCGGCGCGCGAAACGCAACTTCCTCACCGCAGCCTTGCGCTGCGCGCATTGCGGCAACTCGCCCGCGGTCATCTGCTCGTGATCGGCGGACAGAGCGCGCTCGGGGTGCGCCTCGCCGGCGTGCCGGATGTCGTGCACCTGGCCGACGATCTCATCGAGCGCGGCCTGGTGGAGCGTGTGGAAGTCGCGGAGTGCGGCGCGCCCTGTTACGCGCTGTCCGAGGCCGGGCTCGACACGCTTCGCCGCGGCGAGCGCTGGTGGCGCGAAATGAATCCCTTCCAGCGTCTCATCGTCGAGTTTACCGGCTGAATCACGCGGTGCACGCAGCGTGATTGCGCAGGTCCGGCGCGAGGCGTGACCCGCACCCGCCCTCGCACGCGGTGCGCTAAGCTTGCGTCTCTGCCATCCCGGAAAGGCGAGAACGGCCCCGCCGGCATGATCTCCGCGCAGACGAGCCTCACCTTTTTCGGCATATCGGTGCTCCTTGCGCTTGCGCCGGGGCCGGACAATCTTTTCGTGCTGATGCAGTCGGCGCTGTACGGCCGCAGGACGGGCCTTCTGATCGTACTCGGTCTGTGCACCGGCCTGCTGGTCCACACGAGCGCCGTCGCCCTCGGCCTCGCGGCAGTGCTGGCTGCGTCCGAAACGGCTTTTACCGTGCTGAAATTCGTGGGCGCCGGCTATCTTATTGCGCTCGCCTGGCAGGCATTCAGAGCCTCGCCGGCCAGCCTTGCGTCGCCTGCGCACCACGCCCATGACGCACGCATGTACATGCGCGGTATCGCGATGAACGTGACTAACCCTAAAGTTGCCGTGTTCTTTCTCGCTTTCCTGCCGCAATTCGTGGAGCCCGACCGGGGCGCGCCGGTGCCGCAAATCGTATGGCTGGGATGCCTGTTCATCGCTTCCACGCTGGTCACGTTCGGCGCCATTGCGTATTTCGCTGCAGCGCTCGGCACGATGCTGCGCCGCTCCCCGCGCATACAGCGATGGATGAATGCGATCGCGGGCTGCCTCTTCGTCGCTCTCGCCGCCCGCCTCGCGGCTGCACAACGGTAAGGCGCGCCGCACGCAGGCAGAAAAGCAAAGCGGCCCCGTAAGGGCCGCCCTGTATCGTGCAGCTGGAGATTATTTCTTGGCAGCGCGATTCTTCTCGAGTTGCGCGTCGACCAGCTTGACCGTCTCGTCGAGCACCGGCGAGCTGCGGCCCTTCTGCTTGGCCACACATTGCACCAGGCGGTCGACGCGCTCGATGTTGGGCATGCCGCCGTAGAGGGCACGAGCCGCCGAAGACGGACTTTGCAGCGACAGCGCCGCGTTCGCATACTTCTCGAACGGCACGAGATCGCTCGGATCGGCGCCCAGGTCCGTGCACAGCTTCACCACCCAGTCGTACATGTCGCGTGATGCATTGAGATCGCTGTGGACGGCGTCCTTGATCGGCCGCATGCCTTCCTTGGTCACGCAGCGGTAGTTGCCCGCCATCAGCATCGCCCACTTGGCAAGCGGAACGAACACCGACTCGTGCACCTTGAGCTTCACCGGCAGCTCGATCTTCTCGCCGCCGCCGACGTCGAAGCGTATCGCCTCGATATCTTTCTCGAGGTTCCGCAGAATCTTCGTGTGCTCTTCCGACTCGAAACGGGCCGCCTTGAAGTTGGTCGGCAGGCGCACCTGCAGCACGTTGACCTTCTCTTCCGGCGGGCGGAATGCCTGCGGATCCGGGCTGCAAAGGGTCATGTATTTCGGATCGAAATTGTCCCATACCGTCGGATCGGTATAAGCGCCGCTGCATGCGGCGGCGTCGAGGCCGGGGATGCGCTTCAAGTAGGTGAGCGGCGGCATGTTCATGATCGACATGCACGGCACTTTCGCTTTCGCGATCGCGTCCATCAATTCGCGCACGCCGGGCGACCGGTACTGCGGCTCCTGCATGGCGAGCGCGATGAGATCGTAGGCCTTGGGATCGACACCCTGCGTGCCGCTCGCGGAAATTTTGCCGGGCATGGTGCGCGAATCGAGCTCGACCAGTCCCTGCCGGCCCTTGACCGGCATGCGAACGCGTATGCCTTCGGCATTGATGAGCTCCGATTCGGCGGGCAGGCAGATGAGATGCACGTTATGGCCCGCGAGCAATAGCTTGGCGCCCAGCAGGGAGCCATAGGAAGCACCAAGGATGAGGATGTTGTATTGGGTCGGCATGTAGCGTCTTTCTTACACGATTGAAAACTGGCGGGACAGCAAGTCCATAGGATGGGACAAGAGCGGCCGCCGCCCGGAAACCGCAATCCTACCAGTAAAATGGCTTCCCGCTATCCGGATTGACAGGAGAATTAGGGGCCGGCCGCTCGACTCCCGGCCCTGGCGGACACGATTTCTGTCCGACCGGCCTGCAGACGGCCCGGCTAGCGGCGCGCCGGCCCGGCGGCGACCGGCAACTGTAACTGCACGCCGTACGTGCGTTCGATATAGCGGCGCATTTCCTCGCGCGTGACGACCCCGTCCCGGTCGATGTCCGGGTCGTCAAACCGCGGACCGAGGGTCAGATCGGCCTGCACCTCCTCGCGCGTCAGCATGCCGTCGCCGTTGCGGTCGAGCTCGGAAAACAGCGCCGCGTCGCGCTCGGCGGCACGGCGGTTGTAGTCCGATCGGTCGTCGGCGCAGACGACCGTGCTTACGCCGGCGAAAACGCCGAGAACCAAAAACTTCCACAGCAGCATGCGTTTCACGCGGTCTCTCCCATGCTTTACGCATGCTATTGGTCTGCAAAACAGGCCCGGAGTTCGGCCGGATGCGCCGCAACGGCTAGTACGCGGTGAGTCCGCCGTCCAGGACGAGCGTGTGACCGGTGATGTACGATGCGGCCGGGCTCGCGAGGTAAGCCACGGCGCCGGCGACATCTTCCGACGTCGCCACTCGCTTCAAGGGGATCTTGTTGACGACGGCCTGCATGTACTTCGGGTCGTTGGAATGGGCGGCACGCAGTGGCGACGGCGTATCAACGCGGCCGGGCGCGACGCTGTTCACGCGTATGCCGTGCTCGGCCCATTCGATGGCGAGCATCCGCGTCATCTGGATCACGGCTGCCTTCGATATGCCGTACGCCGCGCGCTGCGGCGCGCCTATCATGCCGTGCGTGGAAGTGATGCTGATGATGCAGCCGGGGCGCTTCGTATCCACCAGATGGCGGCCGACCTGCTGCGTCACGAAGAACGTCCCCGTGAGGTTCGTGTCGACGATGCTGCGCCATTCGTCCGGCGTCACGTTGAGCGCGAGATTGCCCGAGGTGGTTCCCGCGTTGTTGACCAGCACGTCGATACGGCCCATGCCGCGCACGACTTCGGCCACCGCCCGCTCTATGCTTTGCTGCGAACGGAGATCCAGCGCGACCGACATCGTGCGTGCGCCGCACGCTGCAACCTCCGCCACCGCTTTGGCGAGATTCTCGGTGCGCGTGGCCGTCATCGCCACGTCGTAACCTTGCCGGGCCAGTGCGAGCGCGCTCGCCGCACCGATGCCGTAGGATGCGCCGGTCACGAGCGCGACCGGCCTGCCTTTTCCTTCATCGCTCATTGCTTCTCCTCACCATCCGCGCGCGGCAGCGCGCAGCGCTTCCATGGTTTCCAGACCCCGCGCCAGCTCCTTCGCGGCGTCGGGCGCGAGCGGCTCGAGCGGCGCGCGCGGGATGCCGCACTCGCGCCCCATTGCGCGCATCGCCGCCTTGAGGCCCGCAACGCTTGCACGATGCACGATCTGACGCAGCTGCGCCACCTGCTCCTGCACCGCGCGCGCTTCGTGATGGCGGTCGTTACGGAAGTGATCGTACAGCTCCCTGACGAGCTCGGGCGCCACACCTGCAAGAGGTGCGAAAGCGCCGGTCGCGCCGATCGCGCCGGCCGACACCATGTATTCCGTTCCGGAGATGAGCTGAAACTCGCCGCGCACGCGCTTGGCGGCCGCCAGCACCTGGATCATGAACTGCCAGTCCAGGCTTGCATCGACGATTCCCTCGAGCGTCGGCACGCGCGCCATCAGCTTCAGCATGAGATCGGTGGTGATCTTGTTCCCCGGAAGCTCGTCGGGCGTGTTGTAGACGAAAAACGGCAGCCTTACTGCCGAGCCGATCTGCGCGAAATGCTCGAGCAGCATGGCCGCCGGCGGAGTCCAGTAGTAGGGTGCCGTGGCCACGATCGCGGCCGCGCCCGCCCGCTCGGCATGTTTGGCAAGCTCCACCGCCATCGCAGTGCCCGACTCGCTCACGTGCGCGATGACCGGCACGCGGTCGCGCACGCGCTTCACGGCGAATTCCAGCAACTCGCGCCGCTCACCGTCCGTGAGGCTCACCGATTCGCCCGCGTGCATGGGAAGCGCGAGCGAGTCAGCGCCATGGCTCACGTGGAAGTCGAGCAGTTTGCCGTAGGTGTCGTAGTCGATCGCGTTGTCGGCCTTGAACGGCGTGAGCGGCGTGTGCACGAGCCCGGTTCGAAATTGCGGCATGTCTTGTCTCTCAAATGCGTGAGCAGTGATTGGTAAATAGTGAATGGTGTTCGTGTCTTCTACTCGCCACTCACTACTCACTACTCACTACTCACCACTCACCATTCACGCGGTTTGATCACCAGCCATGCGGCTCGGAATCGAGTATGCCGAGCTCGCCCAGTTCTTTCTCGATGTGCGCGATGCGTTCCTTGCTTGCCGTGGGCAACGGCGGGCGCGTCGGGCCGACCGCCCTGCCCATGATCACCATGCCGCCTTTCAGCGACGACGGATACTGATCGCGGAAGAGGTCCCACAGCCGCGACAGCTTGTACTGGCACTCGCGCGCTCGCTGCCAGTCGCCTTTCACGCACGCCTCGTAGAGCTCGATGCAGAGATTGGGACAGATCGCGCCGGCCGAGGAATAAGAGCCGGCGCCGCCGAGCGGTATGGAGGGCAGCAGAAATTCCACGCCGGCGATCATTGCGAAGCTCGGCTTTACTTTCAGCGCCACCCGCGAGATCTCGAGGAACTTCTCGCTGTCGAAGCTCGCTTCCTTCATTCCGATGAAGTTCGGCAGCCGCTCGATCAGCCGCGCGGTCATCTCACCGGTGAGCTCCACGCCTTCGAGGTAGCTCGGCGAGTTGTAGGCGATGAGCGGCAGGCTGGTCATCGTGCCGAGGCGCACGAAATGATCGTAGATTGCCTGCGGCGACGGATTCCAGAAGTACGGCGTGATCGCGATGACCGCGTCGGCGCCTATGCGCTCCGCATGCCGCACCAGCGCCATCGTGTCTTCGAGCGCCAGCGCGCTCACGTGTATGGACACCGGCACACGGCCCGCGACGGCCTTGACTGCCGCTTCGGCGAACCGCATGCGCTCCGGTATCGTCAGATTGAGCGATTCGCCTTTGTGGTGCGGCCACGAGATCGCGGTTGCGCCGGTGCGCACATGAAAGTCGACGAGCCGCTCGAAGGTGTCCGGGTCGGGGCTGAAGTCCGCCTTGAGCGGCGTGACCGGGCTTTGC
>JBLNBW010000265.1:0-17104 GCA_050260255.1 Rhodospirillaceae bacterium | reverse complement strand
GCGTAGACGACAACAGCGCCGGCAAGCTTCATTTCCTCTCCTCCCGCGCGTTGTTTTCTCGTGATCATCCAAGGAGACGCCGACCCCGCGCGAGAGTCCGCGTCCCGTGAAGCTTTAGTTTATTGGTTTTCGGGCTTGGCTCCCGACGCCTTGATGATCTGACCCATCTTCTTCACTTCGCTTCGCACTTTCTGCGTGAATGCTTCGGACGATCCGCCGACCGCCTCCAGCCCCTGCTTAGCGAGCTGCTCCTTGGCTTCGTTCGTCGCGAGCGCCTTCGCGAGCACTTCGTTCAGCTTCGTGACGATCGCTTTCGGCGTCTTCGAGGGCGCGTGCAAGCCGTACCACGTGTCGAACTCGTAGCCTTTCACGCCGGCTTCGTTGAGCGTCGGCAGGTCCTTCGCGAAGATCGAGCGCTGCTTGCCGGTGGTAGCGAGCGCAACGACCCGCTTGGAATTGATGAACGGGATCGTGCCCGGCAGCGCCGAGATCATGCACTGCACCTGCCCCGCCACCACGTCGGTCAGGGCGGGCGCCGTGCCCTTGTACGGGACATGGACGATGTTCGTGCCGGTCTCGAGCTTGAAGTATTCCATCGCCAGCATTGACGTGCCGCCGGCGCCGGTGCTCGCATAGTTCAAGCTGCCCGGCTTCGATTTCGCGAGCGCGATGAATTCCTTCACGCTGCGCGCAGGCACGCTCGGATTCACCACCAGCGTGTTGGTCGTCGCGCCGATCTCGATCACCTGCGTGAAATCGCGCACCGTGTCGTACGGAAGCTTGTCGTACAGCGTCTGGTTGATCGCTATCGCGTTGTGGGTGACGAGCAGCGTGTAGCCGTCGGGCGCGGATTTGGCGACGAGATCGGTGCCGAGCGTGCTGCCCGCGCCGGGACGGTTGTCCACCACGGCCGTCGTGCCGAACGCCTCGGTCAGCCGTTGCGCGATGAAGCGTGCGGCAATGTCGTTGCCGCCGCCCGGCGAAAACGGCACGATGAGGCGGATCGGTTTGGTCGGATAGTCCGCGCCCCTTGCAGCCGATGCGGCGACTGCCAATGCAACGAGAGCGACGACGTGGCGTGCTTTCATGATCTTTCCTTTTACTGACGGTCGATTACCGGATGTTGATGCCCGCCGACTTCACCACCTGGGACCATTTCTCGATCTCGGTGCGGGTGAACCGGGCGAACTCACCGGGTGTGCTGCCGGCGGGCTCGTACCCCTGCTCTGCGAGCTGCCTGCGGGTGTCCTGCTGTGAAAGGGTCTTCACGACTTCGGCATGCAGCCGCTGTACCACCTCGGGCGGCGTACCCGCCGGCCCGAGCAGCCCTTGCCACGCGATCGCCTCGTAGCCCGGAACGCCGGATTCGGCGACAGTGGGAATTTCCGGCGCCGCTGCGGAGCGCTTCGCGCTCGTCACCGCCAGCGCTTTGAGCCTACCGCTCTTCGCATGCGGCATGGCGGGCGCGAGGGTCGAGCTCATCAGCGCCACACGGCCGGCGAGCACGTCGATCAACGCCGGCGGGCTGCCCTTGTACGGAATATGCTCGAGCTTGATGCCTGCCATCACGTTGAGGAGCTCGCCTGCGAGATGCTGCGAGCCGCCCGTACCGGAGGACGCGAAGTCGATTTGACCGGGACGCGGCTTGGCGAAGGCAATGAGCTCGCGGATATTGCGCACCGGCAGCGACGGATGGACGATCCAGACGTTCGGCTGCTGCGAGAGGAGCGCGATCGGCGCGAAATCGCGCAGCGTGTCGTACGGCAGTTTCACGCCGAGCGCCGGATTCGTGGCATGCGAGGTCGCGACCTGCAGCAGGGTGTAGCCGTCCGGCGGCGCTTTGGCGACGAGCTCCGCCCCGATGATGCCGGTCGCGCCGGGCCGGTTGTCGATCACGACCTGCTGACCAAGTCCTTCGCTCAGGCGTGCGGCGAGCACGCGTGCGAGCGTGTCCGACGAACCGCCCGGCGCCTGTGGGACCACGTAGCGAATGCTTCGCGTTGGATAGGTCTGTGCCGCGTGGGCCGAGATGCCGAGAGCCACAGGAATACACAATGCGACGAGCACGCAGCTCATCGTCTTTTTTGTGGCGAGCTTCATTTCATCTTGTAGCGGTCGACCGCGCCCCAATTGATTTCGAGCCCGAAGCCCGGGCGATCGGAAAGATGGATATAACCGTCCCGGAACGCCGCGCGCTCGGTGTAGAGCTCGTGTGCAAGCGGATCGCGCTCGGGGTTGCCGTGCGATTCGACGCAATATCCGACACGCGGCAGTGCTGCGACGAGATGGCCGTGGATTTCCGGCGCGTGATGCGGCGCGACGTAGACGCTGTGCTGCTCGGCGAGCTGCGCCACGCGCAGGCTTTCCGTGAAGCCTGCCGCTCTGGTCCCGTCGAATTGCAGATAGCGGATCGCGCCGCTCGTCAGGAAATCGCGCACGGTGTAGCGATGCAGCTCGCGCTCGCCGTGCGCCAGTGGAATGCCAATGGCTTGCGCGAGGCGCACATAATCGGTCGGCTGCAGTTGCCAGTGAAGCGGCTCCTCCAGCCAGGTGATGTCGTACTCTTCCACCGCATGGGCGTAGGCAATGCACTCGTTGACATCGTAAGCCGCGTTGAGATCGAGCATGAGCCCTGCGTCCGGACCGATCGCTTGCCGAACGGCGGCGACGCGCTGCACTTCTTCGTCGAGCGACAATCCGCCGGTCTTCAACTTCACCGCGCGATAGCCTGCTTCGATGTAGCCCGCGAACTCGCGTGCGAGCTGGTCCAGCGTTCCGCCCTGCGCGTAGTAGCCACCGGTGGAATACGTACGGAGCGGCCGGTTCTCGCCGCCGAGCAGCCGGTAGACCGGGATGCCGGCCGCCTTGCCTTTGATATCCCACAGTGCGATGTCGATGCCGCCGAGCGCCGCCATAATATGGGCGCGCGCACTACGCGGCAACGGTGGTATGACACCGCCGGTGCCGAACATGGCAGAAGGACGCGGCGTCGTGAGCGAAAACAGACGGTCCCACACCGCTTCGTGCGCCGTGGCGCTCATGCCGATTACCGCCGTCGCAAGCCGCTCGACCCACTCGCACACCGTTTTCACTGGCGACGCGTGAATGATCCCGTAGCCTGATATCTCGCCTGCGATCACTTCGACCAGCACCACGGTCGAATCGCGCAACGCTTCGTGCGCGGTGTACAGCGGACGCGCGAGCGGCGCTGCGAGTGGATAGGCGGTGACGCGGGAGATCTTCATCGCGAAGGAACGGGAGCGGGTACATGCTAGTATATCGCCTCCGCGGTCATTCGGCATCGAAAGCCGCGCTGCCGCTTTCGTTCGTATACCGTCATCATTTCCATGCTTCCATTACAGGGCGTCAAAGTCGTCGAGTTCTGTCAGGTCCTCGCAGGGCCGTTCTGCGGCTGCCTGCTTGCCGACATGGGCGCCGACGTGATCAAGGTCGAATCTCCGGAAGGCGACGTGCTGCGTGCATGGCCTCCGCTCGTGGACGGCTACAGCCAGTACTTCGCATCGGTCAATCGCAACAAGCGGTCGGTCGTGCTCGATCTCAAGAATCCCGAGCAGCTTGCCGCGGCGAAAGCGCTTGCTTTGTCCGCCGACGTAGTTCTCGAGAATTTTCGTCCCGGCGTCATGGCGCGCTTCGGTCTCGATCATGCAACGCTCGCGAAAACGAGGCCGTCGCTCGTGTATTGCTCGGTGTCCGCGTACGGACAGAGCGGCCCACGTGCGACCGAAGGCGGCTTCGACATGACCGTGCAGGCGATGAGCGGGCTCATGAGCGTCACGGGCGAGCCTGGCGGACGCCCCGCAAAATCCGGGATCCCCGTCGCCGACTTCACTGCCGGGCTTTACGCCGCCTTCAGCGTGGTGTGCGATCTGCTGAAAGCCCGCGCGCAAGGCATAGGCGATCATCTCGACGTCTCGATGCTGGGCGCCATGCTCGGTATCGCGCATTTGCAGACGAGCGAGCTCTTCGGAACCGGACGCGATCCGGTGCCGCTCGGCTCCGCGCATCCGATGAACGCGCCGTATGCGGCGTTCCGCTGCCGCGACGGCTATTTCGCGCTTGCCGCCGGCACCAACAAGCTCTGGGAAGCGACGTGCGAGGGCATCTCACGTCCGGACCTCGCTCAGGATCCGCGCTTTACATCACCGTCGCTGCGCGCACAGAATCAGAATGACTTGCGCGACCTGCTGGAAGCGGAGTTCACGAAGTACGCCACCGCAGAGCTGCTCGACATCCTCTCGCAGCGTGGCGTGCCGTGCGCACCCATCAACCGCTACTCCCAGGTGCTGGCCGATCCGCAGGTCGACCACATGGGCTGGGTCGCGCCGGTCGAGCTGCCCAATGGCGTGACCACGAAGACCGTGGTCTCGCCGCAGCGCATTTCGGGCGAGATCACCAAGGTGTATCGCCGTCCCCCGGCGCTGGGCGAGCATACCGACGAAGTGCTGCGCGAATTGGGCATACAATTACGGCCATGACGAATCCTCAACGCTTTCGCGATTTCATCGCTTCTTTCACCCGCCTTATCGAGCGCTCCGGTAACGACGAGCGCATCATGCTCGACGAAGGCGCCAAGCTGCTGCGCGAGCTGGTGAGCCACGACGACTGGCTGCCCGATTCCGCGGCGCAGCCTCACCCTCAGTACTATCAGCAGCACCTGCTCCACTGCGATCCGCTGGAGCGCTTCTCGGTGGTGAGCTTCGTGTGGGGCCCCGGCCAGAAGACGCCGGTGCACGATCACACCGTATGGGGCCTCATAGGCATAATGCGCGGTGCAGAGCTGTGCCGCCGCTTCGAGCGCCATGGCGACGGCAAGCCGATGAGCGCGGCCGAATCGCAGCGGCTGCTGCCCGGCGAAGTGGATCGCGTGTCGCCGACTGTGGGCGACATACACGAAGTGGCCAACGCGTACGACGACCGCGTATCGATCAGCATACACGTGTATGGAGCGAATATCGGCGCCGTCGCCCGGCACGTGTACGATCCGGCAACCGGAGCCGAAAAGAACTTCGTCTCGGGTTACTCAAGCGCGCAGATGCCCAACTTCTGGGACCGCTCCGCAGAAGTGCGCGCAAGCCTCACGCGGTAACGCGGCAGCCGCTATGCACGACGAGCTCGTCCGCACCCAAGAGGGTCACGTCACCCGTCTCACGCTCAATCGCCCGCAGAAAGCCAATGCGCTTTCCGCAACGCTTGTGGAAGCGCTGCTCGACGCCGTGGAAAGCGCGTACTCCGACGGCACGCGGCTCTTGATACTCGACGGCGCAGGCCGTCATTTCTGCGCAGGCTTCGATTTCACCGATTACCAGAATTCGAGCGATGGCGATCTCGCGCTGCGCTTCATTCGCATCGAAACGCTGCTGCAAGCGCTGTATCACGCACCGTGCGAAACGCTGGTGCTCGCGCATGGAAAGATCTTCGGCGCCGGGGCCGATCTCGTAGCGAGTTGCGGGACGCGTATCGCCGCCACCGACACGACGTTCCGCATGCCGGGCTTGAACTTCGGGGTCGTCCTCGGCACCCGGCGTCTCACGCATCGCATCGGCGCCGACCGGGCGCGCGAAATATTGTCGGCATCGCGCACGTTCGGCGCGGAGGAAGCACACCGCATCGGTTTTCTCACCGGCATTGCCGCGCAATCAGCGTGGCCGCAGGTTGTCGAGGAGACGCGCGTGCGCTGCGAGCGCTTGAGCTGCGGCGCGGCAGCAGCGCTGCACCGCCAGACCACGATAGACACCCGTGCCGAAGACATGGCAGCGCTCGCGGAGTCCGTGAGCACGCCCGGCCTCAAGGAACGCATCAGGCTGTACCGGGAACATTCTTGAAGAGGAAAGCATGAGCAAACTCCCCGCCACGATGAAAGTGATAGAGATGGCCGGACCCGGCGGTCCGGACGTGTTGAAACTCGCCGAGCGGCCGGTACCGCAACCGCGCGCCGGTGAAGTGCTGATCAAAGTGGCGGCGGCCGGCGTCAACGGCCCGGACATGATGCAGCGCAAGGGGCTGTATCCGGCGCCCGCGGGCGCCTCCGATCTACTCGGTCTCGAAGTGTCGGGCGAAGTCGCGGCGCTCGGCGACGGCGTGAAGCGCTGGAAGATCGGCGACAAGATCACCGGCCTTACCAACGGCGGCGGCTACGCGGAATATTGTGCGGTCGATGCCACGCACTGCTTGCCGATACCGCAGCGCGTGAATCTCGTCGACGCAGCCGGCTTGCCGGAAACCTACTTCACCGTATGGAGCAACGTCTTCATCGGCGCGGGCCTGAAATCCGGCGAAACCTTCCTCGTGCACGGCGGTGCGGGCGGCATCGGCACGACTGCAATCCAACTCGCGAAAGCATTCGGAGCGAAAGTGATCGCGACCGACAGCCCGCAGGAACGCTGTGCCATCTGCCGTGATCTCGGCGCAGACCGCGTGATCGACTACCGGCAGGAAGACTTCGTGGAGGTCGTGCGTCAGGAAGGCGGCGCCAACGTGATCCTCGACATCGTGGGCGGCCCGAACATCGAGAAGAACTTCAAGGCCGCGTCCCATGACGCCCGCATCATCCAGCTCGCGTTCGCCGCCGGCTCCAAGGTCGAGATCAACCTGATGCCGGTGATGTTGAAACGCCTGACTTACACAGGGTCCACGCTGCGCACGCGGCCGGTACCGTTCAAAACGCGTGTCGCGCAGGAGCTGGAAGCCCAAGTGTGGCCCAAGATCGCCGAAGGCAAGATACGCGTGGTGACCGGCCGCACGTTCCCGCTCGCCGAAGCCGCGAAAGCGCATGCGTTGATGGAATCGAGCGGCCACACGGGCAAGATCCTGCTCACGGTGTCGTGAGCAGGGTCTTGGGTTAGGAGTAAGGAGTGAGGGGGTAAGAAATAAGCGCGAAGCGCGACAACCTCCTCACACCTCACCCCTCACGCTTTCAAAGTCACCGGCGGCTGCCGGCGCAGCATGCCGATGTCGCGCTTGGCTGCGATGGCTTCCGCGTGACGCACGTTTTTCTGCAGCTCCTCCCAATACACGTGCTGTCCGCCGAAATGACGCTCGACGCGGCGATGGTCGCCGCCGAGATCCTGCTCCAGGCGCTTGGTGACGGATCGCGAGAACTCCGAGGTCTTGTAGATCAAATCCGCGGCCGATCCGTAGATCACCTGCAGCTTGCCGTCCGTTCCGCGCTGCTCGGCAAGGCCGCCATCCACGAACTCGGGATACAGCCTGTCGTGGCATTTCTCGAGATAGCAGCGATCGGCCATCTGGGCGAGTAGGTCCGCGCTGCCCAGCAGATTGCCGATCAACCGGAACTCCGGGTCCACGCGGATATCCGTGATCGGCATCTCGTACCCCGTGAAGTGCACGACGCGCGCCGCGACAGGCCCCAGCTCGGCCATGCCTATGCCGACGAAATACTTCTCCAGCATGCGGGCACCCCGGGACACATGGGTTCGCGTGTATTCGGCGCCCCGACGGTGCCGGGTGTCCCGGCGGCGGCGCAGATACCCTGCGTCGTGGAAGAGCGCATTCACGATCCCGAAGACGAACAGCCGCTCGGTAATGACCGTGGCATTTGTCGCACGCACGGTCCCGTCCATCATCCGCGCCATGGCGAGCGTGACGTCCAGAACGTGCTGAATGTCATGATATGCCGTGTCGCACGCGTGATAGGCTGCCTCGTCCCCGCGGTACAGGCGCTGGAAATCGCGGAAAGCCTGTCCCAGCGCCGCATTGCCGCCACGCTGATAAAGATCCTGATAAATGCGACAGACTTCGGCACAGACCTGCTGCACATCGGTCGTATCGACCCGGTCGGTCACATCGAATTCGCTGCGTCGATACGCCATTGCCATATCCCGCGCGCCTTTGCGCAATAGTGCAAATTTTAACAGCGGCACCCGCGCCGCGACCCGCCGCAGGCAAATTTCGCACCTGCCCCTGGAGAACCGCCATGGCACACGCTGAGGTCTACACCCGGACCGCCAAGGGTATGCTCGAAATCCGCAACCGCGCCAGCGCCCTCCCGCTCGAGCTGCAGGCAGTGCTCAAATCGATCGAAGGACTCGCGACGGTAAGCGAAGTATGCGCGCGGGTCCGCCTCGGTCACGGCCTGGTGCAGCATGCCGTCCAGCAGCTTCAAGTCGCCGGATACATCACTCCCGCCGCGGCGAACGAAGAGGCCGATCTCGATTTCACCGCACCGGGCGCCATGACGCGCCTGCAAGCGGAAGCCGAAGCGCGCGCCCGCGCCGAAGCCGCCGCACGCGCCCGCGCAGAGCAGGCCCGCCGCGATGCCGCCGCCGCAAAACTGCGCGAGCAGGAACAGGCGCGCGCGCAGCAACAGGCTCAGGAGGAGGCCGCACGAGCCGCGGAGGCGCGCGCGAAAGCCGATGCCGCTGCGCGTGCGGCCGACCAAGAACGCGCGCGTGCCGCGGTTCAGGCCGACGCGGCGCGAACCGCGGAATCCAAGGCGGTGGCACAGCAACGCATGGAAGCTGCGCTGATCGCCGAAGCACAAGCGGCAGCGCGAGCGCGCGAAATGGCGACGGCCGAGTCGGCTGCCCGCGAAACGCTCACCCAGACGCAAAACAACGCCGCCTTGGCACGCGAGGAAGCCCAGGCGCGTGCACGGGCCGAATCGGAAGCCGAAGCACGCGCTCACGCCGAGGCCCATGCCCGTGCGATGGTGGAAGCGCAGCTCAAGGCGATGAGTGCGGCTCTGGCGCGTGCACAGACTCTTGCGCGCGAGGAGGCGGAAGCCCGTGCGAAGCTCACTGCAGACTTGCAGGCACGCGAAGCAGCCGAGGCCCGCGCAAGCGCCGAAGCGGCGGCACAGGCACGCGCCGATGCCGAAATGCAAATGCGCGCCGAGCTCGCGAAGCTGCGGGCAGAGGCGAAACAGGCTGTGGAAGAAGCCGCTGCTCAAGCCGAAGCGGAACGACTCGCGCGGGAAGCGGCCGAGGCGCTGGCCCAGCAGGAGCGGTCCGCACGGGCAAACGCCGAGGCCCGTGCGGCGGCCCAGCTCGAAGCGCAACGCCGCGCACACGCAGCAGCGCGCGCAGCGACACAGGCGCGTATCGACGAAGAACGACTTGCGCGCGAGGCCGCCGAGTCGCGCGCGCAGGCCGAATTGCAGGCCCGTCTCGCGCACGAACAGGCGCTTGCCGCAAGCGCCGAAGAGCGGGTGCGCGAACGCGTCGCACAGGAGATCCAGGCGCGGGAAGAAGCGGAACGCGCGGCGGATGCCGAGTATCGGGCAGAACTGGCGCGCCGCGCTGCCCTCGCCGCCGCATCGCAGCCCCCCGCTCCGGCCAAATTCGAGCTGCCCCGCAAACCCCTCGATAAAGCCTTTGCATTGAAGGCCGGTGCGGCGGCCGTGGTCCTCGTGCTTTTTGCGGCAGCCGTGATGCTGCCTGCCATGCCGCTCGACGGTTATTCCTTCCGCGTCGAGAAAGCGGCTTCCAGCGTGCTGCAGCAACCGGTACGCGTAGGCAAGATGCAATATCACCTCCTCCCCAGACCGGAACTCGTTATCGACCGCGTCGCCGTCGGCGCCTCGTACGGCACGCGTATCGAGCAGATATCGGTTTCCGCATGGCCCTGGGAGTTCTTCGGCGCGCAACCGTCCTTCGATGCCGTAACCGTCACCGGAGCGGTCATCGGACACGAGGGGTGGCCTGCCGTGCGCGCTCTGGTGGCTGCGCCCCGCCCCGGCGTGCGGGCCGATCGCATCAAGTTCAGCAGCGCCCGCATAACGATGCAGGACATCGAGCTGCCGATCTCGAGCGCAGCGGTGCACTTCCGCAATGGGAATGTACAGAGCATCACGGTCGCGTCCGGCAACGCAACGCTCGATGCAGCGCCCGCCAGCACCGGCGGATGGCGCATCGCTCTGAACGCACGGACGTGGCAACCGCCCGTCGGCCCCTCCATGATGTTCGACTCCTTCTCCGCAAAAGGCGTCATCGACGGGCAGCGGCTCAAGAATGCCTCTTTCGAAGGCGCCATTGCAGGCGGCGAGCTGAAAGCGACCGTTGCGGCCGACTGGCGTGACGGCGTGAAAGCCGAGGGCCGCTTCGAGGTGGCGAAATCGCAGCTGCAGCTGCTGATGCCCGCCTACACGCCGCATTTCACCGCGCGCGGCACGATCGCGGCCACTGGACGTTATCGGTTCGAAGCACCGAGCCTCGGAAAGTTGGTCGACAATCCCCGCATCACGGCCGAGTTCAACGTCGCATCCGGCGAGCTTGGCAACGTCGACATCGTCCGCGCCCTGCAGCAGGTGACCGCGAAAGGGATACAAGGGGGCCGCACGCGTTTCGATCAGGTCACCGGCAACGTCGAAGTCGCGGGCGACCGCTATCGCTACCGTCAGCTCAAGCTCACCTCCGGAGCGATGAGCGCTGCCGGCGACGTCGACATCGGCTCGGGCAACCAGCTCTCCGGCCGCGTGTCGGCTGACGTGAAAACCTCTTCACAGACGGCAATACGAGGACTGCTCACCGTTACCGGCACGCTTACCAACCCGGTGTTGAAGCCATAAAAAAAGCCCGCTCGAAAGCGGGCTTTTCATTCTTGCCGTAGCGGGCGATCAGGTGCCGGCCCGCAACGCGGCGATGCGCTCGTCGAGCGAAGGATGGCTCATGAACAATCGCGCGAGCCCCCAGCCTGCCGCCCCCGATATCGCGAAGGCTTTCACCTGGTCCGGAAGCTGCGCCGCCGCTTCGTGGTTGAGCTTCAGACGTTCGAGCGCCGCGATCATCTTGTGACGGCCGGCGAGCTGCGCGCCGCCGGCATCCGCGCGAAACTCCCGTCGGCGGCTGAACCACAGTACTATGATCGTCGCCAGCACGCCGAGGACCACCTCCGCCACGATCGTGGTGATCCAGAATGCCGGACCATGTCCGCGCTCGACCTTGAACACGACGCGGTCCACGACGTAGCCGATCACGCGCGAGAAGAACACGACGAAGGTATTCACCACGCCCTGAATGAGCGCGAGGGTCACCATGTCGCCGTTCGCAACGTGGGATACCTCGTGACCCAGCACCGCTTCTGCTTCATCCTGCGACATGTTGTTGAGCAGCCCGGTGCTCACTGCGACGAGCGCGTTGTCTCGATTCCATCCCGTGGCGAACGCATTCACGTCGGGCGCGTCGTAGATCGCGACTTCGGGCATGCCTATACCTGCACGCTGCGCCTGGCGCTGCACCGTATCGACCAGCCAGCGCTCGGTCATGTTGGACGGGACTTCGATCACCCGTGCGCCGACCATCATCTTCGCGCTCCACTTCGACATGGCGAGCGAGATGAGCGAGCCACCGAAGCCCATGACAGCGGCAAGCACCAGCAGGCTGTTCATATCGAGCCCCGTGCCCTGCGCGTTCAGGATCCGGTCGACGCCAAGCAGCCGCAGCGTCACGCTCAGCACGAGCAGCACTGCGATGTTGGTCAGCAGGTACAGGAGTATCCGTTTCATATAAGTCGTTATCCCAGTGATGGACTCGAACCCTTAGATGGGGCCGCGTGCCTGCAGTTCAATAGCGCTCCAGGCGTCGCCGGCCGCGCCAAGTTACTGTACGAAAAGAGGAATATCAAGATTCGTAATACCGACTCGTCCAGGCGCCGCGCATTGTAGCGCAACGGCGTGCACCGAAGGGTCAGTCCGGCGCAACCCGCAGCACGAACGTCACCGGTCCGTCGTTGACGAGCGCGACCTGCATGTCGGCGCCGAATCGTCCGGTCTCCACCGATGCGCGGCGCTCGCGCGCCTGCTGCACGAAATAGTCGAACAACGCTTCGCCCTCCTCGGGCGGCGCCGCCGAGGAAAAGCTGGGCCGCGTGCCTTTGTGCGTGTCGGCCGCGAGCGTGAACTGAGGAACGAGCAGCAACCCGCCTTCGATGTCGGTCACGGACAGATTCATACGGCCTGTGTCGTCCGGGAACACTCGATACGTGAGCAGACGCTCGAGCATCCGGTCTGCATGCACGCGGCGGTCCCCCTGCTGCACGCCGATCAAGACCATAAGACCGCGGTCGATCTCTCCGATGCACTCGCCCGACACCGTGACGGAGGCGCGACTCACTCTTTGCAGGACGGCGATCACGACGCAGCCTTCGCGCGGCCTGAGCGGAAATAACGCTCGTTGGCATAGAACGCTTCGTTTTCGTTGTCCGGCCACCAGCCCGGCACACCGAGCACCGGCAAGGGCGAGAGCGCGCTCGCCGACGGCAGTGCGTGTGCATCCGCTATGCGAGCCGCGAGGTCTGCGTCCAGCACCGCGGTCTGATGCGCGACGGGAAGCTCGATGAACGATTGCGTCACCTCGAACAGCACGGCGTGCGCCGTGAGGCCGACGTACGGCGCGAGCGCTTTTTCGTACAATGCATGCCCGAACACGAAACAACGCAGCGCAGTCCGCACGCGGTCGCGATGCCGGCAGAAAAGCTCGTGCCAGCGGAACTCGCGGACCATGTCCAGCAGCGCCGGATCGCTCGCCGCCACGATGACGCCGCCCTCATCGAAGACCGTCAGCGCATCGCGACGAGAACCGCGCCTTCCCCCGGTCGCCTCCGGCAGGGATTCGTAATGGGCGCGATTGAGCGCCGCTTTTGCGCGCGGAAAGATGCGCCATGCGAGCACGTTGAAGAGATCATGCCAGCTCGGCGTGCGCACCTGCAGCTCGCCATGCAGGTATGCGCGCGCCTCGTAGCCCAGAGTCCATGTCCGCTCCTGGCGCACGATGCTGAGCGGAAGACCGCTTTGAACGCACACTGCCGGCTCTTCATACACGAGCCGCTGCAGCTTGTCGAGGGTAGGCCAGTGCGGCCCGCGCAATCGCGCAGCCGCATCCCGCAACGGCTCGAACATCGGAGATCGATCGCAAAAGTCCGGGTCCCAGCCGGCGGGCGGAGTGGTAGAATGCCGGGCGTTGAGCATACGACAATCATAACGCGCGGCGCGCCTTCGCACCGTCCCGTTCTCTTTACGATCCATGGCAGAAAAAATTGACTGCGCCGTCGTGGGCGCCGGCGTGGTTGGTCTTGCGATCGCACGCAAGCTCGCGATGAGCGGCCGTGAAGTGATCATCCTCGAGGCGGAGGATGCGTTCGGCACGCATACGAGCTCGCGCAATTCCGAAGTCATACACGCGGGAATCTACTACGAGACCGGCTCGCTGAAAGCGAAGCTTTGCGTGCAGGGACGCAAGGCGCTCTACAAGTACTGCGAAGAGCATCAGGTCAATCACAAGCGCATCGGCAAAGTCGTCGTGGCGTGCGACGAAACAGAACTGCCCGGCCTCAAGAAGTACAAAGAGCAGGCCGAGATCAACGGTGTCGAGGATTTGCGCATGCTGGACCAGGCCGAGCTCGCCCGTCTCGAGCCCGAAGTGAAATGCGTCGCCGGATTTCTGTCCCCTTCTACCGGCATCGTGGACAGCCACGGACTCATGCTGGCCTATCTCGGCGACGCCGAAGAGCATGGCGCCTCGCTCGCGCTGTCGAGTCCGGTGCTCTCTGGCGCGGTGCAGAGCGACGGCATACTGCTCGAAGTCGGCGGCAGCGCCAACATGTCGCTCCTGTGCAATACGGTGATCAACGCAGCGGGCTTGAACGCTCAGGCGCTGGCGCGGTCGATCACCGGCTTACCGGCGGCCACGATACCGCCGACGTATTACGCCATAGGCCATTACTACACGCTGTCGGGCAAGACACCGTTCTCCCGCCTCGTGTATCCGGTCGCCCGCCAGGACTGGCTCGGCGTCCACGTCACCATCGATCTCGGCGCACGCGTGAAGTTCGGTCCCGATTTCGGGTGGATAGACCGCATCGACTATCGCTTCGACGAGTCGCGTGAACAGGCGTTCTACAAGGCAATCCGGCGCTATTACCCCGGTCTCAAAGACGGCGCGCTGGTGCCCGGCTACACCGGCATACGACCGCGCATCACCGGTCCGGGCGAGCCTGCGCAGGACTTCGTGATTCGCGGCGCCGAGATTCACGGCGTGCGCGGGCTGGTGAACCTCTTCGGAATAGAATCGCCCGGACTGACCTCCTCGCTCGCCATCGCCGACTACGTGGCCCCGCTCGCAACTTGATCGAGTGCAACACCGCTCGATGCGGCGCATGAACGCGCGATTCGGCGTCTGTCGCGCGTTCATGTATCCTATGGACTCCACTCAGCGCTGAAGACACATGAACCTAGACCCGCAGAAATTCTGCACTCACTGTCAGCGGCCCCGGCCACGCAAGACGTTCCGTCGTCCGCCGGGTGCGGGGAACAACCGCATGTGCTGCGAAGAGTGCTACGAGAAAATCATCGCCGGACGCAAGTCCGCCAAGAAGCGCGCTCTCGCGACGCGCTGACCCAGCTCGCCGCCTCGCGCCGCCATAGGCGTCGCCGACTACGCACCCGACCGCGCATGTGCTGCGCGGTGCCGGCTTCTCCACTCCCAGGGCGGCTGCGGCTCAGGCAGTTGCCAGAGTGCACGGCGCCGCGTGCGCGCCTCGAGTTGCACGGCATGCAGCGGCGAGTCACGCCGCGTGTACCTCGTGTAGACCCATGCGAGTCCCCGTCTGACCTGCTCGCGATTCGCCACGATACCCTCGCAGGAGACCACGCCCAGAGTGCGTCCGTAGCGGTCCGTCCCGGCCGTGGCCACCGTCGCTATCCGGTCGTAACATAAGTCGGCCAACGACTGCCGCGCGCGGGCGCCGTAGGGTTGCCCGCGTTCCGGTGCGTCGATGCCCGATAGCCGCACGCGGATGCGATGCCGATCCACCAGCACGGTGAGCGTATCGCCGTCCGTCACGCCCACGACTACGCCCTCCAGCGCACGGCCGAGCGAAGCGCCGGGCAAAGCGAGAGCGGCGGTGACGACTGCGACAAAGACGGAAAGTAGGAGCCGATATCCGCGGTGCCGGTGCTTCAGCATCGTCCGGCGCCGCGTGCCGGCCACATGGAAGCGTGCCTGCGGGGTGGGGATTTAAGTCCGTGCTCGGGTTTGCGCAAAGCCGCCCTCTCCATGAATTGGCCGGCATTATGCGTGCGGTTCTCGCCGAGCACAAGTCCGGTGATCGGCGCGGTATTTTTTACCGCGCCGGATGCAAATCGTGCCGCACCCGGTAAAACTTACCCGGGAATTTCACATAGAAACCAAGGCGTAACCGGGCGTTAATATCGGCACAATATTTGCTCCTTAGCGCCCGTTTGAGCCAAATAAAAACCGGGGCGAGCGGTGGCGGCCACGAAGAATCAACTGGTAATCCAAACGGCAGTGACCGCGCCGGCGGGGGAGATACCCGCCGTATATCCGTATCCGCGCATCGACGACGTCCCCTAGCACCGCGGCACACGCATCGCCCCCTGGGATTGCCGCCCCAACTCATCACCCCTATACATCGGAGTAGCACATGGATGTCGCCACACGCCCGCAGGCCGCAGAATCGCAGATGAAATCCCTGCTGACCGCACTCAATCTCTTGAAGCGTGGCGACAGCTCGGTCCGGCTGCCGACCGAATGGACCGGGTTGTCGGGCAAAGTCGCGGAAGCCTTCAACGACCTCGTCGAGTTGAACGAGCGGATGAGCGATGAGCTCTCCCGCCTCTCACAGGTCGTCGGCAAGGAAGGCCGGTTGCGCGAGCGGGCATCGCTCGGCGATGTGCGCGGCTTCTGGAAGAAGTCGCTCGATTGCGTGAACAGCCTGATCGACGACCTCGTGCACCCGACGAGTGAAACGGCGCGCGTGATCGGCGCGGTGGCGCAAGGCGATCTCTCGCAGACGATGGCCCTCGAAGTCGAGGACCGGCCGCTCGAAGGCGAATTTCTGCGCACGGCGAAGACCATCAACAAGATGGTGGACCAGCTCGGTTCCTTCGCGTCGGAGGTGACGCGGGTGGCGCGCGAGGTCGGCACCGAAGGAAAACTCGGTGGCCAGGCGAAAGTAAAAGGGGTGGCTGGCACGTGGAAGGACCTCACGGACTCGGTGAACTCGATGGCTGGCAACCTGACCGCGCAGGTGCGCAACATCGCCGACGTGACCACCGCCGTGGCGAAAGGCGACCTCTCCAAGAAGATTACGGTGGACGTGAAAGGCGAGTTCCTGGAGCTCAAGAACACGATCAACACCATGGTGGACCAGCTCCGCTCCTTCGGCTCCGAGGTGACGCGGGTGGCGCGCGAGGTCGGCACGGAAGGCAAGCTCGGCGGCCAGGCGCAGGTGGAAGGCGTGTCGGGGACGTGGAAGGACCTGACCGACTCCGTGAACTTCATGGCGTCGAATTTGACCTCGCAGGTGCGCAACATCGCGGACGTGACCACCGCCGTGGCGAGAGGCGACCTGTCCCGCAAGATCACGGTGGACGTGAAAGGCGAAATTCTCGAGCTCAAGAACACCATCAACACGATGGTGGATCAGCTCTCGTCGTTTGCGGCCGAGGTGACGCGTGTGGCGCGCGAGGTCGGCACCGAAGGCCGACTCGGCGGTCAGGCGGAGGTGCGTGGCGTCGCCGGCACGTGGAAAGACCTGACGGATTCCGTGAACTTCATGGCGTCGAACCTCACTTCGCAGGTGCGCAACATCGCCGACGTGACGACCGCGGTGGCGAAGGGCGACCTCTCCAAGAAGATCACGGTGGACGTGAAAGGCGAGATCCTGGAGCTCAAGAACACGATCAACACCATGGTGGACCAGCTCCGCTCGTTCGCTGCGGAAGTGACGCGGGTGGCGCGTGAGGTCGGCACCGAAGGCCGACTCGGCGGCCAGGCGGATGTGCAGGGTGTCGCCGGCACGTGGAAGGACCTGACCGACTCCGTGAACTTCATGGCGTCGAACTTGACCTCGCAGGTGCGCAACATCGCCGACGTGACGACCGCGGTGGCGAAAGGCGACCTCTCCAAGAAGATCACGGTGGACGTGAAAGGTGAGATTCTCGAGCTCAAGAACACCATCAACACGATGGTGGACCAGCTCTCCTCTTTCGCGGCCGAGGTGACCCGCGTGGCCCGTGAGGTCGGCACGGAAGGCCGACCCGCGTGGCCCGTGAGGTCGGCACGGAAGGCCGGCTGGGCGGCCAGGCCGACGTGCAGGGTGTCGCCGG
>JBLNBW010000264.1:0-13351 GCA_050260255.1 Rhodospirillaceae bacterium | reverse complement strand
CACGTCGCCGACGCCGTTGATGCGCTTCAACTCGTCGATCAGGTTGACCGTCGCGTAATTGGCAAGATAGGTCGTTTCGCGCGTGCCCTTCTCCGACTTGAGCGCGATGACGAGCAGAATGTCGTTCGAGCGCTTCTGCACGATGACGCCGTTGCGGCGCACTTCGTCGGGCAGGCGGGGCAACGCGAGCTGCACGCGGTTGTTGAGCTGGAACGTCGCCTTGTCTACGTCCGTGCCGACCTCGAACGTCGCGGTGATGGTCACGGTTCCGTCGGCCGCAGCGCTCGAGCTGAAATAAATCATGTTCTCGACGCCGGAGAGCTGCTCCTCGATAGGCGCAGCGACGGTCTTCGCGAGCGTCTCGGCGCTGGCGCCCGGGTACGTCGCGTTGATCGTCACCGTCGGCGGCGCGATCTCGGGATACTGCGCGATGGGGAGGACCTGGGAGGCAACGAGACCGGCAAGCGTGATGACGATCGCGAGCACGCTCGCGAACACCGGCCGTTCGATGAAGAAACGCGAAAATTTACCCATGGAGCTTCCTGATCAGCGCTTTGCAGCGGGTGGCGTTGCGTTCTGCTTCTCCGCTGGCGGCGCTGCGTCGTTCTTTTGCGATGGTGCGCTGGCGGCACCGGGCTGCTGCCCCGCCGCGGCCGGTGCCTGGTCACCGGACCCTTGCTGCGGCCCATGCGGCTGCACTTTCGCGCCCGGACGTATCTTCATGAGGTTGTCCACGATGACCGCATCGCCGGGATTGAGCCCGCCCACGACGATCCAGTCGTTGCCCAGCCAGTTCGCCGTCTTGATCGGCCGTATCGTCGCGGTGTTGTCCGGGCCTACCACCCACACGGTGTGCCCCTGTTCCGACTGCATCACCGCAGCCTGTGGGACGAGCATTGCCTCCTGCTCGCCTGCCTCGATCTGCACCTTCACGAACTGCCCCGGCAGCCATTCCAGATCCGGATTCGGAAACTCGGCGCGCAACTGCACGGTGCCGAGCTTGGGGTCGACGGTGGAGGCCGAGAAATTGAGACGACCGTTGGAGGCGGCTACCTTGCCGTCCTGGGTCACGAGCTTCACCTGCGCGCGTTTTTTCGCCCCGCGTATACGGTCGTATTCGGACTCCGCCACGGAGAAGCGCACCCACACCGGGTTCACTTGCGACAGCGTCGTGAGAAGGCTCGAGTCCGTGTTCGCCGTGACCAGGCTGCCTTCCGACTTCACGGCGCGACCGGTGATACCGCTGATCGGCGCCGTCACGTTCGTGTAGGAAAGATTGAGCTGCGCCTCGGCGACTTTCGCCTGGGCGCCTTCTATGCTCGCCGTCGATTGCTGCAGCGTCGAAACGGCCTGATCATATTCGCGCTGACTGATCGCCTTGCTCTGCACGAGCGATTTCAGACGATCCGCTTCACGCCGCGCGTTCTCTTCGCGTGCCTTCGCTTCGGACAAAGCCGCTTTGGCCTGCGCCAGCGCGATCTCGTAGGGTTTGCGATCGATGACGAACAACACTGCGCCGGCTTTAACCGGCTCGCCTTCCGCATAAGCCCGCTTCTCGACGATGCCGGAGACGCGCGCGCGCACTTCGACTTCGCGCGAGCCTTCCGCCTGGCCCACGGCTTCTAGCGCTATCGGCACACGCTTGGGCTCGACCTTGACCACCGTGACCGGCATCGCGGGCGGGGGACCGCCCGCGCCCGGGCCTTTCTTCGCCGGATCGGCTTCGCCCTTTCCGCCACATCCGAACAGCAGGGCGAGCGCGGCAAGCGATACGACGCAGCGGGCGGCACGGCCGGGTCGCAGGGAGAGGGAAATGGCGCGGGACATGGCGTAAGCGTTCATCTTGCTCGATTCGGGTGGACGCGGGAACGCGCAATTATATACAATCAAAAATGTATGTAAAAGCCCGCAGGGGATCGTTCAGACAAGCATGCGTCGTACCAAGGAGCAGGCACAGCAAACGCGCCGCAACATCATGGCGGCTGCGCTTCGCACGTTCAACCGCCACGGCATCGCGCACACCACGATGGAAGACATCGCGGCTGCTGCGCGCGTCACGCGCGGCGCGATCTATTGGCATTTCACCGACAAGCTCGCCTTGTTGCGCGCAATCCGGGATGACGTTTCACTGCCGCTCGTCGATAAGGCCGACTTCACGCTGCTGAACGACCGCGAAAGCGATCCGCTGGAACGCGTCGAGCGCTTTCTCGTCGACCTCGTGAGCGCCATCGAGACCGACAACCGCACGCGTCAGGCGTTTTGCGTGATGTCGTTCAAGTGCGAATACGTGGGAGAGCTCAAGGAGGTGCTCAAGGAGTATGGGCGCAAGAACGAGCGGCTGCGCAAGACGCTGGCGGACGTGTACGCCGAAGCGCGCGATCGCGGCCAGCTTCGCGCGGAGTTGAACCCCGACGTCGCCGCACTCGAAACCACGGTGTTTCTGGCGGGCCTGTTGCGGCTCAGTCTCATGGAGACCGGGTGCACGCTGGTACGCGAGCAGGCGCGCCAGCTCATCGCCACGCATGTGCAGGGTCGGCGACCGGGCGGTTCGGAGCAAAGCGTGACGCGTAAGGAGCCAAGGCGAAGCGAATAGTCCTTACCCCTCCCCTCACCGTCTTCTGACGCCGTCAGAAGAGGTGTACTGCCGTCGGCGCGAAAAAGCCGATGAGACAGAAACCGACGCCGACGAGACCCAGACCCGCCGCGGCCCACATCAGGAATCCGACGTTCGTGATGACGGTCGCAGATGCCAGCACGATTGCAATCTGCAGCGCCGCCGATGCGATCTCGTAATGGTGGTAGGCGGCAAGCGTGACATCCCGCTTGTGCTCTGCAGCCTTCGCGCGCGCGGCAAGCTCCTTACGGCCTTCCTGAGTCTCCGGCTCCGAATCGTACCGCGCCGCCGTCTTGCGCCACTCGGCAATGCGCTTCTCCATCGCTTCCTTAGCCTGCGCGCTCGCAGCGAGCGGCGCTTCCGCTTCCAGCGCTTCGGCTGCCGTCCTTACCGCCGTCATCCGTATCGTCTTCGCCTGGAAGAACGACCACAGGTTCGAAGCTTCGATGTTGAGGCTCAGCGCCGAGGTCTGCGCGCCCTTTCCCAGCGTCTCGGAGAAAGCCAGCACGGCGGCGAGCACCGCGATGAGCAGTGCGACTTTCTTGTTCGAAGGATCGATGTGCCCGTGTCCGGACATGGCAAATGCTCCCTGTGTTGAAAACGCGCGCTATTGTGCTTCAGCAGCGCGCAATTGAGAAAGGCCTGGTTTGCGCTTTCCGGACCGGGCGGCTACATTAACAGCTCCGCCGGAGAAGCGCGCATGGCCGTCACGTTCCACGAGTCCAGCATACCTGCAGAGCAGTACGCGACCGGTGTCCTGCGCCAGCGCATGCTCACCGCCGAGCGCGTCGGGAATAGCCCGGTGCTGCTCGATCGGTTCACCATCAATGCCGGTGCCGCCGTCATCCTGGGCGTTCCGCAGTCCGATCTCGCCTGGTTCCAGATTCTGCAGGGCTCCGTGGTACTGCAGCACGACGCCGGCACGCATGCCCTCGACACGGCCCACATCGCATTTCTGCCGCCTGAATTCCGGGGCGAAATCAGCGCCGCAACGGACGCGATACTGCTTTATGCGCAGGTGCCCGATGCCGGGCGTTTCGATGCGGCCTTCGCCGCCCAGCCGCCTTCATTCCGTATCGTCGACTGGACGCGGGAGCCGGTGCTCGACTCCGAGCACGACGCGCGCAAGCGCATCTATCTCGTAACGCCCAAGCTCTTCGGCACCAAAGCGCTCAAAGGCGAAATGATCATCTATCCGCCCGGCACGGAAGGCGCCAATCACCACCACGAAGGCGCCGAGCATTTCATGTATGTGCTGCAGGGTAGTGGAACGGCGTACGCGAACGAGCAGCCGATTTCCGTTCGCGAAGGCGCTCTCGTCCATTACGCCGACCGCGAGCGCCATTACTTGCGCAGCGACGACGGCGTGGAAATGCGCTTCGTCGAGTTCTTCGTGCCGGGCAGCTACCGGACGGTCTGGGCGCCCGGCGCTCCGGTGTGCACCTGGATACCGACAGGCCGCAGCATCACCGGCGACCGTCCCGTGCGCGATATCGAGAAGCACAGTTCGGCCGCAGCAACGCCGACGGATGTATAGTCCGGTGAGGTGTCAGGCGTGAGGAGTAAGGCTCTCGAACCGGACGCTTCGCGGTTTTACCCCTCACCCCTCACTCCTTACCCCTTACGGAGAGAAGAATGAAGCTCTCAGGCATACATCACCTGAACGTCCGCTGCACCGAAGCCGATCTGGGTTCCATCGAAAAGTTCTACACTGAAGTGGTGGGCTTACGCAAAGGCTACCGCCCCGATTTCAAGAACACCGGCATCTGGCTGTACGACGGCGATCATCCGCTGGTGCACGTCACCGTGCGATGCAAGGAGGGCGATCTCGGCGGCGCGAAGCACAACAGCGCCGTCGATCACATCGCATTCCGTTCGTACGGGGCTGCTGATTTTCGAGCGCACCTGGATCGGCTGGGCCTCGCCTACGAGCAGCAGAACGTGCCGCAGGCCGGCTACCAGATCTTCCTGCGCGACCCCATGGGCACCATGCTCGAATTCAATTTTCCCAACGAAGAGGCTCCGCAAACCGTCTCATCGGGCACGCTTGCGCCGCGCACGAAGGTCGCCTGACGCACTGTTACGCCGCCACGCCGAAAATAATGACCGGCATCTTCCGTGTGGCCTGCCTGCAGATGCAGTCGGGCAACGATCTCGAGGCGAACTTCTCCACCCTCTGCACGATGACGCGCGAGGCGGCCGCGCACGGTGCGCAGTTCGTCTTGAGCCCCGAATACGCGCTGATGATGGACGGCAGCGGCCGCACGATGCGCGAACGTGCGCTGCCGGCCGATGGAGGCACGGTGCTGCGCGATCTGTGCGCGCTCTCGCGGGAGCTCCACATCTGGACGTTGATCGGCTCGCTCACGCTGCTCACCGACGACCAGCGCATGGTGAACCGCTCGTATCTCGTCGACGCGAACGGCGACATCGTCGCGAGCTACGACAAGATTCACATGTTCGACTGCACGCTGCCGGACGGCAAAGTGATACGCGAATCGTCGGCGTACCGTCCGGGCGAGTGCGCCGTCATCGCGAACACGCCCTGGGGTCCGCTCGGCATGAGCGTCTGCTACGACCTGCGCTTTCCGAACTTGTATCGGGCGCTCGCGAAAGCAGGCGCGATATTCCTCACCATCCCGTCCTCGTTTCAGCGTCAGACCGGCAAAGTCCACTGGCATACGCTCGTCAAGGCGCGCGCGATCGAAAATGCGTGCTTCGTGTTCGCGCCCGCGATGTGCGGAGAGCATCCCGGCAACCGCTCCACATACGGCCATACGCTCATCGTCGACCCGTGGGGCGACATCCTGGCAGATGGCGGCGAAGCTCCCGGCATCGTCTACGCCGACATCGATCCCAAGCGCGTCCTGAAAGTGCGCAGCATGATTCCTTCGCTGGAGCACGATCGGCCTTACCGCACGCCGGCATAGTTGCACCGGTACGCGCGATGCTCGCGATACGCATGCGTACGCGCCCGCTACATCTCTATGCCACCGCCTTCTGCATGGCCGTGCTCATTGCAGCGGGCGCGTGGGCATGGCACGCGAACCCGATCACGGCCAACCAGCTCCTCGTCATACTGCAGCAGCATGCGCGCGACCCCGGTGCGCCGTTCGCTGTCGTGCTCGTGTACGTCGTGGCGGGGTTCGCGCTCGTTCCCGTCATGGCGCTCATTGCAATTACCGGCCTCGCATTCGGGCCCGTCGCAGGTGCGCTGTATGCACTCCTCGGCGCTGCGGCGAGCGGTGCATGCTCGTACGCGCTCGGGCGTTATTTCGGCACGCCGCTCATCAAGCGCTATGGCGGCCGGCGCATGGACGCTGTCCGCGCTCAGCTCAAGACGAAAGGCTTGTGGGCCGTGATCCTCGTTCGCCTCGTCCCGTCGGGACCCTACACGCTCGTCAACCTCGTCGCCGGCGCGTCGGGGATCCGTTTCTTCGACTTTCTGCTCGGAACTGTGATCGGCATGACGCCGGGAATCGTCGCGACGGTCGGTATCGTGCATGGTGCACGCACCCTTTGGACCATCGCGAATCCGTCCATGACCGCTTTAGTGGCGCTCGTCGTTGCGGCGGCGCTCCTCGTCGGATACTTCGTACGGCACGCGATCGTGCGCCGGCGCAGGCGCACGCACGCAAAGCCTACGAACTAGCGTTGCGTGCGCGCGAGACCGGCGCTGCGGCGACCGGTGCATGCGCCGCATCCGCTTCGAAGAGCTCCCTCAGCTGATCCGCAGCCTGACGGGTGGTTTGTATGTACTGGTCTTCGTCCTGGTGGACCGCGTATTGAACGTCGAGCTGCGTCTCATCATGCTGACGAAAGAGAGCTATCGCATGTTGCGCGAGCGAAACGCTCATGCCCAGGCGCAGCAGCGACTGGTGCGCCACCTCCAGACTCGACGCGAAGGTTTCTCGGTAGATCGACCGGACGCCGAGATCGCGCAGCCGGAAGTAATGCACGCGGTTTCGTGCGCGAGCGAGTATCCGAAGCGCCGGGAAGTGCTTGCGCACGAGCGCCGCGGTTCGCACGGAAGCGTCCACGTCGTCGATCGCAAGAACGAAAAGCTTCGCTTCACCGGCTTTCGCCGCATGAAGCATCTCGATGCGCGAGGCGTCACCGTAGTAGATCTTGTTGCCGAACCGACGCACGAAGTCGACCTGCTGGTAATTCGCGTCGAGCGCGGTGAATGCGATGCCGCACATCCTGAGGACGCGCGATACGATCTGGCCGAAGCGCCCGTATCCCGCGATGATCACGGGATTGCCCGGCTCGTCTATCGTGTCGAACTCCGGCGGCGCCGTGCGCTCGCGCCACGCCTCCATCGCGCGCCGGTGCAGTGCGAACAAGGGCGGCGCGAGCAGCATGGAAACGGTAACCGCCATGACGAGCAGGGCCCCCGCCGGCGCAGTCACCACGCCGAGGGCCGTCGCAGTCGAAAACAGAACGAATGCGAACTCGCCGCCTTCGCTCAATGCGACCGCCACGCGCTGCGCATGCTCGTTCGCTGCCCCCGCCGCACGCGAGATGCCATACATCACAGCCGCTTTGACCACCATCAGGCCGAGCGCGACGCCGAGCACGCGCAGCGGACTTTGGACGAGCAGTCCCAGATCGGCGCTCATGCCGACCGCCATGAAGAAGAGTCCCATCAGCAGACCCTTGAACGGCTCGATGTCCGCTTCGAGCTCGTGCCGGAACTCGGAGTCGGCAAGGAGCACGCCGGCGAGAAAGGCGCCGAGCGATCTCGACAACCCGAGCTGCTCCATGATGAGCGCAGCGCCGATCACGAGGAGCAGCGCTGCGGCAGTGAACACTTCACGGCTGCCGTACGTCGCGATGAGCTTGAGCGCAGGCCGCACGACGAGACGCCCACCGGCGATGACCACCACGATGGCAAAGATACCCTTGGCCGCAAGCAGCAGATTGTCGCCACCCTGATGCACTGCGCCGCCCGCCAGCAACGGCAGCACCGCCAGCATCGGAATGACGGCAAGGTCCTGGAACAAGAGCACGGCGAACGTCTCCCGGCCATGCGCGCTCGACAGCTCGTCGCGTTCGGCAAGCGATGCGAGAACGAGTGCCGTCGACGACATCGTGAACCCGGCGCCCGCGACGAGGGCCGCACGCCAGTCGACGCCGATCATGATCCCGATTGCGGTAAGCGCAGCAGTGGAGCACGCGACCTGGGCCCCGCCCAGACCGAAAATCGGCCGCCGCAACGAGCGCAGGCGTTCGGGCTCGAGCTCGAGGCCGACGAGAAACAGCAGCAGCACGACGCCGAACTCGGCGAAATCGAGGGTCTCTTCGACACGGGCCACCATGCCGAAGCCCCACGGCCCTATGGCCATGCCAGCGATGAGATAGCCAAGGACCGCGCCCAGCTTGAAGCGCTGAAAGAGGGGAACGAGGATGACCGCCGTCGCGAGGAAAACGACGGCCTGCTCGAGTAGCCGCATGGAATGCTCCGCTGTCCTGATCGCGGTGCGCCGCGATTGCTTCGTGAATGGGACGGGACGCCGTCGCACCGACGCCCCGCACTCGTCGACGCGCTAGCTCACGCTGCTGCCCTTCGGCAGTCGGGTGGAACGGGCAAGCGCCTGTAGCCGCTTCGCGATATGGTGGCGAGTCGCTTGCACCCTTCGCTCCAGGAAATGGTTTATCGGTTCAGGCAAGCTCTGTCGCGACGAGATGGCTCACCCGCGGTGCGTCGTTGCCGATATGGTACGCCCGAACCCGGTCGTTCACGGCCTGATCGCCGGCCGTTGCGCGATGATGCTGGCGCATGTGCTCGACCCAGGACTCGACGAGAAACGTCTCGAGATAGCGCTCCGGATCCGATGCATCGTGGAACAGGCCCCACAGCATTGCACCGTCGCGCCGCCGGATGCGGCGCAGCTCCTGCATCGCATCGGTAAACGCCGCGGAATTCTCCGGCGCGACGCGGTACTCCACCGTCACCAGCACCGGCCCACGCTCGGGCGCGATGTCACCGTGCGTCTCGGGCGCGGGCCACTTGATCGCATCGGCGGTGTCGGCCGTCTCCTGCCCGCCCAACGTGTAACGGCGCGTGGCAAGTATTGCAACCAGCGAGCCGGCTGCTGCCGCGATCAGTGCGATGGCAACGCTCCATCGCGACGCGATCGCTCCCCACAGCACGCTGCCGCCCGTCATGCCGAGAGAGAACATGACAAGGTATACCGCAAGCGCCCGGGCGCGGACCCATGCCGGAACCGCCGTCTGCGCGCTGACATGCAGCGTCGACAGCACGCTCAACCATGCCACACCGGTAAGCAGCATCGCCGGCACGAGCACGATCGGGGTGCGTGCGACCGCAGACAGTACCATCGCCATCGCGAGCAGCGCAGAGGCCGATCGCACGAGGCGATCCCTGCTCCAGCGCGAGCGCAACTTGGGAAGCGTCAACGCGGCGCTCACGGCGCCGGCGCCTATACAGCCGAGCAGCACGCCGTACATCTGCGCACCGCCGCCCGTGCTTCGCGCCACGAGCGGCAACAGCGACCAGATGGCGCTGCCGAAGAGAAAGAACACGAGCGCGCGAATCATGACGAACTGCAGCTTGGGCGCGGCACGCACGTAACGCACACCGGCGCGCATGGCGCCGAAGAAACCTTCAGGGGGCATGTCGCTCGGCTGGGCCACCCGCTTCCAGCGCAATAGCACCACGATCACACCGAGAAACGACAGTGCATTCAGCAGAAATGCGATCGCCGGTCCGGCCGCCGCAACCAGCACACCGGCCACCGCGGGGCCGACCGCCCGCGCGACGTTGACGCCGGTGCTGTTGAGCGCAATCGCGGAATGCAGCTCGCTGCGCGGCACGAGCTCGGGCACGGTGGCTGCCCATGCAGGCGTCATCATCGCGGCGCCGCACGCCAGCGCGAAGGTAAAACCGAGCAGCGACCACGCATCGATCCAGCCAGCGTACGTGATCAGCGTAAGCAGTGCCGCGCAGCCCAGCATCCACGTCTGCGTGGCGAGCAGATATCGCCGGCGGTCGAGTATGTCGGCAAGCGCACCGGCCGGCAGCGCGAGAAAGAATGCGGGCAATGCGGTCGCCGCCTGCACGAAGGCCACCATGACCGGCGTGGAATCGAGGGTCACCATGAGCCAGCCGGCACCGACCTCGTGCATCCACGTTCCGATGTTCGAGACGAGGGTCGCCAACCACAACGCGCGGAAGAGCGGGCGCTTGAGCGGCGCCCATGGAGAATGGGGTTGTGGTGTTTCAGCCATTTAAGGAGTCACGGAAGCGGGCAACCGGCCTCGCACGAGGCCGATCACGGTACGCATACGCTGGGGGTCAATATCGCCGCCGATTCTATGCTCGCCGCGCCGGCCCGCATGCGCGTCAGGAATACGTGGGGCCTGGTTCACGAGCCGCGCCGCATCGGCCCGCCGGTAGCTGTGGAAGACGAGCGTGGTCGGCGCGAGGAAGACGATCAGCGCGGCGCACAGCTTTGCTCGAAACTGCTGCGTGATCCGTTCATGGTGCGCTCCCCTCATCCCTTGCCGCATCATAAAGCGCGTACTCGATGCCTGTCATCTGCCAGGCATCGAGGCCCCCGTGGAGCGGACGCACGCGGTCAAAGCCGCGATTCATCAGAATGCGGGCGACACGCGCCGCGCTCGCCTCATCCGGTCATGTGCAATAGACGACCACCTCTCGCCCCCGCGGCACGGCGGCGACCGCAAGCTCGGGCACGGATATGTCGACGGGCATGGCGCCCGGAATATGACGCGGGTCAGCGCGGCGGGCGGCATCTGAACGCGCGTCGAGTATGAGCGGCGGCGTCTCCGACTGCATCATGGCGTGCAGCTCGTGCGCTGTGACACGCGCCATGCGCAGTGCGCGCATGAAACGGTAACGCTGCGCCCATTTGATCGCGATGTACACGGCAAGCAGCGACACCAGCACGGCTCCGGCGCGCACGCCCGCAACCTCTATCCAGAATATGACGTCTTCGACCTGGGTGCGGAACAGCGCGCCGACGACGACCGCCGTGCCGGCCCACAGGGCGGCGCCTATCGCGCTGTACAGCAGAAAGTATGAAAGCGGCATGCGCGTCGCGCCGGCGAGCGGCGGCGCGACGGTGGCAAAGCCCGGGACGAACTTCGCGATGGTGAGCGAGGGCGCTCCCCAGCGCGATAGCTTGTCTTCCGTGCGTTGCACGCACACGCCGGGCTCGACCGCCATTCGACACAGGAAAGCGAGGACGCGATAACCATAAAGTCGACCGGCCGCGTACCAGGGCAGGTCGCCGAGCAGCGACGCCACTACGGCGGCGGCGAGCACGCCGGCGAGATTGAAGTCGCCCTGCTGTGCGAAGGCGCCCGCGACGATGAGCATCGGCACCGCGGGTACCGGCACACCGATCTGCGTGAGAAATACATTGCCGAACACGAGGGCGAGCCCGTGCTGGGACAACAAGTGCGTGATCTGCTCCATCGACGCTCCGTGACGGCGGCATGGCGACTAGGTGGCCATGATAACGTGTAATGCCGCGTCGAAACCATGCGATGGGACGCCGAGATCACACGGCAGTCATGCCCGCTCGGCTGACCGGCGTCGCGTGCCGGGCGTCACGCCCGGCCTTTCTTCAGCTGCGCTGCTATCGTCGCGACGTGCTTGCCTTGAAAGCGCGCAATGCCGAGCTCGTTCTCCGAAGGCATGCGCGAGCCGTCGCTGTTGGTCATCGTCGATGCGCCGTAAGGCGTGCCGCCCGTGATCTCCGTCATGTTCACCAGCCGCTGTTCCGTATAAGGCACGCCCACGATGATCATCCCATGGTGCAGCAACGTCGAGTGGAAGCTGGTGATCGTCGTCTCCTGCCCGCCGTGCTGCGTGGCGGTGCTCGTGAACACGCTGCCCACCTTGCCGACGAGCGAGCCCTTCATCCATAGTCCGCCCGTCTGGTCGAGAAAGTTGCGCATCTGCGCCGTCATGTTGCCGAAGCGCGTGCCGGTTCCGAAGAGGATCGCATCGGCTTCGGGAAGCTGGTCGACCTTCGCGATCGGCACGTGCGCGAACGCCTCGCGCGCCGCCTTTGCGCCGCTTTTCACGAGAATGTCCTCGGGAACGAGCTCCGGCACCTGCAGCAGTGTCACCTCGACGTCCCCGGCTTCTCGCGCACCCGCTGCGACGGCTTCGGCCATCTTATAGATGTGGCCGTACATGCTGTAGAAAACGATCTGCACCTTGGTTGTCATCGCACACTCCTGGATCGAGAAAGCATGAAAAATGCGGGTAAGGGCGCCGGGGGCGGTCGTGCCGGTGACGCGGCTCAAAAGCCGCGCGACCGTCTATAGCGGTGCCTGCATACGTGGTGCCCGCGCGCGGTTGGCGACGGGAGGCCGAAGATGGCCGGGGAATGAATGCGACCGCACAGCGGAAGGATGAGCGCGACGCTCTACCTTACGTTGCCCACACAAAGGGAAAGAAATGAGCCGTTCGGTGCAGCGCCTGGCCGCGGGCCCGGCGCGCTGATGCAGGCGCTGGGTACTGGCTGAGCGTCAGCCTGGCTTCGCGCCGGCCTCGCCCGCGCCTTCGTTGGCCACCTGCGCTCGCTCCGCCTCGATCTCTTTGCGAATCTGCTCCATGTCCAGTGCGCGCGCCTGGCTGATCACGCTTTCGAGGCCCGCCGCCGGCAGCGAGCCGGGTTGGGAGAACAGCAGCACCTGCTCGCGAAACAGCATGATCGTCGGTATCGACCGTATGGCGAAGTGACCGGCGAGCTCCTGCTCTACGTCGGTATTCACCTTCGCGAAGACGACATCCTTGTGCTTGTCCGAGGCCGCTTCGTAGATCGGGGCGAATCCTTTGCAGGGGCCGCACCACGGCGCCCAGAAGTCCACGAGCACCAGATCGTTGCTCATCACCACCTGCTCGAAATTGTCCTTCGTCAGCTCGATAGTCGCCATGTCATTCGCTCCGTTCCAACGAGCCGACTGCGGCCCCCGCTGCGCCGCTCCCGCAAGCGGGCCTGCGGCTAACGAGTCGCGGCGCGCGCCCGCACCACGGCGCCCGGAAGTCCACGAGCACCAGATCGTTGCTCATCACCACCTGCTCGAAATTGTCCTTCGTCAGCTCGATAGTCGCCATACTGCGCTCCTCGATGAACCTACGGATGAAACACGGAAAAACCATGCCTGCGCCGCGCACGGCATGCAGGAAATTTCTTCAGCCGGGCACGGTACCGCGTCAGCCCGTCACTGCTCGTCGCCCTTCGCTCTTCACGCCTCACTCCTCACGCCTTACGCCTCACTCCTCACGCCTTACGCCTCACTCCTCACACCTCACTCCTCACACCTCACGCCTCACCGCGAAGCGTCAGTGCAGCTTCACCCGCGGCTCGGTGCGGCGCGTAAACCAGCCGGTCAGCGTCTCGAACACCACTTTGGCGGCCCCGTGCAGAGCATACAAGTGCTGTCGGTACAGAGCGATATACATCAATCGCGCGAAGGTGCCTTCGATAAAGAGGCTGCCGCCGACGAGGGCACCCATGAGACTGCCCACCGTCGAATATTCGCCGAGCGAAACGAGCGAGCCGAAATCGCGATAACGGTACGGCCCGAGCAGCTTGCCACGCAGCATTCGCGCCAGGTTCTTCGCGAGATGCGCGGCCTGCTGATGCGCAGCCTGTGCACGGGCCGGCACACACTGCTGATGACCCGGCCACGGGCAGCAGGCGCAATCGCCCAGCGCGAAGATCGCTTCGT
>JBLNBW010000263.1:0-9719 GCA_050260255.1 Rhodospirillaceae bacterium | reverse complement strand
ACTTCTTCGACAGCACCGTCGTGATCGCCGCAGTCAGCGTGGTCTTGCCATGATCCACGTGACCTATCGTCCCTACGTTCACGTGCGGCTTGGTCCGCTCAAACTTGCCCTTGGCCATAATTCATTCCTTGCGCGTTGGTTGCTACGACTGTCCTGGTTGCTACGATAAGAATCACGAAACTGGTGCCCATGGCGCGGATTGAACGCGCGACCTCTCCCTTACCAAGGGAGTGCTCTGCCACTGAGCTACATGGGCTGGGAATGCGCTTTCTACTGACCTCTTTTTACGCCCTGTTACCGACCCGGACACCGAGTTCTGGCAAGCACCCCATGCTGCTAAGGCTGGAGCGGGTGAAGGGAATCGAACCCTCGTCGTAAGCTTGGAAGGCTTCTGCTCTACCATTGAGCTACACCCGCCTAATAATCTCACCGCCACGCCCGAGTGCTCTAACGACTCTCGATGCCCGCAATGTATCCTGGTGGAGGGGGAAGGATTCGAACCTTCGAAGGCTGAGCCAACAGATTTACAGTCTGCCCCCTTTGACCGCTCGGGAACCCCTCCGAGGAAACCGGGCATTATCGGGAAAACGGTGGTTCCTGTCAAACGACTCGCGCCTGCATTCCGCCTGCCGCGCTCGTCCGGATGGTCGTGTCGGCGTCCGATGGCTAATAAAGGACTGACCGCCATGAGCCGGCGGCCAAGTGCGGCTTGGCATGGTTACCGTTGCAGAGGTGCCGGGATCGAGCCGCCTCCACCGCTTTGTTCTGCCCACCGATCATGCCCTCTTGCGGTGCGCCGATTCCTCCCTTGAACGGTGCGTCGCTTTTAACGAAACATACATGCGGCCATCGCGGGAGATTTACGCTGCGCCGCGACGAGGAAAAGCGCACGAAAAAGCGCGACAGGACGAAAATGTGGTGGCATAATTCCTCGCCACGAATCTGGCCGCCCCGCAGGGCAAAGAAAGCACTTGAAAAACAAAAGGTCAGCGCGGGTTTCACGAACAGCTCGGATTCTCTCAGCGGCGGACGCCTGCACACGGCCGTTGCCTGAATTTGAGCCCAATTCAAAGCTGGAGAGGCATAAATGAGTTCCAAAATCAAATCACAAAAGGACTTCAACGCAGGGCTGATGTTCATTGCCTTCGGCGTAGTCTTCGGGGTGGTTGCAAGGAATTATCCGATGGGCACCGCGGTCCGCATGGGCCCGGCGTATTTCCCGACGATACTCGGATGGCTGCTGGTTTTCCTTGGCGTCATAGTACTGATTCAATCTTTCATTACACCCGACGAAAAGCCGAAGAAGATGGATCCGCGAGCGTTGTTGTGGATCCTCGGCTCGGTGCTCGCCTTTGCGTTGCTCGTAGGGCCCTTGAATGCCGGACTGGTACCCGCTGCGATCGTCATCGTGCTGATGAGCGCATACGGCGGTGAGGAGTTCCGGTGGCGTGACGCCATCATATCCGCGGTGGTGCTCTCCGCGGCGTGTGTAGCGATTTTCTACTACGGACTCGGCCTGCCCTTCCGGCTGTTCCCCTGGTCTTAATCGCTGATCCGGATAACCAGAAACAAAGGGTCTCAAAATGGATTTATTCAATAACCTGCTGCTCGGTTTCCAGGTCGCGTTAAGCTTCCAGAACCTTCTCTACTGCTTCATCGGCTGCTTTCTCGGCACGCTGATCGGCGTGCTGCCCGGGATCGGCCCGGTCGCGACGATCGCGATGCTGCTTCCCATCACGTTCAACCTCCCGCCCACACCGGCGCTCATCATGCTGGCCGGCATCTACTACGGCGCGAGCTACGGCGGCTCCACCACCGCGATTCTGGTGAATCTGCCCGGCGAGTCGTCCTCCGTGGTGACATGTATCGACGGCTACAAGATGGGCCAGCAGGGACGTGCAGGTCCCGCCTTGGCGATCGCGGCCATCGGCTCGTTCTTCGCCGGCTGCGTCGGCACGGTGCTGATCGCGTTGTTCGGACCGCCGCTCGCTGAGCTCGCGTTCGAATTCGGTGCTGCCGAATACTTCTCGATGATGGTGCTGGGTCTCATCTCGGCGGTGGTGCTCGCGCACGGCTCGCTGATCAAGGCCATCGCGATGATCATTCTGGGGCTGCTGTTCGGTCTCGTCGGCACGGACGTGAACTCCGGCATCGCGCGTTACAGCTTCGGCATCTCGGAGTTGTCCGACGGCATCGGCTTCGTATCGGTCGCCATGGGCATGTTCGGTTTTGCGGAGATCATCTCCAACCTCGAAGCGAAGCAAGCCGACCGCGACAAGGCGCGGATTTCGGAAGTGAAGACGCTCATGCCGACCTGGCATGACATCAAGGTCTCCATCGGGCCGATCATGCGCGGCACGGCGATCGGCACGATCTTCGGCATTCTGCCGGGATCGCATACCGTGATTGCCGCCTTCTCGTCCTACACGCTCGAGAAGAAGCTCTCGAAGACGCCTGAGCGTTTCGGCAAGGGCGCGATCGAGGGCGTGGCCGGTCCCGAATCGGCGAACAACGCCGCAGCGCAAACTTGCTTCATCCCTCTGCTCACGCTCGGCATCCCGACCGGTGCGGTGATGGCGCTGATGGTGGGCGCCATGACCATCCAGGGTATCGCGCCGGGACCGCAGGTGATGACGCAGAAGCCCGACCTCTTCTGGGGCATGATCGCCTCGATGTGGCTGGGCAACGCGATGCTGGTGGTGCTCAACCTGCCGCTCATCGGAATCTGGGTGCAGTTCCTCAAGATTCCGTACCGCCTGCTCTTCCCCGGGATCTGCTTGTTCATCGCGATCGGCGCATACAGCGTGAACAACAGCCCGATGGAAATCTACATGGCGGCACTGTTCGGTCTGTTTGGCTACTGGGCAGTGAAGTGGGGTTGCGAACCCGCCCCTCTGCTGCTCGGCTTCGTGCTGGGACCGCTGATGGAAGAGAACCTGCGTCGGGCGATGCTGATCTCGCGCGGCGATCCTTCCGTGTTCGTCACCCGTCCGATCAGCGCAGGCATGCTGCTCGTCTCGGCACTGCTCCTCATCGTGATCGTTCTGCCGGTTATCCGGAAGAAACGCGACGAGGTGCTGGTCGAGGAATAAGCCAGGCATCGCTAGCCACGCCTCAAAAAAACGCCGCGGAATCCGCGGCGTTTTTTTTCGTCTTCGTTAACAGCTACTCGCCGCCTGTTCCGCTGACGCTCGTTCCGCCGCAAACGAACATGGTCTGGCCGGTAATGTAGCCGCTGTCGCGGTCGAGCAAGAATGACACCATGCGCGCGACGTCGTCCGGTGTCCCGACGCGCTTCACCGGAATGCCATCGATCACTTTCTGTCGCTTCGCGCTGCCGATCGGATGGCCGTTGTCGAAAAGCTCGGTTGCCACTGGACCAGGGGCCACCGCGTTGATCGTGATGCCGTCAGCGCCGAGCTCCATGCACAAGGTTCGCGTCATCCCGATGAGCGCAGCTTTGGCGGACGAGTACACGAGCCGCGCCGTCTTGCCGATGGCCGCGCGTGACGAGATGTTCACGATGCGGCCGAACTTCGCGCGGCGCATGTCGGGCGTGAACGCCTGGATGAGTATCATCGCCGCACGAACGTTGAGGGCCATTGCGTAATCGAGGTCTTCCACGGTCGCCTGCTCGAGCATGCCGGGGCGGTTGGCGCCCGCGTTGTTCACCAGATAGCGGACTGCATGCTCGCGTGCGACTTGCGCGGCCACGCTTGCTGCCGCGCTCGCATCGGCGAGATCGGCCGCATAGTGGAGCAGGCGCGGGTGCTGCAGGCGCGGCGGACGCCGTTGCAGCGTCACCACGGTAAGATTCTTGTCGAGCAGTCGCTTCGCAATCGCCTCGCCTATCCCGGCGCTCGCTCCCGTCACTACGGCCACTTCCTCCATGACTGCTCCTCGCTTCAGGCAAAGAAGCGGATTATTAAATAAGGCGATCATCCTCGCCACTGCCGCGTTTGATACCATTACGACCGCTCGCTCACCTACATCATGCCCTCCGTCGCTTCAGCACTGAAGACCATACTCCATCCGCGCCATGTCGCGGTCATCGGCGCCTCCAGCGACAGCGCGAAGTTCGGGGGCCGCGTCATGCATTTTCTCCTCAAACACCGGTATGGCGGCCGCATCTCGCCGGTGCATCCTTCGGCGACCGAAGTGCTCGGCCACGCGGCCTATCGCGACGTGCGCGACGCACCGGCACCGATCGACGTCGCGCTGCTCGCAGTGCCTGCGAAAGAACTGCACGTGAGCGTCGCCGCGTGCGGCGAAGCCGGCGTGCGCTGTTGTGTGGTGCTCACAGCTGACTTCGCCGAAGCCGGTGAAGAAGGCGCGCGACGTGAACGCGAGCTCGTCATGACGGCACGCAAGCATGGCATGCGACTGTTGGGACCGAACTGCCTGGGTTTCATCAATCCGCATGCCGATCTCGCGTTGACCTCGTCCGTTGCGCTAGCGGCTGGACCCATGCCGCGCGGATCGATCGGGCTCATCAGCCAATCCGGCTCGCTCATGGCGAGCGTCATCTCGAACGCACAAGACAGCGGCGCAGGATTCAGCGCCTGCGTCACGGTGGGCAATCAGGCCGATCTCGAGATGTGCGACTTGATCGAGTATTTCGTCGAAGACGCTGCCACTCGCGCGATCTGCATTTATGTGGAGGGCGTGAAGGACGGCCCGCGCTTCCTGCAGCTCGCCGATCGCTGCCGGGCGGCCGGCAAGCCATTGCTCGCCGTGAAGGCCGGCCGCAGCGATGCGGGCGCGCGGCTGGCGCAGTCGCATACCGCGAGCCTGGCCGGCTCTCATGCCGTGTGGGGCGCAGCGTGTCGCGAGCACGGCGTATGCGTTCTAGACGATCCCGAAGCCATGATCGCATGTGCGCATTTCCTCGTGACGTTCGGCGCACCGCGCGCCGATGGCGTGGCTGCGATGTCGCCATCGGGCGGGACGATAGCGGTCACGGCTGATCGTCTGGCTGCGGCCGGTCTGCCGCTTGCGGAGTTGAGCCCTGAGACGCGCGCTCGCCTCTCAGCTCTGGTTCCACCGACACGCCCCCTCAATCCGCTCGACGTCGGCGGCCTCGCGCGCGATCAGGGGCTGCCGGCGGCAATGGCGGCGCAAGCGGCTTATGCGGCCGACCCGAACGTCGGCGTGTCGTTCATCGTCGTCGCGACCACGCCGCAACTCGAGGACAAGGTCCGCGCGTGGGGAAAAGCGGCCATCGAGTCTTGCATGCCGACTGCGATACTTTTCACGCCCGGGGCCCTCGTCGACGGCGCGCGCGAGGCGTTGCGCGACATCGGATGTCCTTACACCAACCGCATGGACGACGCGTTGCGTGTAATTGCCACGGCAATCGAGTACGGCCGCATGACGAGAGCGCCGACGCGGCAGCCGGGGTCGTGGACAGCGCTCGATATTGGAGAGCTGTCCTCGGGCTGCCTGACGGAGTCGGAGGCGAAGTCGCTCGTGCACCGCGCCGGTATCGCCGCCCCGGAAGAGCGTCCTGCGAAAAGCGAAAACGAGGCGGTCGCGGCCAGTGCCGGACTGGGCTATCCGGTCGTGATGAAGGCGGTGTGCCGCGATCTCGTGCATAAAAGCGACGTCGGAGCCGTGAAGCTTGATCTCCGCAACGCCGGCGACGTGCGCAGTGCCTGGAAGGAAATTACGCGAAGCATCGAGCAGCACGGATTGCAGTCGCGCTTCGGGGGCTGTGTGGTGCAGCGCATGGTATCGGGCGGCGTGGAGCTGATGCTTGGCGCTCGCTACGATGCGTGCTTCGGGCCCGTGGTCATCGTGGGCGCTGGCGGAATACACGTGGAGCTCTTCCAGGACACACGTGTTGCGCTCGCTCCGCTGCATCCCGAGCACGCGCGCCGCCTCATCGAAGAGCTGCGCATCAGCGCGTTACTGCGCGGCGCGCGCGGGCAACCGGGCGTCGATATCGATGCCGCCGTCGCTGCGCTGGTTGCACTCGGCAATCTTGCCGCCTCGCTGGGCGAGCGGCTAGTCGAACTCGATATCAATCCGCTGCTCGTCCAGAACGAGGGCGTCGTCGCGCTCGACGCACGCGCCACCATCGCCTCACCTCATTCGCCTGCTTCAGGAATCCGTCATGCCTGACTCACCCGTCCTGTACGAATCGCGCGACGGCGTCGCCGTCATCACCTTGAACCGCCCCGAAAAGCGCAACGCCATCAACAACAGCATGGCCTTGGCATTGCGTGAAGCTTGGCTTCGTCTCGAAGAAAGCGCCGACCGCGTTGCCGTACTCACGCACGCGGGCGACCATTTCACGGGCGGCGCCGACATCAAAGACCCTCCGGCTGATTTTCCGGCCTGTATCCCAAATGTAGGGGTGCGCCTGGGCAAGCCCGTCGTTGCCGCGGTCGGCGGCTGGGTCGTGGGCGGCGGCGTCGTCGCCGTGCAGATGTGCGATCTGTGCGTTGCCGACGAGAACGCACGCTTCATGTTCCCGGAAGCCAAGGTCGGCTTCACGGGCGCGTTGATCGCTGGGCTCGCGGCCCGCATCCCACACAAAGTTGCGATGGAGCTCATGCTGCTCGGCGATACGATCACGGCGCAACGCATGCACGAGGTGGGCTTCGTCAATCGCCTCGTGCCACCCGGCGCACAGCTCGCTGCAGCGATGGAATATGCGCGCAGATTGGCGGAGAACGCTCCCCTTGTGCTCAAGTTGCTGCGTGAATTCGTGGGCGAGATCGTCCCCCGAGGGCCGTCGGAGGCTGCAGCCATTGGACGGCTTGCGATCGCACGCGTGCGCGAGAGCGCCGATGCGCAGGAAGGCCGCGCCAGCTTCCGCGAAAAGCGCAAGCCGCGCTTCGTCGGCAAATGAGCGCAACGGCCCCCAACCTCGCGTACGACCCCTTGCTCGCACGCTCTCCGGGCACGGGTCTCGCGCATAGCACGTCTTACTGGAGCGCGACGATCGCATCGGAGCCCGCCGACGACGGCCCTCCCCCCGCAATAACCGAAACCGACGTCGCCATCATAGGCGGCGGATACACAGGACTCGCGTGCGCATATTTCCTCGCGCACGATTACGGCGTGAAGCCGGTCGTGCTCGAAGCCAATCGCTCGGGCTGGGGCTGCAGCGGTCGCAACGGCGGTTTCGCGCGTGCGGCGATTGGCCGCCACGCCTGGAGCAAAGTCATCGATCTGTGGGGGCGTGAAACGGCGCGCGCCATGTTCCGCCAGGCGTTGAGTGCGGTCGATACGGTACGCGAGTTGATCTCCGCCGGCGCCGACTGCGATGCGATCGCACCGGGACACCTCAAGATCGCGCACCGTCCGTCGCGCACAGCGGGGCTGCGCGCAGAAGCGGAATTGCTGCAGCGGGAATTCCAATACCCGGCGGCGTTCCTCAGTGCCGACGAAGTGCATCAGCACATCGGCGGCACGCAATCGCACGGCGCTCTTCGCGTTCCGGACGCGCTCGCCGTTCATCCGCTCAAGCTTGCACTGGGGGTGCACCGCCTCGCGCGCAACGCCGGCGCCGTAGTACATACTGCATCGCCGGTCCTTGCCTGGGACAAACACGGGGCGGAACACCGGCTGCGTACGCCGGGCGGCACGGTGCGCGCGCGCCGCGTCGTCATCGCCACCAACGGCTACACGCCGGAACACCTGCACGATTGCGTGCGCAATACGACGCTGCCCGTGTTGTCGCACATCATCGTCACCCGGCCGATGACGCCTGAAGAAAAAAAGACGAGCAGCTTCTATACCGATCACGTGCTGACGGACTCGCGCAATTTGCTCTACTACTGGCGGCGGCTTCCGGACGACCGTATCCTGTTCGGTGGACGCGGCATGGTGCATGCGTCGCCTGCGCAATACGCGGCGCAGCGCGAATTCCTTCTCAGCGAGCTCAAGGCCAAGCTGCCGGCGCTGCGCAACATCACCGTCGATTACGACTGGTGGGGCTGGGTGTGTCTCACACGCGATCTGCTGCCGCATGTGTACCACGCGCGCTCCGATGCGAGCGTGCACTACGCCGTCGGTTACCAGGGAAGCGGCGTCGCCTACGGGCTTCACGCGGGCCGCATGCTGGCGCGGCGTCTGGCCGGCGATGATGTAGGTCCACTCATACCCTCCACGTCGACGCCGCTGCCCAAATTTCCGTTGCCCGCGCTGAGGCGCACGATGCAAAAAGCTGCTTACCTTTGGTACCGTTATCTCGACGACAAGGATTGATGCGATGAAACCGTGGATGACATTGCCGCTTGCTGTGGCGCTTGCTGCCTGCGCGGCGCACGCGCAGGACTATCCGACCCGGCCGCTGCGCATGGTGGTTCCTTACGCACCGGGCGGCCCGGTGGACATCGTAGGACGCGTCGTGGGCCTGAAGCTCACCGAAGCACTCGGGCAACAAGTGATCATCGACAACCGCGCGGGCGCGGGCGGCAACATCGCGCTCGAGATCGTCGCCAAAGCGGCGCCCGACGGCTATACGCTTCTCATGGGCGCCAACGGACCGATCGCAATCAATCCCAGCCTCTATCGCAAGATGCCGATCGATACGATGAAAGACTTGGCGCCCGTGACCATGGTGGCTGCGAGCGCAATGATTCTCGTCGCGCATCCTTCGGTACCTGCGAACACCGTCAAGGAATTGATCGCTCTGGCGAAGGCGAAACCCGGCGGCATTAATTACGCGTCGTCCGGCAGCGGCTCCACCGCGCACCTGTCCAGCGAGCTCTTCAAGAGCATGGCAGGAGTGCAAATGGTGCACGTGCCCTATAAAGGTGCCGGTCCCGCGCTCGCGGACCTCGTCGGCGGACAGGTGCAGACGATGTTCACGGGCATTTCTTCCACGCTGCCCTATGTGAAATCAGGCAAATTGAAGGCGCTCGCCGTCTCCAGCGAGAAAAGATTGCCCATCATGCCGGAAGTGCGCGCCGTCGCCGAGGATCTGCCAGGCTACGAGGTGTCGACATGGTACGGCGTCTTCCTGCCTGCCGGCGCACCCAATCGCATTGTCGACCAGCTGCATCGCGTCCTCGTTCAAGTCATCGCAACGCCGGACGCGCGGCAGCGGCTCGCCGCGCTCGGCGCCGATGCACACACCAACACGCCGGCGGAATTCTCGGCTGCGATACGCAAAGAGTCGGCAAAGTGGGCGCATATCATCAAGGAATCGGGCGCCAGAGCCGATTGAGTCGGCGCGCTGCGCTGCTCTTTCACCGGCAGCGCGTGCGGCAACCCGCTGCATGATGGCAGCAGCGTATCCGCACGCCTGCTCGCATTACTCCGGCTTGCACAAAGCGGGCCGGACATGGCCGCAAGCCAACAACTACGCGGCATCGCTTCGCCCCCGCTGAAATTTTCTCGCGGTGTCGCTTCGCGCCAGTGCTGGCGCGTTATAAAGGCATTAGAACCCGCGCAGTAGTTCTTGCACCGCTACCTCGGGCAAGGACTTTGCTTATACGGGCGAGAGGAGGGTGGCGAATGTCTATGTCCCCGGAGCAACCGCAGCGTCACAGCGACTTCGTACGCAACCTGGTCGCCTATACCCAACAGCATCGTGCCGCGCACTGGTCCGGCACGTTCGGCGAATTCGTCGAGAAAATACTCCCGGCAAATCCTCGTGCGATCGCACGGAGCAGCCATGAGTACATGTGGGACATGATCCGCTGGCAAGGCATAGAGTCGAGTGCCAGCGCGGACACCCGCTACAACCTCTTCCGAGACGAGCT
>JBLNBW010000262.1:0-4954 GCA_050260255.1 Rhodospirillaceae bacterium | reverse complement strand
CTGGCGCTTGCTACTTTGAAACGGGCAAAGCGTCACCATATAAGCACCTATCTCGAGCAAAGAGCCACCAGTCGGTCATCATGTCTAAACGAGACCCCAACACCTGGATGTGGGCCGAAGCGTGTCAGCTGCTGGAGCAGGCCGAGCGCCTGCATCGGCAGTTTTTCCGCCTCGGCTCGGCGGGCCCGCGCACGACGTGGGAGCCGCCCGTCGATGTTTTCGAAGACGAGGATCAGTTCGTCATTGTCGTCGCATTGCCCGGCGTGCCGGCCGAGTGCATCGATGTCGTCATCGACGGCAACAGCCTGGTGGTCCGCGCCCAATGCGAGATGCCGGGGCTCGCGGGCGGTTTCGCGATCCAGCGTCTCGAGATACCGCACGGCTATTTCGAGCGGCGCATCGAATTGCCCGATATCCGCTTGCAGCTCGAGCCGCCGCGTTCGGCGAACGGGCTTTTGATATTGAATCTGCGCAAATTGAACGCACGCGTATGAACACCGACGGGGAAGCGATGAACGAATCTCTGCGAGCCGAAGACAACCTGCGCGCCGTCACGCCGCAAGCCGCGGCAGGCAGCGAAGCCGAGCGCGAGCGCACGACGCGCCCGCTGCCCGAGGACGCGCTCATCATATTGCCCGTGCGCAACCTCGTGCTGTTCCCCGGCGTGGTGCTGCCGATTACTATCGGCCGTACGCGTTCGCAGGCTGCCGCACAGGAAGCGGCGCGCAGCCAGCGGCAGATCGGCGTGCTGCTCCAAAGCCGGCCGGAAGCCGACGCACCCGGTCCCGATGATCTGCACTGGATAGGCACGAGCGCAAGCGTGCTCCGTTACGTCACAGGAGCGGACAACGCGCATCACGTCATCTGCCAGGGCGACCGGCGTTTCCGCGTGCTCCAGTTCCTGGAGGGTTATCCGTACACCGTGGCGCGCGTACAGTTCATCGACGCGACGGAAACGGTGGACCCGGAGATCGAAGCGCGTGCGTTGAGTCTGAAACAGCGCGCAGTCGAAATTCTGCGACTGCTGCCGCAGGCACCCGAAGAAATGGTGGCCGCGGTGCAGGGTATAGACGCGCCCGGCCGCCTTGCGGACCTCGTCGCGGGGCTGATGGAAGCGACACCCGAGGAGAAACAGGCGCTGCTCGAAACCTTCGATCTCAAGGCGCGGCTCGACAAGCTGCTCGAGGTGCTGACCCATCGCATCGAAGTGCTGCGGCTTTCGCGCGAGATCGACGAGCGCACCAAAGAGTCGATCGATGAGCGCAATCGCGAGCATATTCTGCGCGAGCAGATGCGCACCATACAGAAAGAGCTCGGCGAAGGCGACGAACAGGCCGAGGAGCTCAAGGAGATCGAGAAGGCGATTGCCGATGCGCACATGCCCGAGGAAGTCGAAAAGCAGGCGCGCAAGGAGTTAAAGCGCCTCGAACGCATGCCGGAGGCGGCCGGTGAGTACTCGATGGTGCGCACGTACCTCGAATGGCTCACCGAGCTGCCTTGGGCGCGCGAACCGCTGCCTGCGATCGACATGGCGGAAGCGCGGCGCATACTCGACGCGGATCACTACGGTCTCGAGAAGATCAAGCGCCGCATCCTCGAATATCTCGCCGTGCGCAAGCTCAACCCGGAAGGCAAGAGCCCGATACTGTGCTTCGTCGGTCCGCCCGGCGTGGGCAAGACCTCGCTCGGCCAGAGCATAGCGAAGGCGACGAACCGCAAGTTCGTGCGCATCAGTTTAGGCGGCGTGCACGATGAGGCCGAAATCCGCGGCCACCGCCGCACTTACATCGGCGCGCTGCCCGGCAACATCATACAAAGCATGCGCAAGGCGGGAACGCAGAACGCGCTGCTCATGCTGGACGAAGTCGACAAGCTGGGCGGCGGCGCTTTTCACGGCGATCCGGCGTCGGCGCTGCTCGAAGTGCTCGATCCGGAGCAGAACAGCACGTTCCGCGACAACTATCTCGCGGTGCACTACGACTTGTCGCGCGTGATGTTCATCTGCACGGCCAATGTGCTCGATACGATACCCGGGCCGTTGCGCGATCGGATGGAGGTGATACAGCTCACGGGCTATACCGACCAGGAGAAGCTGCAGATCGCCCGCCGTTATCTCGTGCCGCGCCAGCTCGAGGCAAGCGGATTGAAGTCGGAGCAGGTGCGCATCACGGATGAGGCGCTGCTCGGCATCATCCACGACTACACGCGGGAAGCGGGCGTGCGCAACCTCGAGCGCGAAGTGGGGGCGGTGTTCCGCTGGGCGGCCGTGCGTATTGCCGAAGGCGAGCAAACAGAGGTGACCGTCGACGTGCGCGATCTCCACACGGTGCTCGGGCCGCGGCGTTTCGAGGCGGAGACTGCAATGCGCGCGGGCCAACCCGGGGTGGCGACCGGGCTGGCGTGGACGCCGGTGGGCGGCGACATCCTGTTCATCGAGTCGACGCGCATGCCGGGCAACGGCAAGCTGATTCTCACCGGTCAACTCGGCGACGTGATGAAGGAGAGCGCGCAGGCGGCGCTGTCGCTGGTGAAGGCCCGCTCGTCGACTCTCGGCATCGAGCAGCAGCTTCTCGACAAATCGGACATCCACGTGCATGTGCCGGCGGGCGCGATACCGAAGGACGGTCCGAGCGCGGGTGTGGCGATGTTCGTGTCGCTCGCCTCGCTGATGACCGATCGCGCGGTGCGCAGCGACACGGCGATGACCGGTGAAATCAGTCTGCGCGGCCTCGTGCTGCCCGTGGGCGGGATCAAGGAGAAAGTACTCGCGGCGCTCGCGGCCGGCATCAAGCGGGTGATGCTGCCTGCGCGCAACCGCAAGGAGTTCGATGAAATTCCCGCGGAAGCGCGCGAGAAAATGGAGTTCATCTGGCTTGAGACGGTGGACGATGCGGTCGAGGGCGCGATGCTCGACGCGCCTGCCGAAGCCGTCGCCTGAATCAAGTCGGCGCGTGAATGAAGCCGGTGGACCGCGGTCCACCGGCTTTTTTTTGCGCGCGCTGTCCCGAGACGACGATTATGGCTGTGACACGACTTAGGGCTAGCGCAGCAATGCGGTTCGACGCGGCTCTTCCCGTGCTGCACCGTACACACAGCGGGCCATCCCGACCTGGTATAGGTGTTTGACAAGAGCCGGGCCGCTTCCTACCATAGCTCCTCCGGGGATCCCGCAGACTCCCCGTCAGACGCCTCGAAGTGTCCAAGCTCTGCTCTGCAGCCGGCTTCAACGCCGGCGGGAGCTTTGCGTTGGATACAACTCTCGAATACCTGCCTCGCCGTATCCAGTTCGTTGCTGACTGTCAGCAGCGCTGTGCTTTGCCGTCCCGCGTTGCCTATCTCGACATGGGAGCGCGTGCATCATGAGCAACCGTTGCGAACCGAACTCTGCTACTGCAACGGCGCCTGCAACCGCATCCTACTCGCTGTGGCAACTGGTCCTCTATGCGCTCAAGCTCGGCACACTGGGCTTCGGCGGGCCCGTGGCTCTTGTCGGTTACATGCACCGGGATCTCGTCGAGAACCGCCACTGGATATCGGATGCCGACTACAAGGAGGGCTTGACGCTCGCGCAGCTCATGCCGGGGCCGCTGGCAGCCCAACTCGCGATGTATCTCGGCTATGTGCACTACCGCAATCTGGGTGCGACGCTCGTAGGCATCGCCTTCGTCGTGCCGTCGTTCATCATGGTGGTGCTCATCGGCATGGCGTATGTGGCGTACGGCGGCCTGCCTTGGATGCAAGCCGTGTTCTATGGCGTAGGCGCCGCGGTGATCGGAATCATCGCCATCAGCGCTTTGAAGCTCACTGCGCGCAGCATCGGCAAGGACAAGCTTCTTTGGGCCATTTACCTCGTCAGCGCCGCGGTCACCATCGTTACACAGTCGGAAATAGTCTGGCTGTTTCTGGTGGCCGGGGTCATCGTGTGGATCGCAAGAGCCGGTCCTCGGAAGTGGTTTCCCGGTAGTGCGTCCTCCGCTCTATTTGCCCTGCCGCAACAGCTCATGCCTGCGACTCCGCTTGCTGCGAGCGTCGACTGGTCTCTCCTTGCGCAAATTGCGCTGTTCTTTTCCGAGGCAGGCGCGTTCGTATTCGGCAGCGGACTCGCCATTGTGCCGTTCCTATACGGAAGTGTCGTGATCGAACATCACTGGCTCACCGAGCGTCAGTTCGTCGATGCCGTCGCTGTCGCGATGATCACGCCGGGACCGGTTGTCATCACGGTGGGCTTCATCGGGTATCTGGTCGCCGGATTTGCCGGTGCGGTCGTCGCGTCGCTCGCGACGTTTCTGCCTTGCTACCTCTTCACGATCATTCCGGCGCCGTATTTCAATAAGCACGGCAAGCGGCCCGGCATTGTTGCCTTCGTCGATGGCGTCACGGCTGCAGCGATCGGTGCGATAACGGGTGCGGTCGTGGTGCTCGGGGGCCGGTCGGTGACCGATGTTCCTACGGCGCTGCTTGCTGTTGCGACTGCCGCGCTCTTGTGGAAGATGAAGAAGGTGCCGGAGCCCGCGATCGTGGCGGCCGCTGCAGTCATCGGTCTCCTCGCATTTCCGCGATGAACGCCGCTCCGTTTGCGGTTTGTTTCTCTCGTCAGGAAAGGAATTGCCGTGAAGTTATTCATTGCAGGTTTGTTTGCCGGGAGCATGGCCATGAATGCCTATGCAGACAGCGAGAATTTTGACAAGGCGCCGGTCGGATCGGTGCCGGCGGACTGGAAATGCGGCGTAACGGGTAAAGGTACGCCGCGATGGCAGGTGGAAGCCGATGCGAGCGCGCCCAGCAAAGGGAACATCCTGAAGCAATCGGGTCGCGGTACGTTCCCGTGGTGCGTCAAATCCGGGGTTTCGATCGCGGACGGATTCGTCGAAGTCAAGTTCAAGCCCATTTCGGGGAACGATGATCGGGCCGGCGGCGTCGTGTGGCGCTGGAAAGACGGAGATAACTATTACGT
>JBLNBW010000261.1:0-20964 GCA_050260255.1 Rhodospirillaceae bacterium | reverse complement strand
CGTGTGACGGATACCTCCCATGCCCGAACGAAGGAGATCGTGATGAAAAAGACCGATGTACCGGAAGCGCTGCTCGCAGCTGCGACGATGAACAAGCCCATGACCCGCAACGACGTCACTGAAATGGTCGTGATGGCGAAGATCAAGAAAGGTCTCACGTGGGCCAAGCTCGCGAAAGCGGTGGGGCAGAGCAAGGAGTGGACGACCGCTGCGCTGCTCGGCCAGATGCAGATGACCAAGCAGCAGGCCCAGGCCGCCGGCAAGCTGCTCGGCCTGCCGCCGGACGCGGTGCTGCTGCTGCAGCAGGTGCCGTACAAGGGCTCGCTGCCTACTGCAGTGCCCACCGATCCGCTCATCTACCGCTGGTACGAAATCGTCAACGTCTACGGCACGACGATCAAGGAGCTCATACACGAGGAATTCGGCGACGGCATCATGAGCGCGATCGACTTTAAGATGGATATCACCCGGGAGCCGGACCCGAAGGGCGACCGCGTCAATGTCGTGCTGTCCGGGAAATTCCTGCCGTACAAGACCTATTGAGCACGTACTAGGCGGCCCGCGCGGCGCCTGCTGTGCCGCGCGGGAAATGGCAGGCGACGTGACGACCCGGTGTCTGCTCACGCAGCGCTGGATCGGTGTCAAAGCATACCGTGCGGGCAGACTCGCAGCGTCCGGCGAATCGGCATCCTCGAGGCAGGTCGACCGGACTCGGGATTTCGCCGCGCAATGCGGCGGCAAGCGGCACGCCGAAACGCGGAAAGGCGCGAAGCAGCCCTTCGGTGTAGGGATGTTGCGGACCGCCGAGTATCGCGCCGGTCGGCCCTTCTTCGACGATCTTGCCGAGGTACATGACGGCAATCCTGCGGCACAGAAAACTTGCGACACCGAGGTCGTGGGTGACGAAGACTAGCGTCAGGCCCATCTCTTTGCACAATTGCCGTAGCAGGTTGAGGAGCTGCGCCTGCACCGAGACATCGAGGCCCGCCACCGCTTCATCGGCGAATAGCACCTGCGGTTCCGCAGCCAGCGCACGCGCGACGGCGACGCGATGTATCTGGCCGCCCGAAAGTTCATTCGGGAAGGCGCCGCGTAGCGCGTGCGGACGTCCGACCCGCTCCAGCAATTCGTATAGATGAACGCGATGTCCCGACCAAAGCATTCCATGCACTTGTCATATCACTGAGAGAGCGACGCCGGCGGATTGCATGCTGCCGACGGATGCGGGTCGACGATGCCTCACCGTTTTTGGGTTCGCGGGCATCTTCGTTCCTCTCGTGGTGCGGTTCCGCGTTGCCCGCTTCGGATTGGCCCGGATTAAACCGTTCCCATTAGAATGCTCGCTTTTCGTGCGGGGACATTGAGAAGATGATCCATTCCGTAAGCGGCACGCGCGGCATGGCAGTCGCGCCGCACGCGCTCGCCGCGCAGTCGGCGCTCGACGTGCTGAGGGACGGCGGTAACGCGATCGAGGCGATGATCGCTGCTGCGGCGACGATCGCGGTCGTTTATCCCCACATGAACTCGATCGGCGGCGATGGATTCTGGCTCATACACGTGCCGGGCCGCGCGCCGGGCGTCATCGAAGCATGCGGAGTGGCCGCCCAGGCGGCAACGCGCGACTGGTACCGCGAGCGCGGCGTGGAGCAGGCCATTCCTCACCGTGGCGGATGGGCTGCGAATACCGTGGCGGGCGCCGTCTCGGGCTGGGGGGCCGCCTACCGGCTGTCGCGCGGTACGTTGCGCGGCCGGATGCCGCTCGCCCGGCTGCTCGACGACGCGATCCATTATGCAAGTCGCGGCGTTGCGGTGACGCGCAGTCAATCGCTTGCCACCGCGCATAAGCAGGCCGAGCTCTCGGAGCAGCCGGGATTCGCGCCCGTATTCCTGCCCGGTGGGCGTGCACCGGCCGCCGGCGACCTCCTCGTGCAAAGGCGGCTCGCTGCGACTTTGCGCCGCATCGCCGAGGCGGGGACGGAGGACTTTTATCGCGGCGACCTCGCGCGCTCGATCGCACGCGATCTTGCTCGCGCCGGCAGCCCGATTGCGCTCGCGGATCTCCAAGCGCATATTGCCGTGCTGCGTGATCCGCTGATGCTGGCACACAGCGCCGGCACACTGTGCAACACGCCGCCACCCACGCAGGGCCTCGTGTCGCTGCTCATACTCGGCATACTCGATGATCTTGCCATAGGAAAAGCGGGGCCGGTTTCCGCCGACTACATCCACCTTTGTGTCGAAGCGACCAAGCGCGCCTTCCAGGTGCGTGACCTGTACATCACTGACCCGCGCTACATGGCGCGCCAGCCCAAGCAGCTGCTGAGCCGAGCGCTCATCCGCGAGCTTGCCGCCAACATCGATCGCAAGCATGCTGCGGCGTGGCAGCAGCCCAGCCAGCCCGGCGATACCGTATGGATGGGCGTGATCGACAAGGCCGGTCGCGCCGTTTCGTACATCCAAAGCATCTATCACGAGTACGGATCCGGCGTCGTCCTCCCGCGCACCGGCATCACATGGCAGAACCGCGGCTGCGCGTTTTCACTAAACCCCAAGGCGCTCAATCCGCTCGCGCCCGGACGCAAGCCGTTTCACACGCTCAATCCCGCGCTAGCCCAACTCAAAGATGGGCGTGTCATGGTGTACGGCACGATGGGCGGAGATGGTCAGCCCCAAACCCAGTCCGCGGTGTTCACGCGCATCGTCAACTACGGCTTGAATCCTCAGGCCGCGGTGAGCGAGCCGCGCTGGCTGTTCGGCAGGACATGGGGACGTGACAGCGTCACGCTGAAGCTCGAGTCGCGCTTCGATCTCGGCATCGTGCGCGATCTGACCGAGCGCGGACACGAAATGGAAATTCTCGAGTCGTACGACGAGGCGGTCGGGCATGCGGGCGCGATCGTTCGTCATCCCAATGGAGTGATGGAAGGCGGTTCGGATCCGCGCAGCGACGGTGCAGTCGCTGCTTACTAGGCGAAGAGCTGCAGCAGCGCCGGCATGCGTGACGGAACGGGTGCGCAGTACGACGTTTCGACTGCGAATTCACACCGCAGCGTGGTAGAATGCCCGCCGTCATTGGGGAGTAGCCGTCCCTCGCAACGAGGGAGAGCGCGTCAACAGACTTGGTCTTCGGACCATGGCGCGCTCGGCAGCAGTCGGTCTGGCGAGACCTTTGGCATCGAGGCTGCGTTCGGGGTCGGACGGCGGCGTCGATGTCATCGGTTCAACAGCGTCCGGCCCATAGGGTTCCCGTCATGCCCGGTTCTTTTCTCGTATCCACTGCCGTCGTGGCGGTCGTGGAGATCGGCGATAAAACGCAATTGCTGTCGCTGCTGCTGGCTGCGCGCTATCGCAAGCCCGTGCCGATCATCGCCGGCATCCTGATCGCGACGTTGCTCAATCACGGCTTCGCCGCGCTCGTGGGCGAATGGCTGCGCGCACTGATGAGCCCCGATGTGGCGCGCTGGGTGCTCGGCGGGTCGCTGCTCGCGATCGCTGCATGGGTGCTGGTGCCGGATAAGCTCGACGACACGGCTCCGGTTGCCACACGCTGGGGCGTGTTCGCCGTTACGTTGGTCTCGTTCTTTCTTGCCGAAATGGGGGACAAGACACAGGTCGCGACCGTCGTCATCGCCGCCGAATATCGCGATCTCGTCACCGTCGTTTTCGGCACGACGCTCGGGATGTTGATCGCAAACGTGCCCGCTGTGCTTTTGGGCTCGGCCGCCGCTCACAGATTGCCGTTGAAAGCCGTGCGCGCGTGCGCGGCGCTGCTGTTTTTCGCACTCGGCGTTTTCATATTGATCGGTTCGCCGACGCCGGGCTGAGGAGGGCGATTCCAGTCGCGCGCGTTTCCCGCTGCGCTCGCGACTGGAAGATCGCCGCGATTCGGCCGGAACGGCGCCCTCGCACTTTAGCCGGCGGCTTCGGTACGGGGCGCGTTCTGTATCGCGTTTTTACAATGCGTCGGCGACGGCCTTGCCGAGATCGGCTGTGCTGGCCTTGCCGCCGAGATCCGGCGTCTTCGGACCTTCCTGCAGCACGCGCTCTATCGCCTTGACGACCGCTGCGGCAGCGTCGGGGCAGCCCAAGTGGTCGAGCATCATTGCGCCGGACCAGATCTGTCCGACGGGATTCGCGATCTTTTTGCCATAAATGTCCGGCGCAGAGCCGTGCACCGGCTCGAACAACGACGGATAGGCGCGCTCGGGGTTGATGTTCGCCGAGGGCGCTATCCCTATCGTGCCAGTGGCGGCAGGACCGAGGTCTGACAGTATGTCGCCGAACAGGTTGGACGCGACGACTACGTCGAACCAGTCGGGATGCATCACGAAGTGCGCACAGAGGATGTCGATATGATACTGATCCACCTTGATGCCGGGATATTTCGCAGCCATCGCTTTCACGCGCTCGTCCCAGTACGGCATGGAGATGGAGATGCCGTTCGACTTCGTCGCAGAGGTGAGGTGCTTCTTCGGACGCTTGTTTGCGAGCTCGAAAGCGTATTTGAGAATGCGATCCACGCCGTGCCGCGAGAACACGGCCTGTTGCGTCACGAACTCGCGGTCGGTTCCCTGAAACATACGGCCGCCGACGGAGGAGTATTCGCCCTCGCTGTTTTCACGCACCACCCAGAAATCGATGTCGCCCGGCTTGCGATCGGCGAGCGGGCATTTCATGCCCGGCATGAGGCGCACGGGCCGGAGGTTCACGTACTGATCGTAGCCGCGACGGAAGGGGATGAGCAGGCCCCACAGCGAAATGTGGTCCGGTATCTTCGCCGGCCAGCCTACCGCGCCAAAGTACACCGCATCGTGCTTCTTCAACTGCTCGAGACCGTCCTCCGGCATCATCACGCCGTGCTTCTCGTAGTAGTCGCAGCTCCAGTCGAGCTCGTCGAATTTCCAGCTGATGCCGTACTTGCGGCCCGTGGCCTCGAGCACGCGCAGCCCTTCGGGCATTACTTCTTTCCCTATGCCGTCGCCCGGGATGACGGCGATGCGAAACTGCTTCATCGTTTCTTGTCTCCGTTCAAGGGCCGGTCCGCGTGCCGTACGACGTAGCGGCCGGTGTTGTGATTGTCCGCGCTTTCACGCGCGAGCACCAAAACAAAAAGGGCAGCCTGAGCTGCCCTTGTCGTGGATCGCGCACGGGTGGACTTACGCGGCTTCTTTGGGCTGCGTAGGCGTGCGGCTGCCGTACTTCTGGCGGAATTTTTCGACTCGGCCCGCGGTGTCGACGATCTTCTGCTTGCCGGTGTAGAACGGATGGCAGGCAGAGCACACCTCGACGTGCAGCTCCTTGCCCAAAGTCGAGCGCGTTTGCCACGTGTTGCCGCAGCTGCACGTGACCTGAATTTCTTTGTACTCGGGATGAATGTTGGCTTTCATCGTTGTGCCTCCGGCCGAGGGATGGGCCGTAGAAAGCCGCGTATTATCAAGTATTTTAACTAGCGAAGCAAGGGGCGCTGACCGGGCGCCCAGTTCTCCAAGAGCACGCAGCAGGTCGCTATGGCGCGCTTCGCTTCCGCCGGCGGCACCAGCTGGTAGCGCGAATGACCGGCAATCACTGCCAGATCGACGAAGTAGAGCTGTCCGGGCCGCGCGTCTATGGTCAGTGTGCCGAGGTCAATGCCTGAGCCGTGCAGCGTGTGCCTGCCCGGCGTGAGATTCACCCGGAAATAGGTGCCCGGGACCGTGGAGCCGATCAGCCGTCCGTCTATATACAGTACGTTGTCTTCGATGTCGGTGTTGAAGGGGCTTCTGTACACGTACACGGTGGCGGCGCCGGGATGGACATCGAAGGCCTTCGCGTCGGCGTCCCGCTCGCGGGACGCCTGCGGCGTGGACGCGCATCCGGCGACGGCGATCAACGCAGCCATCGCAAGCCACCAACTAGGCTTTCTCATTGCGTCTCGTCTTCTTGTTATCCGGCGAGCCGGCTTTGCATGACCATGGCACGTCCGTAACCCTCGTCGATCAGCTGAAAGTAAGACTGTCCGGAAAATCCGAAGGGCCGGCCGAAAGTTTGGTAGACAAAATACACGCGGCCGGGTGCGGTATCCAGCACGATGTTGCCCGAATCGCCCGCGTATCCGGCGATCCGGTGACGGCCTGGCGGCACCACCCACCGGAAGTACGTTCCGGGAAACGTCGATCCCATGACGCGGTCGTCCAGCCACAACGTCGCTCCCTCATACGATGCGTCCGGGTATGCACGGACGACGTAGATGACCGATTGGCCGGGGACCGCCTCGAAGCGCTTAGCCTCGATGTCCTGAGGTGATGGGGGCAGGGGCGCACAGGCGGCAAGCGCCAGGACAAAGGCCAGGAAAACGCGGCGATCCATGGGCACTCCGACGGAAAACCAGATATGGATTAGAGGCGGCCCCGTTGCGCAAGTTTGCGTAAGTTAGGGCCCGCTTATCGCCGCCAACTCGCACGTAGTGCTGCAGTAAACCCAACTGATGAGATGGCCGCACGCTACGCGCATCATGCCGGAAGGCGAAAGAAGCATTGGCGCAACGAGAAGAATGGCCATCGGGGTGCGGCCGTCGCGCCCATCATTGGGCGTCATTGGGCGTCGTCTAACGGCCGACCGCGCGCCGCCACGGCGTCACATCGGTAAAAGACGCGTCCGGGTCTTCCGATCCGCTCGCCACGCGCGCGGCGCTAGAGATGCCGCGCGTCACGTTCTGCTTGCGCTTACCCTCGCCGCATGGAGTCGAAGAAATCGGCGTTGTTCTTCGTCGCCCGGATCTTGTCGAGCAGGAATTCGGTCGCCTCGAGCTCGTCCATGGGGTAGAGCAGCTTGCGGAGCACCCAGATCTTCTGAAGGATCTCGGGCTTGATGAGCAGTTCTTCGCGGCGGGTGCCGGAGCGGTTGACGTTGATGGCGGGAAATATCCGTTTCTCGTACATGCGCCGGTCGAGGTGGATTTCCATGTTGCCGGTGCCTTTGAATTCCTCGTAAATCACGTCGTCCATGCGGCTGCCGGTATCGATCAGCGCCGTCGCGAGGATGGTGAGCGAGCCGCCTTCTTCGATGTTGCGCGCCGCGCCGAAAAAGCGCTTCGGGCGCTGCAACGCGTTCGCATCTACACCGCCGGTGAGCACCTTGCCGGAGGCGGGCACCACCGTGTTATAGGCGCGAGCGAGGCGGGTGATCGAGTCGAGCAGGATCACCACATCTTTTTTGTGCTCGACCAGGCGCTTCGCCTTCTCGATCACCATTTCGGCCACCTGAACATGGCGCGAGGCCGGCTCGTCGAACGTCGAGGACACCACTTCGCCTTTGACCGAGCGCTGCATCTCCGTCACCTCTTCGGGACGTTCGTCGATCAGCAGCACGATCAGCACGACTTCCGGGTGGTTTGCCGTAATGGCGTGCGCGATGTGTTGCATGAGCACCGTCTTACCGGCTTTCGGCGGTGACACGATCAGCCCGCGCTGGCCTTTGCCGATGGGGGCGATGATGTCGATGATGCGGCCGGTGAAATTCTCCTCCGCCTTGATGTCCCGCTCGAGCTTCAGATGCTCGGTGGGGTGGTAAGGCGTGAGGTTTTCGAAAAGGATTTTGTGCTTGGAGTTCTCGGGCGGTTCGCTGTTGACCTTGTCGACCTTCACCAGCGCGAAATAGCGCTCGCCGTCCTTCGGCGTGCGGATTTCGCCTTCTATGGTGTCGCCGGTGTGGAGATTGAAGCGCCGAATCTGCGAGGGCGACACGTAAATGTCGTCGGTGCCCGCGAGATACGAGGTGTCGGGCGAGCGCAGGAAGCCGAAGCCGTCGGGCAGCACCTCCAGCGTGCCGCCGCCGTAGATCGACTCGCCTTTCTTGGCCTGATTCTTGAGCAGCGCAAATATCAGCTCCTGCTTGCGCAGGCGGTTGGCGCCGTCGACTTCGTTCTTGACGGCCATGTCGACCAGTTCGCCAACATGGAGATTCTTGAGATCGGATAGATGCATAAGTGGATTTGCGCTACATGCGAGAAAAACCAGGGAAGAAGCGGGAGAGGCTGCGCCTGACGCCGAACTGCTCGATTTATTTTCTAGGAAGTGCGGCCGGAGTTCAGGCGCCGGCGGGAAGGTTATCGGGTTTAAATATGGCTGTCAATAAAAGCGGTGAGCTGCGACTTCGAGAGCGCGCCGACCTTCGTGGCTTCGACCGCACCGTTCTTGAAGAGCATCAGCGTCGGTATGCCGCGGATACCGTATTTCGGCGGCGTCGACTGGTTTTCGTCGATGTTGAGCTTCGCTACTTTGAGACGCCCCGAGTACTCGCGCGCCACTTCGTCGAGGATAGGCGCGATCATCTTGCACGGGCCGCACCATTCCGCCCAGTAGTCGACCAGCACCGGCGTTTGCGATTGCAGCACTTCCGGGTCGAACGTGTCATCCGTAACGTGTTGGATGTTGTTGCTCATGGTTTCCTTGCAGTTCGGTGTGTGGAAAAACGCCACAGGAGAAAACGGTGGCCAGGACGAAAAGTTATGCTAGCGAAATTTTTCCGGGTTGGGAAGCAGAGCCGGGCGTCGCTATGCCGTTTCTGCTAGAATATACGTGAGTGGTCATGCTTCAAGTCCCTATAATCATTAAGGAATACTATGACTTACGTCGTCACCGAGTCGTGCATCAAATGCAAGTACACCGATTGCGTTGATGTTTGCCCGGTCGACTGCTTCCGCGAAGGTCCCAATATGCTCGTCATCGATCCTGACGAGTGTATCGATTGCACGTTGTGCGTTGCCGAATGTCCGGTGGAGGCCATATTCGCCGAGGACGATGTGCCGGACGATCAGCGCGGCTTCATAGCGCTCAACGCGGAGTTGTCCAAAGCGTGGCAGCCTATCATCGAGAAGAAAGACGCTCCGGCGGACGCGGATGAGTGGGCCAAGGTTAAAGACAAGAAAAATCTCATTGAGAAATAAGCGCGGCTCTGCGATCGTGCCTGCAGTTCGTCTCGCGCGCGGTGCCGCGGTAGCCCGCGTTCTTATTCGCTGTTGCCTGTCTCCCGGACTCCCGTAATGGACCACGGCGCTGCTGCAGTGCCGGGAATTACGCCTCAACGACTTCCTCGCCGCGATTTTCTCGCGCATGCGGCCGCACGTGTCCTCGACATGCACGGCGCGCGCGGGCTGCGCGACGCCGTGGTGGTCGTGCCCGACCTGCATGCGACCGGCGACGTCGCGCTCGCATTGAAGAGCGCCGCGCGTGTGCCGGTGCTGCTCCTTCCGCGTATCACAACGCTTCGTCTATGGGCGGAAGAGGCCCCGCTTGCTCGGCCCGTCATGGGAAACGCGGCGCGTGCCGCGGTGCTGTATCGAGCGCTGTCAGCGCATGGCTGGTTCGAGTCCGCCGACCTCTGGGTCGTGTGCAACGAACTGGGGCGGTTGTTCGACGAGCTCACACGCGAGCGAGTTCGCCTTGCCGTGTCGCCGTCCGAATTCGCAGCATGGCTTAAGGACGCTTACGGCAGCAAAGGGGGCGCCCCGCTCGCCTTCGAAGCTCGCCTCGTCCATGATATGTGGAGCGCGTTCGCAGCCGATGCCAGTACGCTCGACCGCGAGAGCGCGTACATAGCGCGCCTCGCACGCCTCTCCGCGCACGCGGTCGCGCCCCTCCATATCATCGGTTCCCGTCGATTCAGTCGAGCGGAAGGCGAATTCTTCGTCGAGTATACGCGCCGCGCGCCGGTTTACGCTTATGCGCCGGCCGACGACCAGCGTGATCCGCGCGACTGCGCGCTGGAGGCTGCGTGGCCAACTGCCGCGGGCGCGACCATCGGTGTGCGCGGTGCGGCACTGAAGCAGCTCGCGTCCGCCAGCCCGCTCCTAGGCCGAGTGCGCATCGCCGGCGCAACGAGCGCCGAGCACGAAGCGCAAATCGTCGACCTTGCGGTGCGTGAACGTCTTATCGAAGGCAAGCGGCGCATAGCGGTCGTGGTTCAGGATCGGATCACCGCACGCCGCGCCCGCGCACTGCTCGAGCGCGCTGGCGTGCTGGTCAGCGACGAAGCAGGCTGGGCGATGTCGACCACGAGCGCGGCCACCGTGATCGCCCGGTGGCTCGATGCGGTGAGCGGCAACTTTTATTACCGCGATCTCCTAGATCTTCTTAAATCGCCGTTCCTCTTTACCGATTGGCCGCGCGAGCAGCGGCATCGGGCGGTGTGGCGGCTCGAGTCCCGCATACGGGAATCGAACGCGATCGCCGGCCTCGACCGTTACATGGCGCTCGCGGACGAGGATGGCGACGGCGAGATTCGCAAGATGCTCGGCACCCTGCGCGGCGCGGCGAGCCTGCTGCAGAGGCATCGTGCCGTGCTGCCGCAGTGGCTCGATCTGCTCATGGAGAGCCTTGACGCCATCGGCGTTACGAAGGGCTGGGCTGCGGACGCAGCCGGTATGCAGCTGCTCGACCTGTTGAACGATCTCAGGGAGCAGCTGCGCGGCGAAAAACTCGTCGTCGGCTGGGGAGAATGGCGGCTGTGGCTAGCGGGGGAGCTCGACAACGCCGCGTTCCGCGATCAATCGGTCGACAGTCCGGTGGTCTTCACGTATTTGGATGCGCTCGCGCTGCGGCGTTTCGATGCGATCGTGATTGCGGGTGCGGATGCCGCCCATCTGCCGGGGCCGGAAGCCGGCAGCGTGTTCTTCAATCAAGCGGTGCGAGCGCAACTCGGCCTGCGGACGCCGCTCGATTTCAAGCGCGACGCGGAGGACGCGCTGCGCGATCTCATCGGCGGCTGCGACGACGTCGTGGCGACGTGGCAGCGCGTGCGGGACGGCGAGCCCAATCTGCTCGCCGCTCAGCTGGAGCGCCTCGATACGCTGCACCGCGTCGCTTATGGTGCCGGCCTGAATGACGATGCGCTGGCGGCACGGGCATCGGCTGCACTCGTGCGCAGCGGAGAAGACGTGACCATCGTCCCAAGCGCGATGCCGGCTCCGACGATCAGGAAGGGGCTCATGCCTGCCGCCATATCCGCGAGCGGCCACAATGCCCTGATGTCGTGTCCGTACCAGTTCTATGCGCGTTACGTATTGCGGCTGGCCGAGCTCGACGAAGTGCAGGAGTTGATTGAAAAGGGCGACTACGGCGAACGCGTGCATGCGGCGCTTGCCGCGTTCCATCGCGATCATCCGCGCGTGGCGGAGCTCGCTGAAGAGGAGGCCGTGCGCGCCCTCGAGCGCTGCAGCGAGGCGGCCTTCGAAGCGGCGGTCAAGAGCAATTACCTCGCGCGCGCATGGCTGGAGCGATGGCGCGTGCTCATCCCGCAATATTTGTCCTGGCAGCGCAAGCGCGAGGCCGAAGGCTGGCGGGTGGTCGAGAGCGAAGTCGAGCGCAGCACCGAGATCGCCACGCCGGGAGGTCGCCGGCTGCTGTTGCGCGGACGCATAGATCGCGTCGATCGCAACGACGACGGTGCGATCGCGTTGATCGACTACAAGACGCAGCCGCGCGAGCGTCTGCGCGACAAAGCACAAGCCGACGGAGAGGATGTGCAGCTGCCTTTTTATGCACTGTTGTGGCAGCAGCCGGTCGCCTCGGCGCTGTTCGTCGGACTCGAGCGCGATGGGGGCGGCCATCCCGTCGCAGGAGACGTCAACGCGCTTGCCCACGCCGTGCGCGGCAGACTCGCGGCGCTCTACGACCGAATGCACGAGGGCGATCCGCTGCCGGCGCACGGGGTGGACGACGTGTGTCAGTACTGCGAGGTTTCCGGCCTGTGCCGGCGGAATCATTGGCCGTGAGCGCACATGAGCTCAACCGCCGGGCGCTCGACCCGGCGCGCAGCGCCGTCGTGGAAGCCTGCGCCGGCAGCGGCAAGACCTGGCTGCTGGTCTCCCGCATCATCCGGTTACTGCTCGCCGGCGCCGCACCGGGCGAGATCCTCGCCATCACCTTCACGCGTAAAGCGGCGCAGGAAATGGCGGCGCGTCTTCGCACATGGCTGTTCGAGCTCGCGACCGGCGACGATGCGACGGTGCGGCAGTTTCTCCTGGAGCGTGAAGTGCCGGAATCCGAGATTGGAAACGTCGCGGCACGCGCTCGCTCGCTCTACGAAGCGTTCCTCACCGCGGAACCCGGGATCACCATCACCACGTTTCACAGCTGGTTCATGCAGCTCATGCGGCGCGCTCCGCTGGATTCTGGCGCGCTCGGCGCTGCAACACTGGTGGAGCAGACGTCCGCACTCATCGACGAGGCCTGGGATCGATTCGCTCTGCGGTTGCAGCGCGATCCGAACGACCCGGCCGCCGCCGCGCTCGACAGGCTTTTCCGCGAATGCGGCCTGCCGGGAACGCGCACGCTGCTGCGCAATTTCATACACCGACGCGCCGAGTGGTGGGCTGCTACAGCGCATGTACCGGCCGAGCGGGCACTGTCGCACGTTCTTGCGGAGCTGCGAAATGGGTTCGGCATCAGCAATGAGGAGGATCCTCGTGCAGCGCTCGCGGACGACCCATCGTTCAGCGGCCAGCTTGCCGAGTATGCCAACCTGCTCGAGCGCAATGCCGACAAGCCGGAATCGCGGATTGCCGTCCGTGCACGAGCGATCATCGAGTCCGTGATGGCGCCGGCATTCGAGCGCTATTGCGTTGCGTGCAGCGCATTGCTCACCAAGGATGGAAAACCCCGAGCGCAGGTTGGAACGAAGGTGGCGCAGAGGAGACTGGGCGCGTCGCTCGATCGGTTTCTCGCTTTGCATGCCGCGCTTGCGCAGCGGGTCATCGACGCACAAGAGGCCTGGCGCGATCTGGAAGCGTATCGGTTCAACGCCGCCGCCCTGACGTGCGGCGTCGCGCTGCTCGAAATGTATCAGCAGGTGAAGCGTGACAGTCAGGTGATCGACTACGGCGACATCGAGTGGCGCACGCATGCGCTGCTCAAGTCGAGCGAGCACGCCGCGTACATGCAATGCAAGCTCGATGCGCGCTACAAGCACATCCTGCTCGACGAGTTTCAGGACACGAATCCGCTCCAGTGGCTGACGCTCAAATCGTGGTTCGCCGCGGCGGTGGAGGCCGGATCGACTCCCACTGTGTTCCTCGTCGGCGATCCGAAGCAGTCGATCTACCGTTTCCGGCGCGCGGAAGCGCGGCTGTTCGGTCACGCGCGTCGATATCTGGAAGCGGAATTCGGGGCGACGTACCTGCAGCAGAACGAAACACGCCGGTGCGCGCGCGATATCGTTGCCGTCCTCGATGAAGCGTTCACTGCGCCGGGCGTCGATTACGAAGGCTACGATCCGCACGCCGTGCACGACGGGACGAAACCGGGTCGTGTGGAAGTCTGGCCGCTCGCGGCGAATGCGGAGACTGTGCAGGAGCAAGCGACATCGCTGCGCGATCCCCTCGCAACGCCGTTCCAGGTAACGGAGGATCTGCGTCGCGAGACGGAAGCGCAGCATGTCGTAAGCGGCGTGCGCCGCATCGTGGCCAATTGGCGCATCGCTGCGGACGTGAAAGGCGCGGCGACCCGGCCGGCGCGCTACTCGGACATCATGCTCCTCGTGCGTCAGCGCACGCATCTCGCCACGTACGAGCGTGCGCTGCGTCATGCCGGCATACCGTACGCGACCTCGCGTCAGGGCGGTCTGCTCGATACGCTGGAAGCGAGCGACATCACTGCGCTGCTCGAGTTTCTCGTTTCGCCGTTTGCGGATCTGAAGCTCGCGCACGCTTTGCGCTCGCCCGTATTCGGCTGCTCCGATGAAGATCTGATGCAGCTCGCCGCGTCCGGCCCCGGCACGTGGTGGGAGCGCTTGAAGCGTATCGTCCACGAGGCGTCGCCGGCCCTGGTGCGTGCCCATCGCCTTCTCGGGGGATGGCTCGAACGGGCCGATGCCTTGCCGGTGCACGATCAGCTCGATCGCATTTATTTCGAAGGCGACGTACTCGCGCGCTACCATGCCGCCGTGCCGCCTGCGCAGCGCGAGAGCGTCCGCGCGAACCTGGAAGCGTACATCCAGCGCGCACTCGAAGCAGGCGCCGGCCGTTATCCCAGCCTGCCGCGCTTTCTCGCGCAGCTTGAAGAGCTGCGTGCGGCGCCCCCGGAGGAGGCGCCCAGCGAAGGTGACGTCGATGCCGTGGACGACGCCGTACGCATACTCACCGTGCACGGCGCCAAGGGGCTCGAAGCGCCTGTGGTGTGGCTGCTCGATGCGGCCGCGGTGCCACGCGCTCGCGGATACGACGTGCTCGTCGACTGGCAGCCGGGCGACGAAGCGCCGCGGCACCTTTCGGTGTGGACGCGCAAGGACGCGCTGAGCCGTGCGCAACGCGCGCATTACGCCGAGGAGGAGCGTATCGCCGCACGCGAGGATTTGAACCTGCTGTACGTCGCGATTACCCGTGCGCAGCAGGCGTTGATCGTCAGCGGATCGGATGGCCGCAGCAGTGCTGAAAACTGGTATACGCGCATACGGGCCGCGGTGCTGCAAGCGGGCGGCAGCGAGGACGAAGAAGGCCGTGCGATCTATGGTGCGGCGCTTACCGCTGCAGTTTCGCCCGCGGCTGCGGTACCACCCGCTGCATCGATTGCACCCGATCCGCGCTTGTTAAACCCCATATCGATCGGCACGCGAGTGAGCACGACCGCGTCCGCCGGCACGCGTTATGGGACCGCATTCCATATGCTGATGGAGCTGCTCACGTCGGGCAAAGCCGTCGACGAGCGTGTGCCCGCGACGCTCGGAATCACACCGCGCGAAATGAAAGCGCTACACACGCAGGCTGCGGCCCTGATCGCGAGGAAGGAACTTGCGCGCTTTTTCGATCCGAGGCATTTCGTCACTGCGGCCAATGAAGTGCCGTATATCGACGCCGGGGGCGCAGTGCGGCGCATCGACCGTCTCGTGGAGTTCGACCACGAGGTATGGGTGCTCGACTACAAGACCGGGGGCGGCGAGGACGACGCGTCGCTGCAGGAAGCCTATCGACGCCAGCTCAGCGATTACAGGGACGCGGTGCGTGCGCTCTTTCCGAAGAAGACGGTCTGCGCGATGCTGCTCTTTGCCGACGGACGGCAGGTGCGTCTCGACGGATGATCAGTGCGCCTGCCCGGCGCTCTCTAGTGTTTCCCGAGCCCACTCGAGCACGATGGCAAGCCGGGGCGGCAAGAGATCCTCGGCTTCATCGAAAGTCACCCAGCGCCACTCGTGATGCTCGGGGCGGCCGAGCTCGTGCGAGATCGGCAGATCGATGCGCTCTTCCTGTGTTTGCGCGAGGTAATACCGGGCCACTTTGCCGGCGGCGTACGGCAGCGTTTCCCGATAGCCCTCGCCGAAGCTGAACTCGAGATCGCGCAAGCCGGTCTCCTCGGCGGTCTCGCGCTGCGCAGCAGCGAGCGGCTCCTCGCCGGCCTCTACCGTGCCCTTCGGAAAGTCCCAGTTGCGGTATGCGCGCAGGACGAGCAGCCGCCAGCCGCCGCCGACGCGGCGTACGGGAATCACGCCTGCTGCGATCTTGGATGTGCCATTCATGATGGGGAAACGATACGCGGACCGATTGAACGTAGCATTCGCCGCGCCGGGCGGTCAATTGGCCGGCGAGCGCAAAAAAAAGCCGGGAGTAAACTCCCGGCCCAGTACGCAGCCTTCTTGTTGTTCAGTGCTGGCTGCGAAGCATCGACTACCCCGTTTCCCCGAGCCCGTGCGGTGCCTGGCCGCCGGCAAGCGGCGACCGTCGCGTTCGCTCACTTGATTGTTATCGTTGGTGTGTATCCCCGCAGATCGACTTCGGACGGCGGGTGGACGTGGCGTGCTGCACGTGCCGTCTGCGTTCCCGCGTCGAGGCGGGTGCAGCGGCGGGTGCTATTGAACACCAAGCCGCGCGGCCGTCAGAGGACTTATTAGGCAGCGGCGACGTTATTTCGCGACACTTGCGCAAGAGTGGTGTCTGCGCTGCGCGTCACTCCGACCGGCGGGGATCGCGTATCATGGCCGTTCGAAAGCGGCATACCCCAGGAGGAGCGATGACCGTTACCGATATTGGCCTCGCGCAGCCGGCGTTGCGGCAGCGGGTGACGCAGAGCGAGTGGACCGCGCGCGTCGATCTCGCCGCGTGCTACCGGCTCGCGGCGCACTTCCGGATGACCGATCTCATCTACACGCACATTTCCGCGCGTGTGCCGGGACCGGACGAGCACTTTCTCATCAACGCGTTCGGGCTTACCTGGGACGAGATCACCGCGTCGAACCTCGTGAAAGTCACGCTCGACGGGGATGTGGTCGAGGACCCGACCGGCAGCGGCATCAACCGTGCGGGGTATGTGATCCACAGCGCGGTGCATCGGGCGCGCCCCGATATCGCCTGCGTGATCCATACGCACACGCGGGCGGGTATTGCGGTCTCCGCGCAGCAGCACGGACTGCTGCCGCTGTCCCAGCACGCAATGCGCTTCACCGGGAATCTCGCGTACCACGATTACGAAGGGCTTGCGCTGGAGCTCGACGAGCAGGCGCGGCTCGTGCGCGACCTCGGTGCGCACAAGGCGATGATCCTGCGCAATCACGGGCTTCTCACGTGCGGCGCGAGCGTTGCCGAGGCGTTCGACCTCATGTACTACCTCGAGCGCGCGTGCGACATTCAGATCGCTGCGCTGGCGGGCGGTGCAACCCCCCGTCTTTGCGCGCCGGAAGTGGCCGCGAAAGTGGCGCAGCAGTTCAAGACGCTGCCGTACAAGGCGAAGCAAACCGAGTGGAAGGCGCTCCTGCGCATGCTGGACCGCACCGATCCCACCTATCGGAATTAGCCGCTGCGCGCGGGACGTGCGCCGCGGTCAGCTCGACTGCGGCTCGTGTTTCCGCTCGTCGATGTAACGCCACAGCTCGTCGAGATCGTCGCCTACCGCGCCGACTGCGGCTTTCAATTCTTCAGGATGAACGCCCAGGCGCTCGGCCCAGTACCGGCATTCCCGCTCTTCGTTTACGTTGACGCGCCAGCTTGCTCGCCTGCCGCCGTGCTGTTGATGATGAGACAACCGTAATCTCCCGCCGGCTCCGACAGACGTATGGACGCTAGAGTGCGCAGCCGGGCCGTGCGGGGTGGGGTGCAAGGGACATACCCGGGGTCATTCGGCGTGGATGCGCCCCTGGCGTATCACGCGCTCGTAGCGCAGATACTCGTTGCGCATCAGACGCATGAATCCATCCGGCGTGCTCTCGGTCATGGACTCGGCGCCCTGTCGGGCGAACTGCTGCTTCACCCCCGGCGTGCGCAGGATGTGCACGATATCTCCATGCAGTTGCTCAACGATGCGACGCGGCGTACCAACCGGCGCGACGATGCCCGACCAGTTCTCGAACCCGGCCTCCGGAAGGCCCGCCTCCATCATGGTAGGCACGTCCGGCAGCGCTTCGCTGCGCACCGGTGTGGTGACGGCGAGCGCGCGCACCTTGCCTTCGCGCAGAAACGGCATTGCGGCGGGCACGGTGAAAAGCGAGTAATGCACTCGCCCGAGGTGCATTTCGACGAAAGCATCGGTGAGCGACCGGTACGGCACGTGGACCACCTTGAGCCCGGCCGCGCGCGTGAAAAGCTCCGCGGCGAGATGCGAAGACGAGCCTATGCCTACCGACGCGTAGTTGAGCTCGCCGGGGCGCGATCGCGCGTAGGCGATGAGCTCGTCCAGCGTGCGCACGGACACCGACGCGCTCGCGGTGAGCACGTTGGTGATCGTGGCCACATGGGCGACCCCCACCACGTCGTTGATCGCGCTGTACGGCGGGTCTTCACGCAGCAGCTCGCTGATCACGCGCGTGACGCTGACCATGGCAAGCGTATGGCCGTCGGGACCGGCGCGGGAAATGATCGTATTGCCGATCAGTCCCCCGGCGCCCGGCCGATTGTCGATCACGACCTGCTGGCGGTAGCGCGAGGCGAGTCGGTCGCCGATCACGCGGGCAAAGTAATCGCTCGCCGTGCCGGCGGAAGAAGCGACGATCAGGCGCAGCGGACGCGCAGGGTAGGGCTGCAGGGCCGGCGATTCGGCCCCGTGCGCGGGCCACGCGACGGGCAGCGCGGCGGCACAGGCCGCGACGGCGGACCACAGCGCGGAGTATAGGTACTTGAGCAAAATGAAGAAATGTGTGGAGCGCAACACGCCGGCCTGCCGACGGCGTCGACTAGAATTTGGCGTCCTCAATATCCGTGGTTGCGGTATCCTGCGCACGGGCCTTAGCGGACACCCACCGCGCATGAAGTTTTTCCGAGCCACGTCTCGCATTTCGACCGCCAAGCGCCTGCGTGATCTCCACGCGGCCTTAATCGTATTCTGTTGCGGGCTCGCCGTCACGGCGCTCACCGCCTACAAGCTGGCCGACATCGAGCGCGATCGCGATCGCCTGGATTTCGAGAAGCACGCGACGGTGGCGCGCGATGCCGTGCTGGACCGCGTGCAGACCTGCGTGGCGCTGCTGCGCGGCACGGCGGGCCTCATCGCAGCGAACGGCGATACCGTGACCGCCGCGGCCTTCAGGAACTACGTCGCGCAACTCTCTCTGCCTCAGGCTTACCCCGGCGTGCTCGGCATAGGTTGGAGCCGGCGCATGTCCGAATCGGAGCTCCCTCAACTCGTCGCGGCATTGCATCAGGAGGGGCGTCGCGATTTTCACGTCTGGCCGGCGTATCCGCGCGAGGAATATCACTCGATCCTGTACCTCGAGCCGCTCAACGAGCGCAACGGAGCTGCGGTCGGATTCGACATGTCGACCGACGCGGCGAGAGCAAAAGCGATGGCGCGTGCTCGCGACTCGGGGGCGCCGGCGACCACCGAGCGGCTGAGCCTCGTGCAGGAGATCAGCGAGAAAAAGCAGCCGGGCTTTCTCATCTATCTTCCGGTCTATCGCGGGGGCGCTGTGCCGAACTCTCTGCCGGCGCGCCGCGAACGGCTGCTGGGCTTTGCGTATGCGCCGCTCCGCGCCGGGGACTTTCTCTCGCAGGCGTTCGTGCACGATCAGCGTGCGCCGATTACGACGACGGTGTACGACGGGCGCGAGCCTCGCACCGATGCGGTGCTGTTCCGGCACCCGGCTGCGGGCGGCATCGCGGCCGATCCGCAATTCGTGCAGACGGAGGCGATCGATGTCGCAGGCACGATGTGGACCCTCGTGTTCGAGTCGGGCGACGGGTATACGAGGGCCTGGGCCACGGTGGCAGCCGCCGCTCTTGCGGGGATATTGCTTTCGTTGCTGATGGCGCTGGTGACGTATCGCGAAGCGCAGGCCAAGGCCGCTGCGGCGCAGTGGCTTTCGCGCGAGCGCGCAGCGCGTAACGATGCCGAGCGGGCCAGCGCGATCAAGGACGAGTTCCTCGCCACCCTCTCGCACGAATTGCGCACGCCCCTCAACGCGATCCTCGGCTGGGCGCATGTGGTGCGAAGCGGAAAGGCGAACGCGGAGCAGGTGCGTGCCGGCCTCGATGCGATCGAGCGCAACGCCAGAGTGCAGGTCGGCCTGATCGATGAGCTGCTCGACATGAGCCGCATCGTCTCGGGCAAGCTGCAGCTCGAGATGCACGTCCTCGACCTCGCACAGCTTGCAGCCGCCGGTGTGCAGTCGGTGGCGCCGGCAGCCGCTGACAAAGGCGTGCAGCTCGACCAGCATTTGTCGCCGGGTGCGCTCGTCCGTGGCGACGCCGCGCGCCTGCAGCAGATCATCAACAATCTGCTGGCGAACGCGATGAAGTTCACGCCCCAAGGCGGCCGCGTGACCGTGATGGTGGAGCGTGTCGGCAGTGAATCGAGACTCACCGTGCGCGATACGGGCATAGGCATCACGCCGGAATTCCTGCCGTACGTGTTCGAGCGCTTCAGGCAGGGTGATGCCTCGCGCACGCGCCGGCACGGAGGTCTGGGACTCGGTCTATCGATCGTGCGCCACCTGGTCGAGCTGCACGGCGGTACGGTAAACGCGCAAAGCGCCGGGCCGGGGCTCGGGGCGGCATTCATCGTGAGGTTTCCACACGCGCAGGCCGACGCGCGGAACACGGATCGTGTGGCGGCGGCGATGCGAGCAGACGAAGCAAACGACGGCGGTGCGGACCTCTCCGGCATTCGCATCCTCGTTCTCGACGACGAACAGGACGCGCGCGACCTCGTGCGCCACCTCCTCGAGCAGCAAGGTGCGCAGGTCCAGACGGCGGAAAACGCGGAGAACGCGCTCGCCGTGTTGGAGAGTTTCAGGCCTGACCTCGTATTGAGCGACATCGGCATGCCGGGCATGGATGGCTACGAGTTCATCCGCCGCCTGCGGGCGCTGAACGACAGTCACATGCGCGCGATTGCGATCAGCGCCTATGCGCGCGCCGAGGATCGCAGCCGAGCGATGGAGGCCGGCTACGACGCGTATCTCGTGAAGCCGCTGCATCCCTCGTCGCTGCTGCGTGCCGTATCGTACTTCGTAGCGCGTTCCCGGCGCGGCGCGTCGGCGGCGCGGCGTGACGCGAGCGGCCGCACGCTGTGAGGCATATGACATAGCGCTCGCGTGTACCCCGATAGTACGATGCGTGCGGACCATTAGAAGTCCGCTGAACAGGGGGGTTACCAGTTGCACGCCGAGTACCAAGAAGAACCGCCGCGAGCAGCGGCGCCGGATTCCGTCGTTTTCGTACCCCCGACCGTAGAGCACGCCGACCGCATCGCGCGGCGGTTACTCGAACGCTATCGCAGAAAGACGCTCTCGGAATGCCAGCATGCGGTCGCGCGCATGTACGGCTATCCGCAGTGGCAAGCCCTGCAAGCCGCTGTAGCGGCAGGGACGCCGGCAAGCGCATACGACGAAGACGAAACGAAGGAAACCGTCCACGCGCGACGTGAACGACATCGCGACGTTGCGCTCGTCTGGCTCGCCGGCGTGAGCGACGCGATGACGCACTCGGCGCAACTTCTCGATAGGGTATTGCTCGGCCAGGGCGCGCACACGATCAGCCAGCGTTACGATCCGATGTACAACCGCAAGCGCCTG
>JBLNBW010000260.1:0-30205 GCA_050260255.1 Rhodospirillaceae bacterium | reverse complement strand
CGCGGCAACCCGGTCGAGCCCGCCGATGAGCCGCTGCTCAAAGCGAAGTTCCGCAGCTTCCCTTCCGCGGGAACCGTGGCCGATGCGCTCGCCCGCATCCAGGAGAACGTACCCCTCTTCCGCGAAATGACTGCACTGCAGCTGCGCGAGTTCATGCTGGACAGCGACGTGCGCACGCCGCGCGAAGGCGACATCGTGTTCCAGAAGGACGATTACACCAACACCTTCTTCTCCATCGTCGCCGGCACGGTCCTCGTAGAGGCCGTCGATAGCGAAGGCGCGGTAAAGCAGATTCCGCTCGGGCAAGGCCACTTCTTCGGCGAGATGGGGCTGCTCTCCGGGCGTCGGCGCACTGCCACCGTGCGTGCCGGCTCCGGATGCGTGCTCGTCGAGACGCCACGCCGCTCGATGCTCAAGTTGATCGGCAGCATCGAATCGGTGCGCCGCCAGATCGACCAGGCCTTTCTGCGCCGCGCCGTGCGCACCCATATCGCGCAAAAAATCAGCGAGGATGACCTCGACGAAATCGTGCAAGGTGCCGCGATCAAAGCTTACGCGGCCGGCGAGACGATATTCAGCGAGGGCGACGAGCCCGATGGCCTGCATCTCATCCGGCGCGGGTCTGTGATGGTGGTGCGCGACATCGGCGGCAAGGAAGTCGTGCTCTCGTACGTGGCCGCCGGCAACTACATCGGCGAAATGGCCCTGCTTTCCGACGCGCGTCGCACGGCGACCGTACGCGCCGCGGTGAATACCGAAACGATCCTGCTCCAGGTCGACAACTTCAACAAGGTGGTGGAGCGCAACGTCGCGCTGCGCGACGAAATGCAGGCGCGCGCATTCCAGCGCGTGTCGCGCAACGTGCGGCGCGAGAACGAGACGGATCCCGGCAATCTCATCGGATTCCTGCTCGGCCAGGGGTTGGGCGAGGCGACCGACGTGCTCCTCATCGACGAGAGCCTGTGCATACGCTGCGACAACTGCGAGAAAGCGTGCGCGGACTCGCACGACGGCACGTCACGGCTCGATCGGGAAGCGGGCCCGACCTTCGCGAACATCCACGTGCCGACCACATGCCGCCATTGCGAGAACCCGCATTGCATGAAGGATTGCCCGCCCGACGCGATCCATCGCAGCCCGAACGGTGAAGTGGTGATCGCCGACACCTGCATCGGCTGCGGCAACTGCCAGCGCAACTGCCCGTACGGCGTGGTTCAGCTCGCGCCCGTGGATCCGAGACGCCGCGCACCGAGTCTGTGGGCGTGGCTGCTCACCGGACTCACGCCCGAGCCGGGGCGCGAGCGCCGCACAGCGAGCAAGGATCAGATGAAGAAAGCGGTGAAGTGCGACATGTGCAAGGACCTGTCCGGCGGCCCCGCCTGCGTGCGCGCCTGTCCTACCGGCGCCGCCCTGCGCGTAAGTCCCGAGGAGTTCCTGGGTTACGCGACGCGGTAAAGACCCAACGGCAATGGAACCGCCGATGAACGCCGATACACGCAGACGAAAGCGTCCTGATTCCTAGGGCCACTGTTCCATACAGTCACGGAGGTTCGCACTCCTGTAGGAACGCCGACCCGGAAGTTCGACTACGTTTGTCGATAGAGTACCTGCATACGAACCAGGAACTCGGCGGGAAGCACCAGATAACCGCCGACGAACGCCCGTAACGCCTCTTGGCCTAGCGGCGTTCATCCACATTCATCGGCGGCTTCTCGCTTTTAGTCCTTCACGCCGACCGGCGAGGCGATTCCCGGCACGAGACACCCCTTGCGCGCGCGATGCAGAATGTGCTTCTGCAGATCCGCGCCCGACACACGGACGGTCTTTTCCTTGCCCGAGCGGGTGAGCCCGACCACCGTGACGGCTTTCGAATCGGCGAAGCCGACCGCCGTCATCTTCTCGCCGGCGTCGAGGCCCATGAGGGTGATGCCGCGGCCGCGCCCCATCTCCTTCAGCTCGTCGGCCGTGAACATCAGCATGCGGCCGTGCTCGGACAGCGTCACGACCATCTGGGGCGATGCCGGCACGAGCGCCGGCCGTACGATCGTCTCGCCATCCTGCAGCGTCATGAACGACTTGCCCGCTTTGATGCGCGTGAGCAGATCTTCCGATTTGACGACGAAGCCGTAGCCCGCGGAATTCGCGACGAGGTACTTCCTGCCGGGCTGCGCATCCACCACGTGCGCAAGGCGCGCGCCGGGCGCGAGCTCGACGAAGGACGTCAGCGGCACGCCGTCGCCTTTGCCGCCGGGCAGATCCGCGGCCTGGATGCTGAACGAGCGGCCCGTCGTGTCGATCATGGCGATCGAATGCACCGAGCGCGTCTCGAACACGGCGTACGGCCCGTCGCCGTCCTTGTAGGTGACGCCCGAAAGGTCGAGACCGTGGCCCTGGCGCGAGCGCACCCAGCCGTTGCGCGAAACGATGATCGTGAGCGGCTCGTCGACGATCTGCCGCTCGGCGCTCGCGCGCTCGGCTTCCTCGATCAGCGTGCGGCGTTCGTCGCCGTACTTCTTCGCGTCGTCGCGGATTTCCTTCGCGACGAGCTTCTTCATGAGAGCGTCGTCGCCGAGCAGCTCTTTCAGCTCCTTGCGCTCGACCTTGAGCGCCTTCAGCTCCTGCTCAATCTTGATGCCTTCCAGCCGCGCAAGCTGCCGCAGCCGGATCTCGAGGATGTCTTCCGCCTGGACATCGGTGAGATTGAACTTCTTCATCAACTCGGGCTTGGGCTCGTCCGACTCGCGGATGACCTTGATCACCTTGTCGATGTTCAGGAAGACGATATGCCGGCCTTCGAGGATATGGATGCGCCGCTCGACCTGCCCCAGCCGGAACTTGGTGCGCCGGGTGACGGTGCCGATGCGGAACTGCCCCCACTCCTCCAGCATCTCCTTGATGTTCTTGCGTCCCGGCCGCCCGTCGAGTCCGAGCACGACCATGTTGATCGGGAAGTTTTCTTCCAGGCTCGTGTGCGCGAGCATGAGGCGCATGAACTCGTTGGGGTCCTGACGCGACGAGCGCGGCTCGAACACGAGCCGCACGCGGTTTTCCTTGTCTGACTCGTCGTTCACCTTCTCCAGCACGCCGAGGATGAGCTGCTTCATATTCTGCTGCGCGGCGTTCACCTTCCCGCCCTTTTCCTTGGGCTTGGGATTGGTGAGCTCCTCGATCTCTTCCATCACGCGCTTGGCGGACGTCGTCGGCGGCAGCTCATACACCACTACCTGCCACTGGCCGCGTGCGAGGTTCTCGATCTTCCAGCGGCAACGCGCACGCAGCGACCCGCGTCCCGTAGTGTATGCATCGATGATCGCCTGACGCGGGCTGATGATCTGCGCGCCACCCGGAAAATCCGGCCCCTGGATGATTTCCATGAGCTGCTCGACCGAAATCTTGGGACGGTTGATGACGGCGACCGCCGCTTCGGCCACTTCGCGCAGATTGTGCGGCTGCAGCTCGCACGCCATGCCGACGGCAACGCCCGATGCGCCGTTCAAGAGCAGCATCGGCAGCCGCGCCGGCAGCAGCTCCGGCTCCTTCAATCGGCCGTCGTAGTTCGGCAGGAAATCGACCGTGTCCTGATCGATTTCCGACAGCAGCAGATCCGCAATAGGCGTCAGGCGCGCTTCGGTATAGCGGTAAGCCGCGGCGGAGTCGCCGTCCTGCGTGCCGAAGTTGCCCTGCCCGTCGATCAGCGGATAGCGCAGCGAGAAATCCTGCGCCATGCGCACCAGCGCATCGTACGTCGATGCGTCGCCGTGAGGATGGTACTTACCGAGCACTTCACCGACGATGCGCGCGGACTTGCTGTGCTGCACGCCGGGACGAAGGCCTAGCTCGTGCATCGCATACAGAATGCGACGTTGCACGGGCTTCTGTCCGTCTTCGACGTTCGGAATCGCGCGGCCGCGTACGACGCTCATGGCGTACGTGAGATAGCTGCGCTCGGCGAACGCGCCCATATCGATGTAGTCGTCGCCGCCTATGCTGCTGGGATTGGGCGGCGCGCCATGGCCGCCACCGTCGCCTGCGCCCGAAAAGAGATCGAGCGTCTGGTCGTCCGTCTTTCTCGCTTTGTCGTCGGTGGTCATACGTCAGCCTCGACCTGGTCGCCTTTCTCTTCCATCCAAGCGCAACGGCGCTCGGCTTCCTTCTTCGACATGAGCATGTTGAACAGCGCGTACGTCTGCTCGCGATCCTCGATGCGGACCTGCAAGAGCCGCCGCGTATCCGGGCAGAGCGTCGTCTCCCACAGCTGCTCGGGATTCATTTCGCCCAGGCCCTTGAAGCGCTGCACCGAGATCGCCTCGGGCTTCACCCCGTCGTCGAGCGCGCGCTCGCGTATGCTTTTCAGCTCTTCGTCGTCCAGCGCATAGAGCTTGCGCGCCGGCTTTTTACCCTGTCCGGGGACGTCCACCTTGTACAGCGGCGGGCACGCGACGTAGATGTGGCCGCGCTCGATCAGCTTCGGGAAGTGCCTGTAGAACAGCGTGAGCAGCAGCACCGAGATGTGGGCGCCGTCCACGTCCGCGTCGGTCATCGAAGCGATCTTGCCGTAGCGCAGGCCGGAAAGATCCGGCTCGTCGTTCTCGCCGTGCGGATCGACGCCCACTGCGACAGCGATGTCGTGGATCTCGGCGTTGGAGAACAGCAGCTCACGCTTCACTTCCCACGAGTTGAGCGCCTTGCCGCGCATCTTGTAGATCGCCTGGAAGCGTTTGTCGCGCGCCTGCTTGGCCGAACCGCCCGCCGAATCGCCTTCGACGAGGAACAGCTCGTTCTCGCTGATCGCCGTCGATTCGCAGTCGGTGAGCTTCTCCGGCAGGATGACGACACTCGAGGATTTCTTGCGCTCGACCTTGGTAACCGAGCGCGAGCGCTCCACGGCCTGCTTCACCGCAAGCTCGGCGATCTTGCGTCCGTAATCGACGTGGCTGTTCAGCCACAGCTCGAAAGGGTCGCGCACCATGCTGGAGACGAGCTTCAGCGCGTCGCGATTCGAAAGCTTCTCCTTGGTCTGGCCGTGGAACTGCGGCTCCAGCACTTTCGCGGACAGGAAGAATACCGTGCGCGACCAGATGTCGTCCGACTGCAGCTTGATCCCGCGCGGCATCATGTTATGATGCTCGGCGAACGCCTTGACCGCCTCGAACACGCCGTCGCGCAGCCCCGCCTCGTGCGTGCCGCCCGCCGGTGTCGGAATGAGGTTCGCGTACGACTCGCCGTAGCCCTTGAGCTCCTCGACGAAGGCGAACGCCCACCCGGCCCCTTCGCCCGGCGCGAAGCCGTTGCCTTCCTGCACGTATTTCTCGCCGTCGAAGATCGGCGCCACCGGCTCGGTATCGGCGAGGAGCTCCTTCAGATACCCCTTCATGCCCTCGGGATAGCTCCACGTGCGCGTGGTCGTTTCCTTGGCGCCTTCGATGTTGAGCGTCACCTGCACGCCGGGCAGCAGCACGGCCTTCGATCGCACGATGCGCTCGAGGTCGGGCAGCGACACCTTCGGCGAGTCGAAATACTTCTTGTTGGGCCAGATGCGCAGACGCGTGCCGGTTTCGTTGCGTCCGGCATTGGCGATGCGTTTCAACTTCTGGGCCACTTCGCCGTTCTCGAACACGATGACGTGCACGCCGCCTTCGCGCTTCACCTCCACTTCCAGTCGCTCGGAGAGCGCGTTGGTCACGGACACGCCGACGCCGTGGAGACCACCGGAGAACTTATACGCCGCGTCGGCCTCCGTCTTGGAGAACTTCGCGCCGGCGTGAAGCTCGGTGAAAACGAGCTGCACGGTCGGTATCTTCTCTTCCGGATGCATGCCGACCGGTATGCCGCGGCCGTTGTCCGATACGCTCACCGAGCCGTCGCGGTGCAACGTGACGTCGATGCGGTTCGCGTGGCCGCCGAAAGCCTCGTCGGCCGCGTTGTCGATCGCTTCCTGGATGATGTGGGTCGGGTCGGTGGTCCGGGTGTACATCCCCGGCAGCCGCTGGACTGGCTCTATTCCCCGTAGCTTCCTGACCGACGCTTCGTCGTACTTCTTCTGTGCCATTATCAGTTGTTGATCCGTAATGCCGGAATATCGCGCGGTGGAGCGCAAAGCGCGCATTTTAAACTAGCGCCGCCCGTGGAACACGCGCATTAGGCCCTTCCGCGCCAGCGCTAAGACCATTGATTCAGTGGAATTGTTCGGCGTGGGTGAGATTTTTTGCGGATCTTGACGCCAGCGTACGCCGTGGAGGAGCCGCCTACTGATGCGGCGAAAGAAGCTGCCTGCGGTAGCACGCAATGAACGCGGCGTGCCGTGCGGCGGAATCGGCGCACTGCGGGAGCACGGTCGCCGTACGCCGCACCAGCTCGTCCTCGGGCATGCCGTACCGCGCCTGCATCTCATGTGCGCGCTCGGCGAGGTAAGACGGGTCGAAACCGACCAGCCCGAGCTGAGCGGCGTCCTGTGCGCTCAGCCATCGCATGTCGCGCGGACCGACGGCCTGCATGGCATCGAACAATGCCGGCGGTGCGCCCATTTCGAACAGGTGTTCCTGCACCTGCGCCTCGGCATCGCTCAAGAACATTCTGGCCACCGGGCTTGCGCCCGGGTCGACATCCACGACCTTGCCCTGCTCCAGCGTCGCCGTCACCCGCCCGCGGTGTATGCCGAGCGTTCCCGGCAGTGCGTCGCGATACACGCCGCCCACGTACGCAAATATGCATGCGCTCGCGCATCGCTTCACGACGAAAACATGCGCCTTCGCGTGACGCAGCATGCGTCCTATCTGCATCGCTGCGATCCCGTCACCGCCGCTGCTGTCGAAGAAAACGATGAGCCGCGCCGGTATGGGTTCTTCGCCGGCCAATGCGATGGCCTGCCGCAGCCGGTCCACGTCGATCATCCTGATAGGCCCGCTGAATGCGATGCCGACGACGCGCTGCCCCGCCACGGCGGGCTTGGGGGCGACAACGGTGTCCTGCGCACACGCGGCAACACACGCCGGCGCAACGAGTATGCAGACGGCAAAACGCAGACGCTGCATTGCTGTCGCCATGTGCTGAGGTACTTGCGGGCGCCGTGTTCGCCAACCCATCGCCCTGCTCCACCAACGCGGAGCTCGCGTACCGCCCGCCGCGCGCTCATTGCACGCCTCACGAAGCGTTGGCGTGTCACACCGTGCGGCGTTGCGGAGCCACCGTTGCTGCGTCGCGCTCATGGCCGTGGGACCTTCTTTCGCCTTGCGGCCCGATTTTACAGCGAGCGGCACGCCAGAGCGCCGCGCATTTCCGCATGCTGGAAGCGTGAGTCTGCGTGCGGTCCTTTTGTGCTATGGTCCGACGTCGTTCCCATTCCACTTGCGCACCATGGACTCGCGACGCTCTCGTCCCCACGTCAATCAAACGCCCGTGCGCTGCGTCATCATGCGCGGCGGCACCAGCAAAGGCGTGTTCTTCCACGAAGACGATCTGCCCATCGAACGCGAAGCGCGCGACCGTGCGCTGCTCGCCATCATGGGCAGCCCCGATCCGCGGCAGATCGACGGCCTGGGCGGCGCCGACAATCTGACGAGCAAGATCGTCATCATAGGCAAGAGCAGGGATCCGGCCGCCGACGTCACGTACACCTTCGGCCAGGTCGGCATAGACCTGCCCTATGTTTCGTATTCCGCCAATTGCGGCAACCTTTCCGCGGCCGTCGGCGTATTCGCCATCGAAGAAGGGTTGGTGCCGCCGGTCGCACCGATAACCCGCGTGCGCATCTACAACACGAATACGAAGCAGCTCCTCGTTTCATATGTGCCGGTCGATGCGGGCTCCGCCGCTGTCGAGGGCCAATATGCGATTGCCGGCGTGCCCGGCACCGGCGCCGAGATCCGCCTCGACTTCGCCAACACGCGCGGCGCCAGCACGGGCAAGCTGCTTCCCAGTGGAAATCCGCGCGACCAACTCTATGTGCCGGAGCTCGGCAGGACCATTACCGTCTCTTTCGTCGATGTTGCCAAAGCGACCATGTACTTCCATGCCGCGGACGCCGGCATCAGGGGAACCGAGAGCCCCGACGAGTTCACGCCGGAAATCCTCGAGCGATTCTGGGCCATACGCAACGCCGGCGCTCGACACATCGGGCTGCCCTTGGAGTCGCGTCTGCCCCATCCCGTGTCCTTGCTGCCGCCGCAGCAATACACCGACTTCATGACGAAGCAGCCGGTGCGCGCCGATGAAGTGAGCTTCGTCGCGCGTCGAGTCGGCGGGCCCCCGCCGCGGCTGCACAAAGCGTTCGCGGCAACCGGCGCCGTGTGCACAGCGGTCGCGGCCTACATCCCGGGAACCGTCGTACACGAAGTCGCGCGCCGTTACGACGACGGCATCGTGCGCATCGGCCATCCCACCGGCGTTTTTCCGGTGCGCGTTGCGCTGAGCGCGGATGGCGCAATCGCCGAAGCATCTTATTCACGCACCGCCCGCCGCATCATGGACGGCACCGTGTACGTGCGGCACACCGTGCTCGCGTGACGCCCATGTCGACGCTGCTGAACCGCCTGGTCGCACATCTCGACAGCATACGCTGCGAATCGCTCACCCCATCCGCCGTCGCTGCCGCGAAGCGCGCCCTGCTCGACGCGCTGGGCTGCGCCATTGCCGCCATAGGATGCGAGCCTGCCGCGATTGCCGCGCGTGCGCTTGCCCGCGGTGCGCCGGCCGCAACCGTGATCGGCGAGGCGCAACCCGCTAGCCTGGAGCACGCCATCCTGCTGAACGGCATCCTGGTCCGTTATCTCGACATGATGGACGTGTACAGCGCACGCGACGTGTGCCATCCCGCTGAAAATGTGCCGATCGCTCTCGCATCCGTGGAGCAGGCACAGCAGAGCGGCAAACGGCTGATCGAAGCAATCGTCGCCGGTTACGAAGCGCAGATGCGACTTGCCCACGCGCTGTCGCTGCAGCAGATGGGGATGCATCATGTCACCGCCGGCGGCATGGTCGCGCCGCTCATCATCGCGAAAGCGTGGGGACTGTCGCGGCATGTGATGGAGCAAGCGGCCGCGCTCGGTGGCTGCCGGCAGTTCACCGTGCACGCGCTTTCCAAAGGCGGGCTCAGCATGGCGAAAGCGATCGGTTATCCATGGGCTGGTATGGATGCGGTCCTTGCCGTGCGCCTTGCCGAGCAAGGCTATACCGGACCGACCGCCTTCATCGACTGGCTCGCGAACGAAGGTCCTCTCAAAGGCAGCGTCGATGCCGACGCGCTCGATCGCGCCGACGCCACGATGATGATAGTGCGCGTGAGCTACAAGCAGTTTCCGATTCAGTTCGAGCTGCAGACGCCGGTCGAGCTCGCCATCGGTCTGCACCAACAGATCGGCGGCGCTGCACGCATCCAAGCGGTCGAGGTGTCGGTGAGGCCGATCACGATCAAGCGCACGGCCGACCCGGCCAAGTTCGCACCGAAAAACCGCGAGACGGCCGACCACAGCCTGCCCGTGTGCGTGGCCATGGCGCTGATCGACGGGAAGATTACGGCCGCGCAGTTCGAGTCGGGGCGCTGGCGCGATGAAGACGTGTCGCAGCTCGTCGCGCGCATCCGGGTCGATGCAAGCGAGGAATACGACACCGGCTATCCGAACGGGCGTCCTGCTGCATTGCGAGTCACGCTGAGCGACGGAAATGTCCTTCAGGCTTTTCAAGCCGTACCGCTCGGCGACGTCACGCGGCCCATGGACGACGCGACGATCACGCGCAAATTCCTCGCCAACGCGTCCGATGCACTCGGCAGCACCCGGGCGCAGGACATCGTGGCCTGCGTGCATCGTCTCGATGAGCTGCCGCGCATCGATGAACTCACCGGTCTCCTGCGCACGCCATGAAGCGCCATACGTTGCTGTTCGCCATCGCCGCGTCCCTTGCGACGGCGCACGCCGCGCCTGCACCGGCGCAGACCTACCCCGCTCGACCGATACGCGTCCTCGTACCTTACGCGCCCGGCGGGGCGGTGGATTTCGTCGCGCGCACGATAGGCCAGAAGCTCGGGGAAGCGTGGTCGCAATCGGTGCTGGTGGACAATCGCGCGGGCGGCGCGACCAACATCGGGTCCGAGCTCGCTGCGAAAGCAGCGTCGGACGGCTACACGCTGCTGATGGGTACGGCCGCTAACGCGGTCAACGTCAGCCTCTATCCCAAGCTCGCTTACGACGTGCGGCGCGATTTCGTCCCGGTCGTTCTCGTCGGCACTTCGGCCAACGTGCTGGTCGTCCATCCCTCGCTGCCGGTTCAATCCGCAAAAGCGCTGATCGCGCTTGCCAAAGCGAAGCCGGGCGAGCTCACGTACGCGTCGGCCGGCACGGCAAGCTCGAATCATCTATCCGGCGAGCTCTTCCAGCTGATGACCGGCGTGAAGCTCGTTCATGTGCCGTATCGCGGCGGCGGCCCGGCAATCACGGACCTGCTCGGCGGGCAGGTCACGATGTACTTCAGCAGCCTGCCGAGCGCACTGCCGCTGGTGAAGACCGGCAAGCTGAGAGCGCTGGGCGTGACGAGCGCGAAGCGGAGCGCCGCCGCTCCGGATCTTCCGACTATTGCCGAGACAGTGGCGGGTTATACGCTGGTGGCATGGCATGCGGTGCTCGCACCGGCCGGGACCCCGCAGGACATCGTCCAGCGGCTCAACACCGAGATCAACCGCATCGTGCACGTTCCCGAGACGCGCGCGCGCCTGGAGGCCCAGGGCGTGGAAGTCGTCGGCGGCACATCGGGAGAGTTCGGACGTTTCCTCAACGACGAGATCGCTAAGTACGCGAAGCTCGTGAAAAGCGCATCGCTCACCGCGGATTGAATACGAACGCACGCATCATGGGACTTACTGAAACGGTCGCGCGATTCATCGCGCGCAGCACGCTGAACGACATGCCGGCCGAGGCGCCGGAGAAGGCCAAGAAAGTCATCGCCGATACGTTTGCCGCGATACTCGCCGGCGCAGGCAGCGAAGTTGCACAGCCGCTTGCGCGTTACATCCGCGAGTCGGGCGACACGGGACGCACGCCCGTGCTGGGCACCGGGCTCACCGCAAGCCGCGAGACGGCGGCTCTGGTGAACGGCACCTTCGGCCACTCGCTCGATTTCGACGATGTGCTGTCGATGATGCCGGCGCATCCCAGCGCCGTTATACTCGCCGCGCTGCTCGCGAGCGCAGACGGCCAGCGGCTCGGCGGAAAGCGATTGATCGAGGCGTATGTCGTCGGTATCGAAGTCGGCGCGCGCATCGGTCAGGCGATGACCGTAGGCCACTACAATCGCGGCTACCACGGCACGGGGACACTCGGCCTGTTTTCGGCGATGGGAGCGATGTGCAAGCTGCACGCGCTCGATGTCGATACGACGCGCACGGCTTTGGGCATCGCATCGTCGACAGCTAGCGGGCTGCGACGCAATTTCGGCACGATGACCAAGCCGCTGCACACCGGCTGGGCCGCCCGCAGCGCGCTCACGGCCACGACGCTGGCCCGATCGGGCTTTACCGCGGCGCCCGACGTGCTCGAAGCGAAAGCGGGATTTTTCGAAACGTACGGCGTCGCGGAATCCGATCCTGAAGCGGCCGCCCGCGCGCTCGGCAAACCTTGGGTCATCGTCGAGCCCGGCATTGCGCTGAAGCGTTTCCCCTGCTGCTACGCCTCGCACCGCGGGATGGATGGCGTGCTGCAGCTGCGGCGCACGCTGGGTTTCACGGCAGACACGCTCGCTTCGCTCGAATGCCGCATGCCGCCGGGCGGCATGCACGTGCTGATCTATCCCGAGCCCAGGACCGGTCTCGAAGGCAAGTTCAGTCTTCAGTATTCGCTGGCCGCCGGCGTGCTCGACGGCGAATACAATCTGTGGAGCTTCAGCGACGAAGCGGTGAACCGTCCGGAAATCCGCCGGCTGCTCGGCGTCGTGAAGGCATACGAGGACCCGCGCTGTGCCGACAACGATCCGCTCCTCCACACGCGCAGCTCGGGCAGCCGCGGCTATGTGGAGGTGGAGGCGCGTACCGTGGATGGGCGAAGCGGCAGCGTCCGTATCGATCGCGCCCCCGGACACCCCGAGCGCGAGCTCACGTGGGACGATCTGCACGGCAAGTTCATCGATTGCGCGCGGCACGCATCGCTCGACACGACACAGGCGGAAAATGCTTTCGAGCGCATCACGCGCCTCGAGCGCTGTGAAGACATCGGCGAAATCCTGGCGCTGCTCGTAAAGCGCTAGGAAAGACTATCAGCCGGTGCTGGCAGCCGCCTCGCCGCTTCGTGTTTCTTTCTTTGGATCCTCGCCCCATTCGAGGACCTGCAGCCGGACGCGCGCACGTCCGTCCTTGCGCATGTTGAGCTTCGTCGCCGCTGCCCGAGAAAGATCGATGATGACGCCCTGCCGCCGGTACTTCGGCGCCGGACCGCGGTCGGTGATCCTCACCACGACCGAGCCGCCTTTCTCCAGATTGGTGACGCGCACGCGGGTGCCGAGCGGGTAGCTCGGATGGGCAGCGGTCAGTTCGTCGCTGTCGAAATGCTCGCCGCTCGCCGTTTTCTTGCCGTCGAAAGCGCGCCCGTAAAAGGAGGCAAGGCCGGTCTCCGTTCTGCGCGCTTCGTGCCCCTCCCGGTACGCGCCGGCAGTCGGCGGAGCCAACAGCCAAACGGTAAGGGCGGCGAGGATCAGCACGGCTGCCATCACCGCAGCGCGGCGCCAGGAGCGATGGCGTATGGAGCGCATCATCCCCTCTCTCCTTGCAAGGAGCGTGCGCCGTGCGGCCCGCAAACAAAAAGGGCACCCTGAGGTGCCCTTGATGGGACCGGCGTCGGTGATCCTTTAGCTTTTGACGCGGCTGCGGTACTCGCCCGTTTCGGTGTTGATCTCGATCTTGTCGCCGGTGGCGCAGAACAGCGGAACCTGCACTTCAAACCCGGTATGGAGCTTCGCGGGCTTGAGCACTTTGCCGGAGGTATCGCCGCGCACCGCCGGCTCGGTATAGGCAATTTCGCGCACGAGGGTCTGCGGAATCTCCACCGAGATGGGGCGGCCGTTGTAAATCACCACCTCGCACGCCATGCCGTCTTCGAGGTAGTTGAGCGCGTCGCCCATGTTCTCCTTGTCCACCTCGTACTGGTTGAACTCTTCGTCCATGAACACGTACGACGGGTCGGAATAGTACGAGTACGTCACCTCCTTGCGCTCGAGCATCACGACCTCGAACTTCTCGTCGGCACGATACACCGTCTCGCTCGCCGAACCGGAAAGGAGGTTCTTGAGCTTCATCTTCACTACGGACGCATTGCGCCCGGACTTACTGAACTCCGCCTTCTGGACCACGAGCGGGTCTTTGCCCACCATGATCACGTTACCAGCCCTGATTTCCTGTGCCGTTTTCATTCCGGTCCCGACTAGATGTTTGAAGAAAAACGCTTATTTTAGCTTGTCCCGGCAGAATTCCGCCAGATTTTCAGCAAGCTCGCCCGGTTCGAGAAGCCGCCCGACCCAATTCCCGGCATGCGCTTGAAGCGCCGGCAAGCTTTCCCGATAGCGGTTCCACGCTGCGCCGATTGTGACCGGAGCGGGCTCGACTTGGTTCCACGCCCGCCACAAGCCGCGCACCGCCCCGGCTGCCTCCTCGTCCATCCCCCTGCAATACAGGTCGAGAAACGCCTCGAGCTTGCGCCAGTGCGTGCGCTGTTCCTGCGGGTAGATGTGCCACACGAAAGGCCGCGCCGCCCACTGCGCTCTGACGAACGAATCCTCGCCCCGAACGAAAAGAAAGTCGGCCGACCAGAGCGCCTCGTCGAACCGCTCCTGTGGAATGAAAGGCAGGATCCGGAGCTCCAGCGACCCCCGCACAGCGCGCGTCCCCGCCGTCCCGGAATCGAGCCCGAAGCGCTTCGCCGCGGCCGTGGCAAGCTCCCCCATCGAAATCGCCACGACGTAATGGTCGCCCCCCCGCGACCAATGCTCCATCAACGGCAGCAGGGGTGCATGCGGATAGGCAAACATCCAGATGACTTGTGAATCGTCCGGCGGCGGCTCGAATCCCATGTCCCTCCAATAGCGCCGGCGCGCGCCTGCGTCGTGGACATCGCGCCGGGCGAAGAGGTCTGGCTCGCGCAGCAACCCGCCCGTGCCCGGCTCGAAACCGGGAAAAAAGAAGTAACGCCGCAGCGGCAGCCGCGGATGCGGAGAAGGAAGCCCGTGATGCTCGCGGACCCAGGGCTCGGCGCTCAAGTACTCGAGCACGATCCACAGCGTCGTCGGTCGCCGCGCCGCCATCGCTTCGACGTAGCGATCGGGCAGCCCCGACCCGAACCCCTCGACCACGACATCGGCCGGCACCACCTCGTCGAAATCGGAACACCAGCGGTGCACCTCGATCTTCGCCAGCGACTGTACCGGCACATCCAGCGCTGCGCCGGGCTCGAGCATACGCAGGCTCGCGAGATCGTCTACCCACATCCGGACCGCCACGCCGGGCGCTGCGGCAAGCTCGCGCGCAAGGCGCCAGCACACGCCGACGTCGCCGTAGTTGTCCACGACACGGCAAAAAAGATCGCACGAACGAGGATGCGGCATGCAGGCGGTATGGCGATTGCGGTTATGGGAAAATACCTGAAATCCGGGAGAGCGGCAGCATCCGCCGCCGACAGACATGACGGCCATCAATCTCAACGCGGATCTCGGCGAAGGATACGGACGCTACACCGTGGGGAACGATGCGGCCGTCTTGAAGCTCGTCAGGTCGGCCAGCATCGCGTGCGGCTTCCATGCCGGCGATCCGGTCATCATGGCGAAAACCGTGAGGCTCGCTCTCGAGCACGACGTGTCGATAGGCGCGCACCCTGCTTTCGACGATCTGCGGGGATTCGGCCGCCGGCCGATACGCATGAATGCGCAGGAGCTCGAATACCTGGTCGCGTATCAGATAGGCGCATTGCAAGGCATAGCGGCCGGCGCAGGCGCGCGGGTGACCCACGTGAAGCCGCATGGCGCGCTCAACAACATGGCCCACGTCGACGCCGACTACGCGCGTGCGATTGCGCGCGCCATCAAATCGATAGACCCGGATCTCATTTTCGTGGCAACGGCGTGCTCCGAAATGGTCAAGGCCGGGCACCGCGCGGGGCTCCGCGTCGCGGAGGAAGGCTACATCGATCGCACGTACGAAGACAGCGGCGAGCTCACGCCGCGCACGCAGCCCGGCGCGGTGATCCATCACACCGAGGCCGCCGTGCAGCAGATCCTGAAGTTCATCGATGCCGGCGGCATAGTGACGCGCAGCGGCAAACGGCTGCCTGCGCGCCTGCAGACGTTCTGCGCGCATGGGGACGACGAAGCGAGCGTGCGGACGCTCGCCGCCGTGCGCGACGCCGTGCGCGGCGCCGGCATCGACATCGTTCCCCTGCCTCAGCTCCGTTACTGATCTCGCGATGCGCATAGAGCGCTGCGGCGACCGCGCGTTTCTCATCCGGCTCGGCGATCACCCGCATCCGGCACTGTCACGCCGCATTGCAACGCTGCGGCAGAGGCTGCTCCAGGCGCAGCCCGGGGGGCTCGATGATGCGATCGCGGGGTTCGCCACGCTTTTCATCGCGTACGATCCCGACGTCACAACAGCCGCAGCGCTCGCGGACATGGCGCGAGCCCTTATCCCCGGCGACGAAAACCACGAGCGCACACGCACGTGGACGTTGCCGGTGTGCTACGACGCGAGTCTCGCTCCGGATCTCGCCGCCGTTGCACAAGCCACCGGCCTCACTGGCGATGAAGTCGTGACGCTGCACGCTTCGCGCTCTTACACGGTTTATCTCATCGGATTCAGTCCCGGCTTTCCGTACATGGGAGATGTGGATGCGCGGCTCATGCTGCCGCGGCGCGAGGATCCGCGCCCTCGCGTCCCTTCGGGCTCGGTCGCGATCGCCACGCAGTACACCGCAATCTACCCGCAGGACACGGCTGGCGGCTGGCATTTGATCGGCCGCACCCCGGTACGATTGTTCGACGCTCGATCGGCCTCGCCCGCGTTGCTGCAGCCGGGTGATAACGTGCGCTTTCGTCCGATCGCTCTCGCTGAATACGAAGCGTTGCGTCAAGACGTCGACGCTGGCGCATATGTGCCGCAATACGTGGAGGGCGTCGCGTGACCGCGATGCTGAGGATCGTTCGCTCCGGTATACATGCGACGCTGCAGGACGCAGGGCGCGTCGGCTATCGCTCGCTCGGTGTGCCGGTGTCGGGAGCACTGGATGCAGCGGCCCTGCACCTCCTGAACGCGCTCTTGGACAACCCGGCAAACACGGCCGCGGTGGAAACGCTTTATTCCGGTATGACGCTGGAATTGACCGCCGGCACGGCGCGCATTGCGCTGGCCGGTGCAACCGGCCAGATAGAGCGCGGCGGCGTTGCGCCCATCAGGATACCGGCCTGGCATAGCGTTCTGCTTCGTGCCGGGGATCGTCTGCGTATCGCGGCACCCAGCGATACCGCCGCGGCCTACCTTGCAGTGGAAGGCGGATACGCCATCCCGACGGTGCTGGGCAGCGCCTCGACCTATGTGCAAGGCGCGCTGGGCGGTCACGAGGGACGTGCATTGCGCGCCGGCGACGTACTTGCGCTGGTGCAATCCGATGCCCTCCCGCGAGCCGAACGGCGCTACGCGGTCCCGCCCGATCTCGCACAGCCTTCGGTCTTGCGCGCGATGTCCGGGCCTCAAGCCGATCGCTTCGCCGACAACGCACTGGATCGATTGATTTCTGCGCCTTATCGCGTCACGTCCGCATCGAATCGCAGCGGATTGAGGCTCGAGGGGCCCAAGCTCGATCACACGGCCGGACATGATCTCTTATCGGAAGGCGTTGCGACGGGATCGATACAAGTCCCCGGTTCGGGACTGCCCGTCATACTCGTCGCCGATCATCCGACCGTGGGCGGGTATCCGAAAATCGCGACGGTCATTTCGGCGGACTGGGCTGCCGCGGGACGATTGCGCATAGGAAGCGCGTTCCGCTTCGAGCTCGTCGACGAACCAGCAGCGGCGTCGGCGCGTCGCGCGCAGCGGGACAGTATCGCGAATTACATCGCAACCATCGAACCGGTCGCATGAGGACATGAAAAAGCCGGGCACATGGCCCGGCTTTTAGGAAACGGCGCAGGTTTTTAGATCGCCTGGATGTTGCTCGCCTGCTTCTTGCCTTTGTTGCCTGCCGTCACTTCGAAGGAAACCTTCTGGCCTTCCTTCAGCGTCTTGAACCCCGGCATGTTGATCGCGGAGAAATGCGCGAAGAGGTCTTCGCCGCCGCCGTCCGGCGTAATGAAGCCAAAACCTTTCGCGTCGTTGAACCACTTCACGGTGCCCGTTGCCATCTGTACGTTCCTTTAAACAAAAAAATTAAAAAGGGGACTTGCCCGACGCTGTTTGTATCTTAAAGCCCCAAGAACGGACATCAGCAACTGCGGATCGAACTCTGGAGAACTTAAAACGCAAACACGCGCGTGTCACGTTACCGGACGCTTTCGAGCGCGTCAAGCGATCTTTGACTGCGTCGCTTTCGCTATCGTTTCATGAGCTTCCGCGCGAATTCGCGCGCTGCGACGGCATCCGTCTTTATCAGTCTCGCGTGTATTTCCTGCACTTTGCCGCGCTGATTGAGCCCCTGGTACGCAGCGCCCAGCGCGGTGAGCGCCGCCACGTCGTCGGGACGTATGCGCAGCGCCTCGTCCAGCGCGTCCACGGCGCGATCGTACTGATGCAGCGCCTGATACGTCGCACCGAGATTGAGCCAGACATCGTAATTGTCCGCTTCCAGCCGCAACGCCTGCTGGTATGCGGTGACCGCGCGACGCGGGCGGTTGATGCTGCGGTACGCCTCGCCGAGCTGCATCCACGCCGCAACGCTGGTCGGCATGGAGCGCACCCACTGCTGCGTCCACGCGAGCAGACCGGGACCATCGTTTTTCTCGCGCAACTGCGCGGCGCGCGCCTGCCACTTTTCGAGTGAAGCATCCCGGGCGACCGGTATCGACCTCCCGTTGCGGGCGAGCAGCTCGGATATCCACGACACGGGCAGTGCGAAATTGATGTTCTGCCCTTCCGGCACGAAAAACGCCGTAATGCCCACCAGCCGGCCTTCTACGTCGAAGAGCCCGCCGCCGCTGGAGCCTGCCGAAATCGGCGCGGAAGTCTGTATGTACTGTGAGCCGTCGAATTCCCGGATGCTGGAAACGAGTCCTTCGCTGATGGTGAGCTCCAGTCCTTCCGGGGCGCCGATCGCGTAGACGCGCTGACCGACTTTGAGCCGGTTCGGCCATACCTCAGCAGGCACCGCGGCGAGCCCCGGAACCTTCAGATGGCACAGATCGCGCTCGATGTCCGACATATCGGCCGTCGCATCGATCTCGCGCCCGGTATGAACCACGACGATACGTTTCGCTTCCTCGATCACATGACAGTTGGTGACCGCGGCGTCCTTGCCGATCACCACGCCGCTGCCCTGATTGCGCAGCCTGCCGTTCTCGCCGTAGGCGTGGATGACGACCATGCTGCGCGACGCCTCTTCGAAGATGCGTTCCGGCGTTTTCGCCTCTGCTGCGGCAACGAGCGTTAACGGGATGGTGACGGCGGCGAGCCGTGCAAACAGGCCTTGCACAGGTTTAAGTTCCTAGAAGCGGTCTCAAAGACCAAAAATGGACAGGATTAACAGGATTGACAAGATAAGAACGTCGAGCTTTGCGCCTCAATCCTGTAAACCCGATGGTTTTGGAGCATTTTTGAGATGAGTTGTAGTGAAATCGATATCGCCGGCGGCACGGAGGGGCGCCGCCGGTTGCAGTCAATGGTCGACTGCCGCGAGCGCGGCCGTGTCGACCACTTGGAGATCGGCCCGTCCCTGTACTAAACGACGGAAGCGCGGGTCGGTGAAGTGGAGGTAGTCGGGATCGAGCTCCCCCACGCTGCGCACCCCGATCAGAGCCATCACGCGGTCGATCTCTTCGCGCAGTATCGCGATCGCCCGGTTCGCACCCGGCTCGCCGCCGGCGGCCACGCCGTACAACGTGGCGCGACCGATCAACACCGCCTGCGCACCGAGGCACAGCGCTTTGACGATGTCCGATCCGCGCCGGAATCCGCTGTCGACCATCACGGTAACGCGCTTGCCTACCGCGTCGACGATTTCAGGAAGCACTTCGATGGGCGCCATGGTGCTGTCCAGGTTGCGCCCCCCGTGATTCGACACGACGACCGCGTCGGCGCCGCAATCGGCCGCGAGCTTGGCATCTTCCGAATGGAGTATGCCCTTCACCATCAGGATGCCGGGCCACATCTTCCGCAGCGTGCGCAGATCCTCCCAGTTCAGGGAATCGTTCTTCATTTGCGACCTGCCCATCGGCCGCGCGGTGATCTTCGCCTTGAGCTCGCTCGGATAGTTCTCGTAGCGCGGCATGCCGGTCGTGAAGTAGTAGCGCGCCAGCACGCCGAGCATCCAGCGCGGGTGCATGAGAACGTCCGTCACGTTGTCGCGGGTGAAGGTAAACGGGATGGTGAAGCCGTTGCGGAGGTTGTACTCGCGGTTGGGCGACACGGCGCTGTCCACCGTGACGATCAGCGCTTCGTAGCCCGCCGCCTTCGCCCGCTCGACCAGCTTGTGGGACAGCGACTTGTCCGGCCACATGTAAAGCTGGAACCACAGCTTGCCGCCCGCCTGTTCCGCGACCCTTTCCATCGCCGTCATGGACCCCGTCGCCAGCGTGAACGGTATGCCGGCCGCCGCGGCAGCACGCGCCAGCGCGATCTCGCCCTCGTGCCACAGCAGCCCGGCTGTCCCGGTAGGCGCGATCGCGATCGGCATCTTGTATTTGTCGCCGAACAGCGTGATTTCCTGGCTGCGCCCCGATACATCGACCAGGGTTCGCGGCTTCAATTTGATGCGCTCGAACACCGCGCGGTTGTTTTTCAACGCCACTTCGTCTTCGGTGCCGCGGTCCACGAATTCGAAGAGCCCCTGCGGCACGCGGCGCACGGCCCTGTCGCGCAGATCGAATATGTTGTAACAGCCCAGCGTGTTGTCGGCCATGCTGGCCTCCCCTCGTGCGGAAGCCGCTCATTTTACCGGCTTTCCACCGGGCCGCCGTGATCTGCGGCCCCTCGACCGCGCATTTCCGGCATTGCGCTTGCATCCCTTCGCGGATCAAAACGAACGCTTTCCGTCCCACGTCACAGGAGATTATCCACATGGTGAAGCAAGCCCTGGTATTGGCCCTTGTCGCCGCGTCGGCGCTTTACGGCTGCGGCAGGAGCGACACCAACAAGCCGTCGAGCACGACCACCACGCCGAGCACGACGCCCCCGAGCAGCGGTCCCTCCTCGAGCGCGCCGCCACCTAGCTCTACCGCCCCGAGCAGCCCGTCCACGAGTTCGGAATCGGCCGCCTCGGCCCCGGGCGCCACGACAGGTCCTTCGGGTTCGAGCACCGGAACCGGCACCACGGGATCTACGAGCGGTTCATCGACGAAATAGCGCGGGGGTAACGGCCCGGCCGCCGGGTTGCATCGGCCTTGCGGCCGCCGTTTCGCTTCAACGCGGAGAGCGGGCTTCAACGACCGCTCGGGAGGGGAATTCAACTGCGAGCAGGACGCGCGAGCCATGCCTTGAGCGCCTGCCACGTGCGCCACGTCATCAGCGCGCGCCCCAGCCACAAGGTCGCGCTACGTGGACGGACCAGGAACGCGGTGGTCGCTGCCACGGCTGCGGCGATCCACAGCGGGTGGGCCCGAACGATGCGCTTCCACAGAAACGCGCGACCGGGGAGACCGCCGGAAGGCAACAATGCGGTACCCGACGCAGCAATTGCGGCGCGCTGCTCCGCCGCCCGGGCGATGAGTTGCGCTCGCCGCTGCGCAAGCTCGTCGAGACGCCGGCTCACGCATCGCCCTTCAACTGCTGACGATCCTTCGCGAGCTCGGCAAGGCTAGCCGCAAAGAGCCGCGGCTGCCTGCGCGCCTCATTGAGCGCGTAAAGTGCAAGGCCGACGCCGGCGCCAACATAAAGAAGCGCGAGCACGCCCGCAGCGGCAAGTCGATGCGTGTCCCAGAAGAGGATGAGAACGAACGCGGTGGCGACGAGGATACCGAGCGTGAAAAGCATCAGCGCGCACGCCGCGAGCAGCCACAACCGCGACAGCCGGACGATGTGCTCTTCCGCTTCGGTCGAGAAGAGCTCGAGGCGGATCTGTACCGTGCCGAGCAGCGTCGCAACGAGACCACGCACCGAGGCGAGCAGCCCCGCGCCGCCGCGTTCCGCGCCGGGTTGCATGGCCTCAGCGCCGCGAGACGAGCAGCCCGACGATGAAACCTATGCCGGCCGCGATGCCCACGGCGCGCCACGGGTGATCGTGCACGTACTCGTCCGTCGCGCGAGCAGCTTCTCGCGTGCTGTCGACCACCACGCCTTCCACTTCAGCGAGCTTCACTTTCGCGCGGTAGAGACTGTCCTGTATACGCTCGCGTGCTGCAGCGATCTGCTCGCCGGCCTGGCTCGCGGTCGCCCGCAGCAATTCTTCCGCGTCGGAAATGACCGTCCGGATGTCCTGCGAAATCCGTTCTCTGCCTACGTCGTCGGGAGCCATGCGATCCTCTTTTTAGGGTGGGTTTATCGCACCTAGGCTAACGCATTTGCTGCGGTGCAATCAACCGCTTGCATCGAGCGTGGAACAAGCCTACGACGCGGCCTGGTAGTACAGATTTTGCGGGTGATTGGCCTGCGCGAAGAAGAACCACCGCTCCGCGAGCAATCCGATGGACTGCAGCACGAACGCACACGCCGCGGCCTGCACCATCGCGCCCGCATCACTTGCCGCGAGCGCCAGCACCGGCGCTGGGAAAGCCAGCAGGAGGAACGCCCACTTCACGCCCTGCACCACCGGGCGGCTCTTGCCGTGGAAGAACTCGCGCGTGTTGAAGGAGCTGCCCATGAACCCCTGGGCCTTCTGGGCCACGCGCGGGTGATGCACGCCTATCGCGCTCTGCAGCGTCGACTTCCCCCGTATGCGCGCGTTGCGTAACAGTGTTGCGACGCGCGCGATCGCTGCCGCGACGGTCAGCACGATCGCCCATACCGAGAGCGTCCCGGCGTAATCCGGCGCGCGCGCGGCCGCGAACGCGGTCGCGAACGTGAAGCCGGAAGCGCAGCCGAGCAGCGTGTAGTTCACGATCGTAAGCGGCGTCGCCCATTCCTCCAGGAACCTGATGCACACGTAGTTCATCGCGGTGATGTAGAACAGCGCGAGACTCATCGCCGCGCCCGCGGCACCGAATGCGACCGTGTAGCTGCTCCCGCTGTAATGGCCCCAGGCGTGCAGCGCCACCGATGCCATGAACACCGGTAGCGCGATCACTTCCCGAGAGAGCCACGACGTGCGCCACATCGCGACCGCGCGCCACGCACGTTCCGGATGCCCGAGATGGAAGAACGACGCGATGAGCCCGCCGAGCAAAAATGCCAGCGAGAGGATGTCCCCCTCGACGAAAAACGAAGGCTCCGGCGGGATGGCGCCGCCCGCGACGCCGAGCTCGACCGCAAAAAGCGCGAGGAACAAACCCTGCCCCACGCCGATCAGCGTGGTCAGGAATACGACGGAAAACGGCGGATTCATGTCACGGCCTCTGCGGCGCGGCGGTGGCCTTAGGCTCCGCCGGCCTTTGCTGCTCGACGGTCTGGCCGAGCTCGTTGTCTACGCCGGACGCGGTGCGCCGCGGCAAGTAATGATTCGCGGGCCTCGTACCCCATTCCGGCATGAGCTGATAGCCGCCGTTCTCCCGGATTGCTTTCGAGACGATCGATTCGGGGTCGTGTATATCGCCGTACAGGCGCGCATTGGTCGGGCAAGCGAGCACGCATGCAGGCTTGCGCTGCGTCTCGGGAAGAGTCGTGTCGTTGATGCGATCGACGCACAGCGTGCACTTCTTCATGACCTTCTGGTTCTCGTCGAGCTCGCGCACGCCGTAGGGACAGGCCCACGAGCAGTACTTGCACCCTATGCACTTGTCGTAATCGACGAGCACCAGCCCGTCGATCTCGCGTTTATAGCTCGCGCCGGTCGGGCACACGGGCACGCAGGGCGGATCCTCGCAATGGAGGCACGACTTCGGAAAATGCACCGTCTGGGTGTCGGGAAACTCGCCGACCTCGAACGTCTGCACGCGATTGAAGAAGGTGCCGCTCGGGTCGGCGCCGTACGGATTCTCGTCCGACAGCGGTCCCGCTACGCCGGAGGTGTTCCATTCCTTGCAGCTCGTGACGCACGCATGGCAACCCACGCACACGTTCAGATCTATGACGAGCGCGAGTTGGGTCATCGATGTTCTCCCGTGCCGGCAACGAACGCTTGCCACAGCCTGCGCAGGCGGCTCGTTCCGGGCAACCGCTTCATCGCTTCGAACTGCGGATAGCTCTCCTTCGGCTCGTCCGCGGCCGCGGGATAGATGCGCACGCGCACGTCGTACCACCCTGCCTGCCCGGTGACCGGATCGGAGTTGGACATGCGGCCGCCTCTGTCGTCGGGCAGCTCGTCTGCGATGAGGTGGTTCAGCAGGAACCCGCGCTGCGATTCGTTGGCATCGTGCGACAGGTGCCACGCGCCTCGCGCCTTGCCGATCGCGTTCCACGTCCACACGGTGCCCGGCTCGACCGCTTCGCTGTAACGGCACAGGCACCGCACCTTGCCGTGCATGGACTCCACCCACATCCACTGCCCGTCGTCGATCCCGGCCTGCCGCGCCGTCGTAGCGTTGACGTACAGGTAATTGTGCGTGTGGATCTGCCGCAGCCAGGCGTTTTGCGAGTCCCAGGAGTGATACATCGCCATCGGACGCTGGGTGATGGCGGCGAGCGGATAGCGCTGCGTGTCGGAGACTGCAACTTCGAGCGGCTCGTAATAGAACGGCAGCGGATCGAAATAGCGCTCTATGCGCTCCTTGAGATGCGCCGGCGGCTGACGCTTGCCATGCCCGCGCGCCGCGAGCCGGAAGCGCTGCAGTACTTCCGCATACAGCTGGATCACCACCGGATCGCCGAACCGCCGCAGCTTGGCCTTGACCGCCCAGTCGTTGTAGCCCTTGTTCCAGTTGCGCATGTACTGATGCTCGGGCGGCATGTGATGGTGATACACGCAGTTGTTGCGCGCGTACATCTCCCACTGCTTCGGATTCGGCTCACCGACCATGGCCTTGTCGCCGTTCGCGCCCCGGAACCCGATGAGGAAACCCTGCCCCGAATTCGGCTCGGTCTGAAAATTGACGATGAAGTCCGCGTAATTGCGGAACTTCCGCGTACCATCCGCATGGGTAAATGCAGGGAACTTGAGCCGGCTGCCAAGCTCGATCAGCACGTCCTGGAACGGCTTGCACTCCCCCTTGGGTGGCACGACCGGCACGCGCACGGAATCGCACGGCCCGTCGAATTCGGAAATCGGACGGTCCAGCAGCGACATGACGTCGTGGCGTTCGAGATAGGTCGTATCGGGAAGCACGAGGTCCGCATACGCGGTCATTTCCGACTCGAACGCGTCGCAGACGATGAGGAACGGGATCTTGTACTCGCCGTTCGCGTCGCGCTCGTTCAGCATACGCCGCGTTTCCATGGTATTCATGGCGGAGTTCCACGCCATGTTCGCCATGAAGATGAGCAGCGTGTCGATGGGATAAGGATCGCCGCGCACGGCGTTTGCGATCACGTTGTGCATCATGCCGTGCACCGACAACGGATGCTCCCACGAGAACGCCTTGTCGATGCGCATCGGCCGGCCTTCGGCGTCGACGAACAGTTCTTCCGGACCCGCGGGAAAGCCCAGCGGCGCGCCGGAGAGCGGCGTGTTCGGCTTCACGGCCTCGGGACCGGTCGGATTGCGCGCATAGACGGGCGGCGTGCCGCGTGGATAAGGCGCCTTGTGGCGGAAACCCCCCGGGCGATCGATCGTGCCGAGCAGCGACATCAGGATGGAAAGCGTCCGTATGGCGTGAAAGCCGTTCGAATGCGCGGCGAGACCCCGCATTGCATGGAAAGCGACGGGATTGCCGGTCACCTTGTCGTGATGCCGGCCCCAGCTGTCGGTCCAGCGTATCGGCAGCTCGATTTTTTGATCGCGCGCCACCTCGCCCATCTCACGCGCAAGACGGCGTATGGTGTCGGCCGGTATGCCGGTGATGCCGGCGGCCCACTCCGGCGTGCAGGGCTCGAAGCGCTCGCGCAGCAGGTCGAATGCAGGACGCACCGGCGTGCCGTCCGGCAGCACGTACTGCCCCGCCAGCGCAGGCTGACAACCCGGCGCATGGTTGTTCACCGCGGCATTGATGTGCGGATCCCACCACAGCTGGCTGTGCCGCCGGTGCGGATTGCAATCGGGCGCGACGCCATTGCACACCACCATCCCGTGCTCGGGGCTCGCAGGATCGTCGTTCACCAGATAACCTGCATTGGTGTACTGCGCGACGAAGTCGCGGTCGTAGAGATCGGTGCGCAAGAGCTCGTGGCACAGCGCCATGAGCAGCGCGCCGTCCGTTCCCGGCCGTATCGGTATCCATTCGTCCGCGATCGCCGAGTAGCCGGTGCGGACCGGATTCACCGAGATGAACTTGCCGCCGCTGCGCTTGAACTTGGAAATGGCGATCTTGAGCGGATTCGAGTGATGATCTTCCGCCGTGCCCAGCATCACGAAGAGCTTCGCCCGCTCGAGGTCGGGTCCGCCGAACTCCCAGAACGAGCCCCCTATCGTATAGATCATGCCGGCGGCCATGTTGACCGAGCAGAATCCGCCATGGGCGGCGTAGTTCGGCGTGCCGAACTGACGCGCGAAGAGACCCGTCAGCGCCTGCATCTGATCGCGACCGGTGAAGAGGGCGAATTTTTTCGGATCGGTCGCGCGAATGCGCGTGAGCCGCTCCTCCATCACGCGAAACGCTTCGTCCCAGCTGATCGCCTCGAACTCCGCCGCGCCCCGTTCCGCGCTCTGCTTGCGCCGCAACGGCTGCGTGAGGCGCGCCGGCGAGTACTGCTTCATGATGCCCGACGCGCCCTTGGCGCAGATCACCCCCTGGTTGAGCGGATGGTCGGGATTGCCTTCGATGTAGCGAACTTCGCCGTCGCGCAGATGCACGCGTATGCCGCAGCGGCATGCGCACATGTAGCAGGTGGTGTGCTTGATTTCCTCGCGCGGTCCCCGTTTCGCCGCACGTCGGGTCCGTTCGTCCGGCGCCCCTCTCGCGCCGGTCTTCGCACCCTGGCGCAGCGCCTCGTTCACGTCTTCGATTGCTTCTTCGGTTGCCGTCTTCCTCAATTCCAGCGCGCCCGCAGGTGCGCCTTGCATCACTGCCGCCATGAATCAGTCACCGGTTGTGCTGCTCGAAAGGCCGCGATTCTACGGAGGTTCGACGCGGCGCGATCTAAAAGTTATTTATGAGCGTATAAGCCTCCGGGAAAACCTCCCCACGATACGGAACATCGTGTGTGGTATAGAATCGCCGCACAACGAAAAACGCGGGAGGTGGCATGGACGCGCTTACCATGGCAGTGCTCGGTAGCGTGGCAGCGGTCGCGGTGTATTTCGCGATGATCTACAACAATCTCGTGCAGGTGAAGCACAACGTCTCCAAGGCGTGGGCGAACATCGACGTGCTGCTCAAGCAGCGCCACGATGAATTGCCGAAGCTCATCGAAACATGCCGGCAGTACATGAAATTCGAGCAGGACACGCTCGCGAAAGTGATGGAGGCGCGCTCGCAGGTATTCGCCGCACGCGAAGCGGCGAATGTGCCGGCTCTCGGTGCGGCGGAGGGCAAGTTGCGGTCTACGGTGGGCGAGCTCTACGCTGTCGCCGAGTCCTACCCCGAGCTCAAAACCGACCAGACTTTCCTGCAGCTGCAGTCGCGCATCGTGAGCCTGGAGAACGCCATCGCCGACCGTCGCGAGTTCTACAACGAATCGGCCAACGTCAACAACGTGCGCATAGAGCAGTTCCCCGACGTGGTGGTGGCTTCGCTCTTCGCGTTCAGGCCCGCGCCGCTCTTCCATGTCGCGGAAGCGGAAAAAGCCGACGTCGACGTGAAGCGCGCGTTCAGCGCCTGACGGCCTGGCGATGAGCGTCGCTTATCGCTATTCCGCCGGCGAATGGGTGACGAGCGGCGCGCAGTTCTTCCTGCTTATCGTCGCTTTTCAGATCGGCACGGCCACTGGCTGGCGCTACTGCCTTGCCGCGCTCGCTGCGCTGAGCTTCGCCGGCTGGATCGCGAGTTACCGCCGTTATCGGCAGATCGACGATCTGCCGACCTCCCGTATCGCTTCAGCTGCACAAGGGTACGTCGAGTTGTACGGACGCACCGCGATGCTCGCCGGTACGCCCGTCATGAGCCCGCTGACCGGACTGCCGTGCTGCTGGTATCGCTACACCATAGAGCGGAAGGACTCCGACAATCACTGGAAGCACGAGGAAAGCGGCATGAGCAATGCTCAATTTCTCTTGCGCGATGGCTCCGGCGAATGCGTCGTATCGCCCGAAGGCGCGGAAGTGGTCGGTCTGCCGGCGGACAAACGCATCGAGGGCGACTACCGCTACACCGAATGGCTGATCCTGCCGGACGCACCGCTGTACGCGATCGGCGAACTGCGCACCGTCGGCGGCGCGCTGGCCGAACTCGACGAGCGCCGCGATGTCAACGCATTGCTCGCCGACTGGAAGCGGGATCGCGCGACGCTGCTCGCACGCTACGATCTCGATCGGAACGGCGAGATCGACATGCGTGAGTGGGAAGCCGCGCGCCTTGCTGCCCGGCGCACCGTCCGCGACGAACACCGCGGCATCCGCATGGAGGACGGCGTGCACGTTCTGGCAAAGCCACGCGATGGACGGCTGTTCCTGCTCGCACGCGAGTTGCCGGAGCGTATCGGACGGCGCTTTGCGCGGTGGAGCACGCTGCATCTGGCGGTGTTCGTCATATCAGGCATCGCCGCGCTGTCGATACGCTGAGGCACGCAACGCACTTTGGAGCTCGCGGATGAAATCGCTGGAATCCCTCGTAGAGGAGCGCATACGCGACGCGCAGGCGCGCGGCGAGTTTGATGATCTGCCCGGGACCGGCGCGCCGCTGGAGCTCGACGACGACCGTCTGGTGCCGGAGGATCTCCGCGTCGCCTATCGCGTGCTGAAAAACGCGGGTTTCGTCCCGCCCGAGGTGGAAGCGCTGCGTGATATGCGCGCACTCGAGGCCGCGTTGCAGCGGGAAGATTCGCCTGACGAGCGTTTGCGATTGCTTGCGCGCATGAATGCCGTGCTGCTGCGCACGCCGCTGGGCCGGCGCCGCGGCAGCCTTCGCATCGAAGCCGCGTATTTCGAGAAGATTGCCGAGAAGCTTGCGCGCGGTCGCGCAAGCGCTAGCACCGGACTCGAGAACAAGAATCGACAGGATTAACAAGATGAGAATGTTGAGCTCTTCGCCTTAATGCTGAAAATCGTGTACATCCCCTCTATGGTTAGTATTTTTGAGGTGAGTTTCTAGTACGGCTCGGTGCCCGGTCTCGCCGTTCGATCGCGGCTCGGCCTCTCGCGCGAGACGTCGCGCAACGGCGGCAGAGCAATCGCATCGCGCACCGGCGCGCGGACCTCCTCCGGATTCGCCTGCTCTACCGGCTCGTCTGCAGCCTTCGCGACGCGATCTTTGGGCCGTGGTTTCTCCCCCATGGCCGCCGATTTACGCTGCTGCGTCGAACGCTGCACCGATGGCGCGGCTTTAGGCTCCGGCTTGGTCAGGGTCGGTTCCAGTGCCGGAGACTCTGTGGTAGAGACTGCGGATCCCGACACCGCCGCAGTGGGAGCGGCCTGCATCGTCGGCATTTCCGGCAGGCGCTCATCGTAAGCACGCCAGACGAGAACGCCCACTGCAGCGACTACTGGTAGTGCCCAGCGAGCCCCCGCCGGCAGGCGCCACTGCGTCACGCGCGGGATATGGGTAAGAAGCCGCGTCGGCGGCTCATCGCCGGTCGATGGGGCGACCGGCTCCCGCAGCTCGTACGGCATGCGTTTGTTGCCGAGCAGACCCTCCTGCCATTCCGCGACGGTTTGCGGACGACGCGATTCCTCGGTCTCCAATCCCCATCCGATAGCACTGAGCAGCGCAGCACTGTACCGTTCGCGGGCCTTGTACAGCTGCGCTCCCACGGTATCACGGCGCATGCGTCCGACCGCGTCCGGCGGATTCTCGTTCGTTACGGCGCGGTAGAACACGCCCGCCACCGCGTAAATATCGGACCATGCGCCTTGCGCGGCGTCGGTCGAGTACTGCTCTATGGGCGCGTAGCCGGGTGTTACGACCGCCGTGTAGTTTCCGCTGCCGCCTATCGTGTGGCGGGCCGCCCCGAAGTCGATGAGCACGGGACCGCCCTGCTCTCTCAAAAAGATGTTGCTCGGCTTGATATCGCGGTGCAGGAAGCCCGCTTCGTGCACGGCGCGCAAGCCGTCGAGTAACGGCAGCAGGATCCCGCGCAGCCGCTCTTCCGCAGGGTATGGCTCGCGCTTGAGCAGCCGGTTCAACGATTCGCCGTGCTCGTAATCCATCACCATGTACGCGGTGTTGTTCGCTTCGAAATAGCGATACACGCGCACGATGTGCGGATGACTGAAGCGAGCCAGCGTGCGCGCCTCCTGCAGAAAGCGTTCGAGGCCCCAGCGGTAATCCTCGTTACGTTGCGTCCCGACGGGCACGATGCTGCCATCGAGCGCACGCAGCGCGATGTCGCACGGCAGAAACTCCTTCAGCGCGACCTGCTTGTGCAGATGCGCGTCCCACCCGAGGTACGTAATGCCGAAGCCGCCCGCGCCGAGCACCGCTTCCAGACGGTACTCCATGAGCTCCGTCCCGACCGGCAGCGCGTTTCGGTACACCATCGTGTCGGTCATCACGGGCGCTTGCATGGCCACCCTCAGGCGAACGACTGCTCCAGCGCGTCGAGCAGGACCATCGCGTCCTGCGCGCCCGGAACGCCGATCTTGCGGTTGAAGACGAAAAACGGGACGCCGTCGACCATGCCGGAATTCCGCGCGTTCCGGTCGGCGTCGAGCACTTCCGTGCGGTCTTCGTCGCTCGCAAGATAAGTCGCGACTGCGGTCGCGTCGAGGCCGGCCTCTCCCGCGATGGAGGCAAGGCGTGCCCGATCCGTAAGATCGGC
>JBLNBW010000259.1:0-25019 GCA_050260255.1 Rhodospirillaceae bacterium | reverse complement strand
GTCGATGCGCAGCCTCACGTACGAGCCGGGCGCGTCCTCGATGACAGGCAACTTGCCGGCGCCCGGAATGCGACGCGGCACATGCCCGCCACCGCGCTCGGCGGCCCAGCGCGCCCAGTCGGTCCACCAGGAGCCGTCGTGGCGCTCGGCACCTTGGAGCCAATCGTCCGCGACGTCGGGCAGCGCAGCGTTGGTCCAGTAACAGTACTTGTTGGCGGCCGGCGGGTTGATGATGCCGGCTATGTGGCCGGAGCCGCCGAGCACGAAGCGCACGGGGCCGGTGAAGAGACGCGCACCGCGGTAGGTCGTGCGCCACGGCGCGATGTGATCTTCGACCGTGGAAATGAAGTACGACGGCACTTGCACCTTGGTGACATCGAGCGGCTGGCCGTTGAGTACAAGCCCGCCCGGCGTCGCGAGCTTGTTGCCCAGGTACATGTTTCTCAAATAATAGCTGTGCATCGCCGCCGGCATGCGGGTCGAGTCGGCGTTCCAGTACAAGAGATCGAAGGCGAGCGGCTCGCGGCCGAGCAGGTAATTGCTTACGACGAACGACCAGACGAGGTCGTTGGCACGCAGCATATTGAACGTCGTCGCCATCTCGCGCCCCTCGAGGTAGCCGCGCTTTTCCATCCTGCGCTCCAGCGCCTGCACCTGCTGCTCGTCGATGAACACGCCGAGCTCGCCCGGCTCGCTGAAGTCGATCAGCGATGCGAAAAAGGTGGCGCTCGCAATACGCGTGTCGCCGCGCCCCGCAAGGTGGGCGAGCGTACACGCGAGGAGCGTGCCCCCCAGGCAAAAGCCGATGACATTGCATTCGGCTTCGCCGGTGGCCGACCGGATCGCATCGAGCGCCGCGAGCGGACCGTCGTTCAGATAGTCCTCGAACGTCTTCTTCGCTTGCTGCGCATCGGGATTGATCCACGAAATGACGAAAACGGTGTGGCCCTGCTCCACAGCCCACTTCACGAACGAGTTTTCCGGCCTCAAATCGAGGATGTAATACTTGTTGATCCATGGTGGCACGACGAGCAGCGGACGGCGATACACCTGCTCTGTTGCCGGTTCGTACTGAATCAGCTGCATCAGCTCGTTCTGGAACACGATCTTGCCCGGTGTAGTGGCGATGTTGACGCCCAACGCGAACGCGCCCTCGTCGGTCATGCGCACGCGCAGGCCTTCGCCATTGCCGCGCAGCAAGTCCTCGAGCAGGTTGTCGAGCCCGCGCAAGAGGTTGTGACCGCCCGACGCAACCGTCGCGCGGAGCACGTCTGGGTTGGTGAGCACGAAATTCGACGGTGCGAGCGCATCGATGTACTGCCGCGTGTAGAAATCGACTTTCTTCGCGGTCTGAGGATCGAGACCATCGATACCGGCGAACAGGGCGTGCAAATGTCGGGCGGCGATGAGGTAAGACTGCTTGATGTAGTCGAAAACGAAGCTTCGCTGCCAGTCGTCGCTTTTAAAGCGCCGATCGGACGGATCTGGCATGGCGACCGGCTCCGCTCGATGCCCCAGGAGACGCAAGGCCGCCCACTGCCACAGGGAGGAGTAGTCCTGCCAGGCTTTGGTGTGCGCCGCGCAGAGTTTCGCCGGATCCGAGAGCAATCGGCTCCACGCAGCATTGAATGCCTGGGCGATCCCCAAATCGTCCTGCCATGCCGGCGCGGTGCCCGCGGTCTGTTGCAGCAGCCAGCGCCTCACCAGGCGCGTGCTTTTCTGGGCAATGTCCGCATACAGCTTCTCCAGCTCCTTGGCGCTCGGCGGTCCGGCGTGCGATGGCGATCCCATGGATTGACGTTTACGTAAGCCGCAATCTAAACTCAGCCAAATCATCTTACCGCCTTATATTGCACAGCACAATGGGACCGCAGTACACCATCCGCCAGCTCATGGACGAATTCGGTGTCACCGCCCGAACCCTCCGACACTACGAGCAGCTGGGGCTGCTGCAGCCGTCGCGGCGCGGAATGGTACGCAGCTTCAGCGGCCGCGACCGTGCACGGCTCAAGCTCGCGCTGCGCAGCAAACGCCTTGGCTTTACGCTTCAGGAGATTCGAGAGTTGTTCGAGCTTTATGACGCCGCAGGCGGCCAGGCGCCGCAATTGGAAGCGTTGGTGGCAAAGCTCGACCGCAAACGCACCGCCTTGGAGCAACAGCGCGAGGATCTCGATATCATGCTGAATGAAATCCGGTTTTTCACCGAACAGTGCAGGCGTATGCTGCAGGGCGATAGCGGCGTAAAGCTCAAGGTCCCAGAATTACGCTAACGTAAACGTAAAGGCGACACATGACCCGGCCGCTCGATTTCTACTTCGATTTTTCCTCCCCCTACGGCTATTTCGCCGCGACGCGCATAGACGCGCTCGCGGCGAAGCACGGCCGCGACGTGGTGTGGCATCCGATACTCCTGGGCATCGTGTTCAAGCAGACCGGCGGTCAACCGCTGCCCGCGATACCGATCAAGGGTGCTTACGCCTTGCGCGACATCGAGCGGACGGCGCGGTGGTTCGGCGTGGCGTACCGCCCGCCCTCGCGCTTCCCCATTTCGGGGACCGCCGCAAGCCGCGCCTACTACTGGCTCGAACAACACGACCATGCGACGGCCAAGCGTTTCGCGCTCGCGGCATTCCGGGCCTATTTCGCCGACGACCGCGACATTTCCTCGCCCGATGCGGTCGCTGACGTGGCGCAGTCGCTGGGCCTCGACCGCGCGGCAGTGCTCGACGGCATAAGCAATGCAGCGATCAAGGAGAGGCTGCGCGTCGAGGTGGAAGCGGCCATCGCGCGCGGCGTCTTCGGCTCGCCCTACGTCATTGCCGACGGCGAGCCGTTTTGGGGCTCCGACCGGCTTGATCAACTGGAGCGTTGGCTCGCCACCGGACCTTGGTGAACTCTCCATGAGCGCCAGGCTCGAAGCGATACAGGCGAACATCGTCACGCTCGATGTCGATGCGATCGTCAACGCGGCGAACGAAAGCCTGCTCGGCGGCGGTGGCGTCGACGGGGCGATACACCGTGCTGCGGGCCCCGAGCTGCTCGAAGCGTGCCGCCGCATCGGTGGTTGCCCCACCGGCGAGGCACGGATCACACCGGGATTTCGATTGCCGGCACGTTACGTGATCCACACCGTCGGACCGGTGTGGCGCGGCGGCGACCACGGAGAGCCCGAGCTTCTTGCCTCCTGCTACCGCTCGAGCATCGCGCTCGCGTTGGAGCACGATCTCACTACGCTCGCCTTTCCTGCGATCAGCTGTGGCGTGTATGGCTACCCGCCGGCACAAGCGGCCGACATCGCAGTGACCGTGTGCGCGGCGGCCGCAGCGAAGCACCCTTCGCTGGAGCGCATCACCTTCTGCTGCTTCGACAGCGGTATGCTGAACGTGTATCTCGCCATTCTCGCCCGCCTGCCGAAACACTGAGCGCCCAACTGCTTCCGCATGCTGGACCAGCGCGGGGCGGTGGAGTGCAAGCGGCTATAATCGGACACTTTCAGCCCGCTCCGCGAGCATCACATGACCGACAAAGTCCGGACGCACGTCGACGAGAACGGCACCGCCACGCTGCTTCTCAACCGCCCCGAAGTCCACAATGCTTTCGACCCGGAAATGATCGATCAGCTCACTGGGGCGTTGGAAGAGATCGCAGCGAGCGACGATGTGCGCTCGGTAGTGCTGATGGGCGCGGGCGAGAGCTTCTGTGCCGGTGCGGACATCGCGCACATGAAAGCCTCGGGGAGCTATACGAAGAAGCAGAACTACGCGCATGCCGAGCGGTCGGCGCGCATGTTTCATGCGCTGTATACCCTCGATAAGCCCACCGTTGCGTGCGTGCGAGGCGCCGTGCGCGGGGGCGGCTGCGGTCTCGTGGCGGCATGCGACATTGCGATCGCCTCCCGGCTTGCGACGTTTCGCTTCTCGGAAGTGAAGCTCGGCATCATTCCCGCCATGATCAGCCCTTACGTCATTGCGGCGATCGGCGAGCGGATGGCGCGACGCTACATGCTCACCGGCGAGGAGATGGATTCGGCCGAAGCCTACCGCATTGGCCTCGTGCACGACATCGTCGAAGAGGAAGAGTTGCTGCCGCGCGTAAGCACGATACTTGCGCAGCTCTACAGCAGCGGGCCTCGAGCGATGGCGGCCGTGAAGACCCTCATATCGTTCACAACGCACTCGGCCATCGACGAGCGGCTGGTGGCGGCAACGTCGCGCCGTATCGCCGACATCCGCGCAACGCCCGAGGCGCAGGAAGGGCTCGCTGCGTTCCTCGAGAAACGCAAACCGTCCTGGGTCGAAAGCAACGCCGCGGGCGCCAAACGGCCGGCCCGGAAGGCCACGAAGAAACGCGCACGGTGAAAGCCGCCATGTCTCTTCCGCGCAAAGTGAAAATCGTCGAGGTGGGTCCGCGCGACGGCCTGCAGAACGAAGCCACACCGGTCCCCGCGGCCGTGAAGATCGAGCTCATCGATCGGCTGTCCGACGCGGGGATGCCGGTGGTCGAAGCAACGGCTTTCGTCTCGCCGAAGTGGGTTCCGCAGATGGCGGACAATGCCGCGGTGATGGCCGGGATACGGCGCAAGCCGGGTGTCGCGTATCCCGTTCTCGTGCCCAACAGCAAGGGACTCGAGGCCGCGATCGCCGCGGGCGCGGAGGAAGTCGTCGTGTTCGGCGCGGCGACGGAGAGCTTTTCCAAGCGCAACACGAATTGCACCATTGCCGAAGGCCTCGCGCGATTTTCCGAGGTGGCCGCAAAAGCACTCGCGGCGGGACTCAAAGTGCGCGGCGATGTGTCGGTGTGCCTCGGTTGTCCGTACGAAGGCGAGGTGGCACCGGAGGCCGTCGTGAGCGTCGCACGCGCGCTCGATGCGATGGGCTGCTACGAGATCACCATCTGCGACACGATAGGCGTGGGCACGCCGGGACGGACACGCGCCGTGTTCGAAGCGGTCGCAGCACATATCCCGGTCGAGCGGCTGGCCGGTCACTTCCACGACACGTACGGCCAGGCGCTCGTGAACATCTATGCCGCACTCGAGCTGGGCGTGGCGACGTTCGACAGCTCGGTCGCCGGCCTCGGCGGCTGTCCGTACGCGAAAGGCGCCACGGGTAACGTCGCGACCGAGGATGTGCTCTACATGCTGCACGGTCTCGGCATAGAGACCGGCATCGATCTGCAGAAGGTGATCGCAGCAGGTGAATTTATCTGTGCTGCGCTGGGGCGGCCCACGCAGTCGCGTGCCGCGCGTGCGCTCGCACTTCGCGCGCGTGCTGCATGACCGAGCGCACCGTACTATCGCCCTGCATCGGGGTATGCGTGATGGACGTCGACAGCGGCTATTGCACCGGCTGCTGGCGCACGCTCGGTGAAATCGCCGCGTGGCCGGAGTACGGCGATGCGCGCCGACTTGAAGTGCTGGAAGCCGTGAAGGAACGTGCCGCTCGTGCTGCGCAACGTTCTTGACTCAACGTAATCGTCGCTGGAGCAGTCATGCCGTTATCGAACCCCGTACCCCGCAAGCTCATGCACACCCGCGCGATCGAATGCACGGGTTACGAGCGCGAAGACGGCTTGTGGGACATCGAAGCTCATCTCGTCGACACGAAGACATACACGCACACCCGACGCGACGGCGGGCGCGCCCGCAAGGCCGGCGAGCCCGTGCACAACATGCGCATCCGCCTCACGATAGACCTCGATCTCGTGATCCGCGAAGCCGAAGCAGTGACCGACGACGGGCCTTACCTGCATTGCGGCGACATCGCGCCCGCGTTCAAGTCGCTCGCGGGCATCAAGATCGGCCCGGGCTGGCGCAAGGAGATCGCCGCGCGCGTCGGCGGCGTGAAGGGGTGCACGCATCTCGTGGAGCTGCTCGGGCCGCTGGGCACGACCGCGTTCCAGGCGACAGGCCGTGCGCGCGAAGCCGCGAAAGCCGGCCAGCCACTCACGAAGAAGCCCTACCAGATCAATTCGTGCCACGTCTACAAGGACGACAGCCAGGAAGTGCTCGAGCGCTGGCCGCAGTACTACACCGGGCCCTTGAAGAAACGCACCGGCTCGGAATAGCCGCGAGAGCACGCTTCGTGCGCTGATCGGCCCCGCGCGGAAAATCGGTCATGCGCATCGGCGAGCGCGCAGCGTAGCAAGCGACGTTGCTCCAACGCCTCACTCGCCGCGACGTCTCAGCGCGCCGCGGAAGCCCGCAGCTCACCTTCGATACGCCATCGGATGTACCGGTAATGGAGAGCCATTCCGCAGTCGGCAATCTTCGCGAGCGCCGGCCGCAGATCCGGCAGCGTGAACCGGTGATGCGTGTGAATAGAACCCGGGGAGATGCTCAACATGCTTCCTGCCCTTCCATCAAGCGCCGCTCGCGCTATGCGCCGCCGACATCAGATGCGTCGGCAGCGCGCGCAGCGGCGCTGCGGTTTAGCTCAAGGCACCGGCGCGGCGGGGCTTGGCCGCCAGCCGCACGGTGGCGCTGCGGACGGCGCTGACGACCGAGAGGATCGCGTCTGCGATCGCTTCGCCGTTACGCAAGGCGCTCAACGCCAGCGCGCGCTCGCGCTCGGACAAGCCGCACGCCGCGATCTGTTCGCTGAGAGCTGAGCCCAACTTAAGCCGTTCATCTTTGCTCATGGCCGTTCTCCAAGAATCGAAGCCAGCCTGCGGGTCAGGATTAAATTCCTACGAGTCAGTGGCTTCGGTCATCAGTATAGACAGCCAGAACAGGAAATGTTGCAGCGCACCACATGATATGTTGTCCGCGGTCGATATAGTTTTTCTAAGCCTCCTCCACCTCTATCGGTGCGATGGCGGCCAGGCAAGGGCAGCGCGGTAAATCGGAAGAGGCAGCCTTACCCGCCGCTCGCGGCGTCAACGGGGCTCGTCGGCGCGGGCAGGAGTATCCAGCGGGCGGGACCCGGCTGCATCGCGGGCGAGGTAAAGCCGGCGCGCGATGAGGGACAGTGCGCCGAAAATCCCTATGCTGCCGAAGGCAAGACCCCAGGCGGCCGTGTTGCGGTTGCCACCCCCAAGATCGAGCACGACACCAAAGACCAGCGGAGCGAGAAAGGCGGCCGTGAATCCCACGAAAGAGTAAATCGCCATGGTCGCTCCGCGCACCTCGGGCGGTGTCGAAGCAATGCAGCCCGACGTGAGCGCCGCCGAATCGCCGAGCATCAATCCGTAGTGCACGCACATGATGAGAAACACGACGTACCACGGCAAGCCGGCGGCATAACCGAGCACGCAAGCGAGCAGGCCCGACGCCGTCATGAAGGTGAAGATGATGCGTTGCCGTCCGAAGCGGATCGCGAGCTCGTTGCCCGATATGCTCATCACCGGACCCAGCAGATTGATGCATGCCGCGAGCGTCGCGGCGCTCGCGATCATCGGGGCGTTGGCCGGCTGCAGCGAAGCGCAGTACACCAGGAACGCCACCATCCACGCTCGCTGGCCGAAGAGCTCGTAATTGTGTGTTGCGTACCCGACGATGTATGCCGTCGTCGTGCGATTCCTGAGCACCGGACGAAAATCGAGCAGCGGCGCGCGCACTGCGCTGCCGGCAGTGCGTCCCGGCGGCATCACCAGCATGACGAGAAGGGCAGCGAGCACCGGCCCTATCGTGCCGAAGACGAACGCAGACTGCCATCCGTATGCGGCTGCAAGCTTGCCGCACACGACGATGGAAATGCTGGACCCGATACCGAAGCTCGCGGTGTAGAACGCGGTGCCCCGCGATTGCGCATGGCCTTCGAGATGATCGGTCAACGTCTTGAGACCCGGCATGTAGGTGCCGCCCAGCCCGGCCCCGATGAGAAACTGGAACACGAGCGCCGTCCACAGACCTTCGGCGAAGAACGCGAAGCATGCGGCGCCGAGCGTGGAGATCGCGCACGAGAAGGCGTAAATTCGCCGCGAGTCGATGCGATCCGTGAGGCTGGTGAGCACCGGCACGCCGAGCATGTAGCCCGCGTAGAAAATGCCGCCGATGAGGCCAGCCTGCGAATTCGACAGCGACCATTCGCGCTGCAGCTGCGGCAGCAGCGTCGTATACGCCGCGAAACCAGTCATGCTGAGCGCCTCGGCAAGGCACGCGAAAAACGTGAGCGCCACTGGGGAGCGCGCCCGCGAGCTCATCGTGCGCGGCTCCGCTTGCCGAGATCGCGCAGAATTTCTCCTGCAGCGTTGCGCCCCGGCAAACCGCTGACGCCCCCGCCGGGATGGGTCCCCGAGCCGCACATGTACAGCCCCTTCACCGGCCCGCGGTAGTCCGCATAACCGAGCATGGGACGTGCGCTCCAGAGCTGATCGAGCGTCAATGCGCCATGAAAGATATCGCCCCCCGTCAGCCCGAATTCCCGCTCCAGATCGAGCGGCGTCAGTATGCTGCGGCCGAGTATCGAGTCCTTGAAGTTCGGTGCGTGGCGCGTGACCGTGTCGATCACGAGATCGGCGGCCGGCTCGCGGATTTCGTCCCAGTCGAGCTCATTCGGAAGCTCGGGATTGAAGTGCTGACAGAAGAGGCTTGCGACGTGGTATCCCTCTGGCGCGAGCGATTCGTCGACGGTCGACGGAATCAGCATCTCGACAACCGGCGCACGCGAGCAGCCGTACGTGCGCGCGTCGAAATAGGCCTGCTCCATGTAGCGCATCGATGGCGCGATGATGATGCCGGACTGGTGGTGCTCCTGCAGCGTGGTGCCGGGCAGGCACAGGAAATCGGGCAGCTCGGAGAGCGCGACATTCATGCGAAACGTCGCCGAGCTGCATTTCCAGCGCCGTATGCGTTCGAGGAACTCGCGCTCGAGCGTAGACGGATCGACGAGCCGCGTGTACAGGAGCTTGGGATTGACGTTGGCGATGACACAGCGCGCTTCGATCGCTCGCCCGTCGGCGAGCTCGACGCCATGCGCGCCCCGCTGATCGATCGCAACGCGCGTCACTTCGCAGTCGGTATCGATTTCCACGCCCAGCGCACGGGCCTCGGCTGCCATCGCCTGCGTGATGGCTCCCATGCCGCCGATGGCATGGCCCCATGCGCCGCGCCGCCCGTTCACTTCGCCGAACACATGGTGCAGCAGCACGTACGCCGTGCCCGGCGCGTACGGGCTCGCGAAATTCCCGACGATGGAATCGAAAGCAAACGCCGCCTTGACGGCGTCGGACTCGAACCACGCATCGAGCAAGTCGCCCGCGCTTTTCGTGAATAGATCGAGGACGTCGCGCCGGCCTTCCATGTCGAGCCGCCGCAACATCCCGCCCGCTTTCACGCCCGCGACGATGTCTCGCAACCCGCCGCCCACGTTGGGCGGCGTCTGCAATGCAAGCTCGCGCAGAACGTCTGCGACGTGCTCCAGCATCGCGTAATAATCCGCCAGCCGGCTCGCGTCGCGCGCGGAATGACGAGCGATTTCCGCGTGCGTGTGTTCGTAGGTCGGGCCGATCTTGAGATATTCGGAATCCGACAATGGCAGGAAGTTGGAGACCGGGCGCTCGACGATGCGCAAGCCATGCTCCGCAAGGTGCAGATCGCGAATGACGGAGGGGTGCAGCAGGCTTACGGTGTAGCTCGCGGTGGAATTGCGAAAGCCCGGATGGAACTCTTCGGTGACGGCCGCCCCGCCCACAACGCCGCGACGTTCCAGCACGCGCACCTGCAGTCCCGCCCTTGCGAGATAGCACGCACAGGTAAGACCGTTATGGCCGGCGCCGATGATCAGCGCATCGTAAGTCATGATGGACGATATGGATTCGCAGCGGGTGCGCGGTATTATCGCCGTTCAGCGCCGCGCTCGCCATCGGGCACCACGAAACGCACCAGCGGTCCAAGCAGCATGCGTATCAAAGTCATCCTCACCATTGCCGCAGTGCTTGCCGGGTGCGCGAGCGTCACCACACGCGTCCTCGAGACCAATCCCGCGGTTCGTTATCCGCCGACGACCACTGTCGAGGTGCTGTTCGAGCCGCCTCAGCGGCCGTACGTGCAGATCGCCACGCTCGAATCCGAAGGCGTGTATGGCGTCGGCGAAGTGGAGCTGCTCGAGGACATGCGCGAGCGGGCGGCGCAGCTCGGCGCCGATGCCATCGTGCGCACGGAAAGTCGGGAATGGTACCAGCCGCCCATGCAGATATACGACCCGATGTACGATCCATTCTTCTTCCCGCGCCGCTATTATCCTTTCTATCCTTACGGCATGCCGTACGGCGGATATCGCTGGGTCGGTGGCGGATACTACTACACGGCCAAAGCGATCGCGATCAAATACCAGCCGGTCTCGCGAGCCGCGCCGGTTGCGCCTCCCCCCGCTGCGTCGAACAAGTCGTTGCACTGATCACGCGGACGCCGTCTTCACCAGGCAGCGAAGCAGTTCGGCAACGCTCCATGCCTGGGCAATGCACCCGCGCGGCATGTACACCGGCTCGGCATCGAAGATTTCGCTGACCGATCCTACGCATCCTTCATCGAGATGCGGCGCGAAGCCCTGCAGCAGGCGGTGCGCCTGCGCATGCTCGCCGGGGAGAACCTTGAGCCATGCGTCGATGTACGGTCCGATCAGCCATGCCCACACGGTACCCTGGTGGTAAGCGGCATCGCGTGCGCGAAGGTCGCCGTCGTAACGGCTCTTGTAGTCGGGATGTCCCGGCGCCAGCGAACGCAGTCCGACCGGCGTGAGCAGCCGGTCGCGCACGACCGCGAATACCGGTCCCCATCGCCCCGCATCGAGCACCGGGTGATCCAGCGCAATGGCGAAAATCTGGTTGGGACGGCACGACGCATCATCGCCGCGCTCGCCATCCACGACGTCGTAAAGATAGCCGCCGTCCGCGTACCAATAGCGGCGGTTGAACGACACGCGCGCCTGTTCTGCGTGTCCCGCAAGGCGCTGCGCACGCGCAGTGTCGCCGAGATCGCGTAGCCACTGCTCGAGCAGGCGCAGCGCGTTGTACCACAGCGCATTGATTTCGACCGCCTTGCCGCGGCGCGGCGTCACCACCCAGTCACCGACTTTCGCATCCATCCATGTAAGCTGATAGCCCTCCTCGCCTTGCCGCAGCAGTCCATCGGCCGGATCGACCGCGATGCCGAACCGCGTGCCGCGCAAATGATGCTCCACGATGTCGACGAGCTTGGGCAGGATCGTGTACAGCGTGAGGCGATCGCCCGTGATTGCGAGATAGCGCGACAATGCGTGGAAGAACCACAGCGTTGCATCGGCGGTGTGATAAAGCCCTTCGCGGCGCCCTTCGGGAAACATGTTCGGAATGAGCCCATCGCGAACGTAGCGCGCGAACGTGCGCAGGATGTAACCGGCTTCCTCGTAGCGTCCGGTGGACAGCGTCAGGCCTTCGAGGCTGATCATCGTGTCCCGGCCCCAATCGGTGAACCAGTGGTAGCCGGCGATGACGGTGCGCACTTCGTCGCCGGCGGCGCGCGCGCGGGCGTTCTCTTCGCTGCGTCCGGCAGGCGTGATGACGAACTGATCGGCAGCAAGCACGAGCTCGGCGGCCAGGTCTTGGCGCGCCTGGGGCGGCGCGCGCGTGAGCAGCCGTCGCCGGCGTCCATGCTCGACCGCCAGCGCATCGTAGGGGGCTTGCGCAGCGACGACATCCCACGGCTCGGTGGAGCCGGTCAACGCCACACCCTCCCCGCCGGTGAGCTCGACGTGGAACAGCCCGGGCGTCCATAGCGCGCCTCTTGCCGGATAGCCGCGCGCCGCCTCGCTTGCGAACCATACATCGGTCTCCGTGCTGCGCTCGAGCGTGAAGCGGGCATTCCGATGAGACATGTGGAGCCACAGCGCGGTCCTGTGGCTGCCGTCCTCCAGCCGATAACGATCGTCGATCACCGTGATGATGTACGGCTCGGACAGCGGCTCGTCGACCGAATGCTCGAGCGGACGAAAGGTCACGTACGGGCGCAGCTTCAAAGTGAGCCGCTCGCCTTCGGTCACGCGATAGAGCACATGCACCGTGTTCTGCATGTGCGGCATGACAAGCTTCTTTTCGATCTCCGCGAAGGGCGTCTGATAACGCCATACCGGGAGGCCGTTCTCGAGGTAGAACTCGCACAGCGAGCCGGGACACGCTTCATGGGCATCGCCTTCGGCCGATTGCAGGTCCACTTCGCGTCCATCCGGACCGACCGCGATTTCGTTCATGTGATTCAGCACGACGAGCCGGCCGAGCGGCGCAGGCAGGGCGGCGACCAGCAGGCCGTGATAACGCCGTGTCGGCGGCCCGAGTACCGTCCCCGAGGCAAAACCGCCCAGTCCGTTGGCTACCAGCCATTCCGGTCCGTGATGGCGATCGATGCGGCGCGTGATCAGCCGGCGCTCGAGCGGCCCCGTACGATAACCCTGGTCAGGCATCGTGCTTACGCCTCTGCAGCGAAAGCGAGTGCAGCACGCGCGGGTATGCCCCAGGTATGCGCGCCGGAAGGGTCCGCTGTCCCGCCCCCGCCGTAGCGCACGTCTTCGCTCGACCAGAGCAGCTTCCACCGTGCGCCCGGCGGCGGAGCGAGCAGCGGCTCCGGCATAGGCGTCAATTCCAGGTCCGGTCCGAAATTGACGATCAGCAAGCGGTCGCCATGCTCGCCCCCGCGGTCGAAGTAACGCAGCACGAACGCATCGCGGGACAGCACCGCGCCGTCCACGCCCCCCGCGCGCTGCGCGGCGAACACCGGATCGCTGCGTCGCAGGCGGATGAGATCGCGATGAAGCGCGACGGCATGCTCGTGCGTGTCGCGCTCGCGCAGATCGAGCTTGCAGCGTTCGTACGCTTCGGGCACGGCCGGATCGATCAGCCACACGTGGCCGCCGGCGGCTATGCTGCGAAACTGACTCAGGAACTTGCGCCGGCCCTCATGCACCACCGGCGCCACGTCCGGCCCGTTGTCCGCGAAGTACACGAACGGCGACGACGCGGCGAATTCCTGTCCCTGAAACAGCAACGGCGTCCCCGGCGCGAGCAGCATGAGCGCCGTGCACGCGCGCCACCGCCCCGCATCGGTGAGCTCGTGTATGCGCAGACCGCGTGCCGAGTTGGCTACCTGATCATGGTTCTGTATGAACGTCACGAAGCGCTCCGGCGCGCCGCCGAGTGTCGGGGTCCCGCGGCGCTTCTTCTGCCAGGTGTAGTACTGTCCCTGATAGAGAAAGCCGCACTTCGCTGCCGCGACGAACTCTTGCGCCGTACCGAGATAGTCGAGGTAGTAGCCCTCGCGCTTGCCCGTGAGCGCGACGCGCGCGCTGTGGTGGAAATCGTCGTTCCACAACGCATCGAGTCCGCCTCCGCCCTCGCTCGTCGGGCGGGTGAGCGCAATGTCCTGCGGCTCGTTCTCGCCGATCAGCACGATGTCGCGCGGCGCGGCCGCGGCCCGCGCGCGATCGCTGATGTCGGCGACGATGTGCCGCGTCGAGCTGTCGTACAGCGTCTGCGTCGCGTCGAGACGAAAGCCGTCGACATGGAATTCCTCGATCCAGTACTCGACGTTGGAGAGCACGTACTCCCGCACCCCCGATGAACCGCGCCCGTCGTAATTCATGGCATTGCCCCACTCGTTCTTGTAGCGGGTGGTGAAGTATTCACCCGCATACTTGTGCAGAAAGCAGCCGATCGGCGTGCAGTGGTTGTAGACCACGTCGAGGATCACCCCCATGCCCAACGCATGCGCGGCATCGATGAAGGCGCGCATGTCGTCCGGTGTGCCATAGAGGTGCATAGGGGCGTAGTGATGCACGATGTCGTACCCCCATCCGTAACGCCCGGGAAATTCGCCGACCGGCATCACTTCGAGCAGCGTCACGCCGAGACCCGCGAGCCAGGGCAGCTCGCGCGCCGCCGCCCGCCACGTCCCTTCGCGCGTGTAGGTGCCGATGTGCATTTCGTACACCACCTGCCCGCGCAGGCGGACGCCGCGCCAGGCGGTGTCGCCCCATCGATACGCCGCAGGATCCACGAGCTGCGACGGGCCGTCGTGCCCGTACGGCTGTGCCCGCGACACCGGATCGGGGCTGAGGTCCTCTTCGTCGTCGATGCGATAGCGGTACAGGGTGCCGGCCTGCACGCCGCTCACGACCGCCGAAAAATAGCCTTGCGCATCGCGCGTGAGCGGCACTTCGCGCTTCTTGTCTTCAGCTTCGATGACCAGTGTGACGCTCTTGCGCTGAGGCGCCCAGACCCGGAACGAGCCCACGTCGGAGGACAGGAACTCGGCGCCTATCGGCAAACGGCGGGTGACTTGTTCGGATATCGAGCTCATGTAGCGTTGGCAGGCAATGCGCGCGCCAGCGCGGCACAGGCACACCGGTTGCACCGTGGCGGCACCCAAGCGCACGTACCGGAGTACGCCGTGTCCGATTACGTCTATGCCATACGCCTCGGGCTGGCATTCGGCCTGCTGGGCGTGGTGCTGCTCTTCGTCGCCATCTGATCGTTCATGCGGCGTGCGCACCGCGCGCCTTGCGCGCGGCCAGCTGCTCGAGCAGTTCCTGAAGCTGCGGGATGTTGACCGGCTTCACCATGTGATAGTTGAAGCCCACGTCGAGCGCCCGCCGGATGTCGTCCTGTTGTCCCCAGCCGGTGAGCGCGATGAGCACGGCATTTTCCCCCCACGGCTGCTGGCGGATCTGCCGGGCGACCTCGTAACCGCTCAACTTCGGCATGCCGATGTCGAGCACCGCCACTTCCGGCTGAAAATCTGCCGCGAGATTGAGGGCCTCGGCACCGTCGGTCGCGATGCGTACGTCGTTTCCGCCGATGCGCAGCAGCACCGCCAGCCCTTCGGCCGAGTCGCGCACATCGTCCGCGACCAGTATCCGCAGGCCGCCATGCTCCCCGGGACGCGCCACAGGGCGCTGCGCGGTCGCGGCAGCCGAAGCGACGGCATGTCCGGCGCCGGGCAGCGTGACGACGAACTCGCTGCCTTTGCCGACGCCTTCGCTATGCGCTTCGAGACGTCCGCCGTGCATGGCCACCAGACCTCGCGCGAGCCCGAGCCCTATCCCCAGCCCATCACGCGGTCGCGACGGGTTGTCGTCGCCCTGGGTGAACATGTCGAATATCCGGGGCAGCAGCCGCTGACTGATGCCCATGCCGTTGTCCTTGACCGACATCACGACCTGCCCTGCGCGCTCGAAGGCGCGCACGCGTATATGGCCGCCTTTGTCGGTGTACTTCGCGGCGTTGTTGAGAAGATTGGACAGCACCTGCGCAAGCCGCGCCACGTCGGCCTGCACGTAAACCGGCTTCGGCGGCAGATCGACCTCGAGCCGGTGGTGACGCGCATCGATCAATGGCTTCACCGTGTCGACCGCGATACCGACCACCTCCTTGATATCCGTCGGCTGCAGCCTGAGCTCGAGCTTGTTCTGTGTGATGCGCGAAATGTCGGTGAGATCGTCGAGGATGCGCGCGAGCTGACCGACCTGACGCTCGATGATTCCACGCGCCCATTGAACATCGCGTTCCTGCGATGCGCCTGCGCCGAGGACCGCTACGGCATTCCGTATCGGCGTGAGCGGATTGCGCAGCTCGTGCGACAGCACGGCGAGAAACTGATCCTTGCGACGGTCGGCATCGCGCAGCGTATGCTCCGCGCGCGCGAGCTCGGACATGTACTGCCGGATTTCCGTGATGTCGACGGAGCTGCCGGCGTAACCGAGAAATACGTCGCCGGCATAGCGCGGAACGGCAGCGGACTTGAACCACCGATACTCGCCGTCCGCACGCCGTATGCGGACCTGCGCTTCGAACAACGCTTTCTTCTGGAAGGCGTGCTCGTACTGCGCCAGATAGTCCTCGGCGTCATCTTGATGCAGCACGGGGCGCCAGCCCTCGCGTTGCAGGTCGTCCGCGCTGCGGCCGGTGAAGTTGACGCACGCGCGGTTCACGAACAGCGCACCGTTCGCGTCGTTGCCCCAGATCAGCACCGGCGCATGATCGACCAGGCTGCGAAAGCGCTCTTCGCTGGCGCGCAAGGCCTCTTCGCCGGCCTTTTGTTCCTCGATGTCGGCGATGAGGCCGTAGAGCATCGTCGGCTTGCCTTTTTCGTCGGATGCGACGGTGCCGCGCACCTCCACCCAGCGCACCGCGCCGTTCGGAAAACGCACTCGGCACTGCAAGGCGAGATCGCGGCCACTGCGCCACGCTTCGCGCGCCTGATCTTCGACCCGGTGTGCGTCGTCGGGATGCACCATGGCGCGCGCGGCGTCTATGGTCGTCACGCGCGGCAACACCCATTCCGCACCGTACGCTTCGCTGCTCTCTTCGCGGCGGATCTGGCCGGTGGCAGGATCGCACTCCCAGTACGCCATGCGCGCAAAGCGCAATGCGCGGTCGACGGCCTCGTAACGCTGTCGCGCGATGGCTTCGGCGCGGCGCGCGTGTTCCAACTCTGCGGTGTACAGAGCGCGCTGGGCGTCGAGGCGAGCACCGGCCGCCTGCAAGCCGCCGTAGAGGCGGCTGATGAGCACCCCTGCCACCGCGTACAACAGCAGGGCGAGATAGAAGTTGGTCGGCGGCAGCTGCCAGTCGGCGTGCTGAAACACGAGCGTGATCGCGCTGCCGACTGCGGTCGAAAGAAAACCGAGACGAGGCCCGCCGTACCACGCCGCCGCGGTGACGACGATGACCAGCATCATCAGCGTCGCACTCGCGCCGGCCGCCATGGGCGCCGCGATCGCCACGCTGATTGCTGCCAACGCAGCGGCTATGAGAACGGCGGGACGGGTATATACGGGGCGCTCGGTATACGGCACGCGCAAATTCCTGTTGATCGACCGCCCATCGGCCTCCCCGGAGCGGTAGCACGCGCCTTTGCAACTATCGGGCCCACGCCGCCGCAGCGTGCGCTATGTCACAACGGTCGCTTTCCGTGAAGATTTATCGCATGGGCGTTCGACTTAGCGCACTTTGTCGGCGCGGCCGCCATCCCCGTGTATCATTGCCGCCGCGGCGTGTGCCTCGACGATGCGCGAGCGGCCTGCACGCCTCGTCGATCAACGGAAAAGAACTTGAAACGTCCTGCTGCCGTCGCGCTGCTGCTTGCGTATCCGTTCCTGGGTGCAGACGACGTCGGCGCCGCGCGGCCGCTCATCACCGACGATGCGCGCGTCGTAGACCGCAAGGCATGCCAGCTCGAAACCTGGACCAGGCGGAATCGCGGCAGCTCCGAATACTGGGCACTGCCGGCGTGCAATCCGAGCGGCAACCTCGAGCTCACCATGGGCGGCGCACGAACCGCCGCCGCGGGCGAGACGACGACGACCGACGTGCTGATACAGGGCAAGACGCTGTTCAAGCAGCTCGAGACGAACGGGTGGGGCGTGGGGCTGGTCGTGGGCAATCTGCGGCATCCCGGCGAAGCGCGCCACGATATCGTCGGCAACCTGTACAGTTACATCCCGGCGAGCTTCTCCTTCAACGGCGACGCGCTGGTGATACACACCAATGTGGGCACCGCGCGACCGCAGAACACGCCGTGGCATCGGCTCACGTGGGGCGTAGGCGCCGAAATCGAAGTGACCAAATCGCTGTACCTGATACCGGAGATGTTCAGCCAGGCCGCCGGCCGGCCCCACTACCAGGCCGGCATACGGTATTGGGTCGTGCCTAACCGCGTGCAGCTCGATGCGACGTACGGCGACCGCGTCGGCCAATTCACCGAAGGTCGCTGGTTCTCCCTCGGCCTGCGCCTCATCACCCCCGCCTTTCTTCCGTGATGCTCGCCCTTCAATCGTAATAGGCCGGGGCGAGCTTCAGCGTATCGCGCTGCGCCTTGTCGTGGTTGATCCAGAGCTGCGCACGCTCTTTCGACAGCACGTCGGCGATGCGCTGCATCGAGGCGACGGTCTTCTCCTTGTCGGTATTCAATGTCGGCACCCGTCGGTGTTCCCAGTTGCTCATGAAGTGCACGGCATCGCCGGAGAGCACCACCGCCCCCGTCTTCGGCAGCCGAACGAGCAGCGACTGGTGGCCCGGCGTGTGGCCCGGCGTCGAAAGCAGGATCACGCTGCCGTCGCCGAACACGTCGTGATCCCCCTCGAGCTTGGTCACCGGATGCTGCGCTTTGAAGCGCGGCGTGTTGTTCGGTCCCGGCCATTCATATTCCGCCTTCTGCACGAGCAGCATGGCTTCAGGAAACAGCTCGACGTTGCCGATGTGATCGGGATGCGTGTGCGAGATGGCCAGGTACCGGATGTCACCGGGCGCCACACCCAGCTGTTGCAACTGGCTCGCAAGGGTCTTTGGCCGCCGCCAATGCGTTGCCCTGGGGTCGGCGGGCGGCTGTCCATCCGGCATTGCGGCGATAGCGTCGCTCACGCCCGTGTCCCACAGCATCCAGCCCACGCCGTGCTTGATGAGATAGCAATTGTCCACGAACGGCATCGACTGCCCGACGTTGACGCCGGGTGACCATCGGGAAATGTCGCCCGCGACACCTTCCCCGCAGTTGAGGATGTAAAGCCGTTCCACGCCCGGCGTGGACTGAGCGGCAACGGCAGTGGAAAGCAGGATGGCCGCCAATGCGGCGATGCAAAGACCGGAACGCTTCATGATCACGCTCCTGGCTGGCTGTGGAGGACGGGACGCCAATGGCTCGACTGCCCGCGGCGATTCGTGCAAGCGCCATGCCGTCGGCATACGGCTGCCGTGGGAGCCGCGCGCAAGAGACGGGGCGGCATGATCGGCCGCGGACGATGACCAGCCGGGTCCAGGCGGCGGTCTTGGCATGCCAGCCCAGCCCGAGCGATACTGTCCGGGCAGCCCACGCACGATGATTGCTTACCGACGGAGATCAATTCGACAGTCGCGGCGTTCCGTCTCGCAACGGGTGGTCAATGTCCGTTCTGTTAGCGCCCAAATTTCTCGTCGTTTATCTTTTCGCCGCGTCGGCGCTGTACGTACACCTTCGGGGACGCGTTCGTTTCCCGTTCCTGCGCCAGCTTTTCAATCACTCGACCTTGCTCGCGCCCTACAACGCGCTCATGTATCTTTTCTCCGCCGTGCCGCCGAAGCCGTTGCTTGACCCGGCACTCTTTCCGGGCCTCGACCTGCTCGCCGCAAACTGGGAATGCATACGCGACGAGGCGATGAATCTCAGGTCGGCCGGCCGAATCTCCGGGCCGGTGAACAACAACGACGTCGGATTCAACTCGTTCTTCAAGCGGGGCTGGACCCGGTTCTATCTGCGCTGGTACGACCGCCCGCTGCCTTCCGCGCAGGCGGCTTGTCCGCGCACCGTGGCGCTGCTCGCAAGAATCCCCCACGTGCGGGGCGCCATGTTCGCCTCACTTGCGCCAGGCTCGCGCTTGAATCCGCACCGCGACCCGTTCGCCGGATCGCTGCGGTATCACCTCGGACTCGTCACGGCCAACAGCCCCGACTGTTTCATCAGCGTGGACGGAGAACGCTATTACTGGCGCGACGGCCACGCCGTGGTGTTCGACGAGACCAATATCCATTACGTCGAGAACAACACCGACGTGAACCGGATCATTCTGCTGTGCGACGTCGAGCGGCCGCTGCGCACGCGCTTCATGCGGGCCGTGAACCGGTGGGTGACCGACCACATCATCAAGGCGAGTGCCACGCAGAACATGCAGGGCGAGCCGGTGGGACTGCTGAACCAGTTCTACGGCTACGTCTATCATCCGGTGGCGAGTCGCATCAATGCGGCCGGAAAAGCGCTGAAGGCGACCAACCGCACGCTGTACTACGCGACCAAGTACACCCTGATTCTTTGCGTGCTGTGGCTGCTGCTTCGGTGAACGCGTCGGCATCGCACGGCTGACGCGTCACCGGATCGCTATGGGGTGCCCCACGGTTTTTTATCGTGAGGCAGCGTTCTTTCACGGATGTAGCGCCGCACGTCCTCGGCGCGCCGGCCGGCATAATGAACCGCCGCCTTGAGCTCGCCGGCGCTGACGCCCAGTTCCCGCGACCACCGCGCACATTCCGCTTCGTCTTCTATGTCTATCTCGTGCGGGTTTGCTTGCTGCACGTCTTTCTCCGACATCTCGCACCTCCTCAGCCACCGCTGTCTCGCGGCGGGTAGCGCATCGCAAGTCATGTACGAGTTGCGGTCGGAACCGGAGTTCCCCATCGCTCCCGCGTGGCGCCGCCCACCCGCATGCGACGCGGCACACCGTTTGCGGCAAGCCCGACACGGGACTGAAGCCATGGCGAGACGAAGCGATCCCGTTGCCCATGCGCTGAGCGGACTCGACGCCGGCCGCATCGTGACTCGCCCGCAACGGCGGCGAAGCACCGCCGACGAGTACGCGCACGGCGCCTGGGGACCCGTCGGTCGGGGCGAAAGCGGTTGGGAGCGCGGGGGCTGGGGCATTCCGGCTGGCAGGATGCCGGCTGGAGGCCGATTATCCGGCGTGCGCCGAAGAATTATCGACGGGCGGACCAGCGAATACTGGACGACATTTGCCTTGCGCTCGCGACGCGGCCGGACGTCGACGTGAGCGACGTGTCGGTCGGCGTCCGCGGCGGCGAAGTCCTGCTCGAGGGCACCTGCCCTATCGTGCGATGAAGCACGCGATCGAGGATGCGGCAGCTGCGTGTTCCGGTGTGGTGGAAGTGCACAATCGTCTCACGGTCGCGGCGCCATGAGCGGCGCGAGTGCCTGCATGACCTCGTCGTCCTCCACGTCGCTCCACTCGTCATATGCGTCGGCCACGGCAAAGCGTCCGCCTTCGCGTATGTTCGCGCAGTAAACATCGTCGGCAAGTGCCGCGATCGCTTCGATTGCTGACTGATGTCCCGTCGGCACAGCGACGACCACACGCACCGCTGCCTGGCGACGCGCTGCCGCGATTGCGGTGCGCATGGTCGAACCCGCGGCTATGCCATCGTCGAGGAGCATCACAGGCCGGCCCGTGAACGTCGCCGGCGGACGCGCACCGTGCAGGGCTACGAGCCGCCGCTCGACTTTCGCCCGCGCCTGCGCAACCGCATCCGCCACTTGGCGCTCACTCAAGCTGAAACGCTGAACCGCTTCGTCGTCGAGCCACACGGTACCGTCGAATGCAACGGCGCCGAAGCCGGCCTCGGTCGTCCACGGCAGCAGGACCTTGCTGACCGGTGCGACCTCCAGCGGCAAGGCAAGCCGTGAAGCGACTTCGATGGCCACCGGAACGCCGCCGGCGGGTATGGCGACGACGAGAGCATCGCTGCCATGGTAGCCCTGCAGCATATCGGCCAGCTGCACGCCACCAGCCCGCCGGTCTCGAAACACCGGTGCGCGCCCATGCAGGCGAACAACCTCGTGTACGGTGTGCCCAGTCGAGGACAATGGCGACTCCGGAGGCGACGCAGTGGCGGCGAGCGTCGAGGAAGAGCCTTTCGGTGGGAACCTGGGCCGGCACAATCAGCCTGTCATCGACTCGCCGCATAACGCATCGCGCGCATGCGTTCTCGCAAGGCGCGTACCGTCGGGCCGTTCTCGCTGCGAGGGAGACGACCGTACGCGATGCCTCGTGCCTTCTTCATCCTCCTTCACCCCTCGAACGGATGCCGTGAAGTCGAACGTCGGTGCCGCGGGCTGCTGCGGAGCGATGGCCGACCGCCCGCCGATCGGGCACGTCGCTTTCTCGCTGCTATTACGTCCGCCGCAATAACGGCTTTGCGCCGCGCTCTGCAATTCCGAGGCCTCCGTCATGCTTACCGAAAACGTCACACTGCGCATCAACGACGTCCAGCACGAGCTCCGCGTCGAGCCGCGCCGCACGCTCCTCGATGCTTTGCGTCAGGATCTCGATCTCACGGGCGCCAAAAAAGCATGCGACATGGGCAACTGCGGCGCCTGCACGGTGTTGCTCGACGGTCGCGCGGTCTATTCGTGCCTGCTGCTCGCGGTAGACTGCCGCGGCTGCGCGATAACGACGATCGAAGGTCTTGCCCAAGGCACAGCATTGCATCCGATACAGCGCGCCTTCATCGAGGCGGATGCTTTCCAATGCGGCTTTTGCACGCCGGGCCAGATCCTCAGCGTCAAGGCGCTGCTCGACGCGATTCCGCGTCCGAATGACGCGCAGATCGCGCACGCGCTGAGCGGCAATCTGTGCCGCTGCGGCGCCTATCGCAACATCCTCCGAGCCGCGCGGCTTGCGGCCGGCCGCGCATGAGTGCCACCGCCGTCCCGCGCATAGAAGGGCCGGACAAGGTCACAGGACGCGCGCGCTACAGCGGCGACATCAAGATCGCCGGTCTGCTGTACGCGCGGATCTTGCGCAGTCCGCTGCCCCACGCCCGCATCGTGAGGATAGACACCGCGCGTGCAGAACGTCTGCCGGGCGTGCATGCCGTAATGAGCAGCGCGAACGCTCCGGACATTTCGTGGCATGAGAACACGCGGCTCCTCGATCGCACGCTGCGTTTCCAGGGGGACGAAGTGGCCGCGGTCGCGGCGGAAACCGAGGAGCTCGCCGAGGACGCCCTGCGGCTCATCGAAGTCGAATACGAGGCGCTCCCGTTCGCGACCAACATCGACGATGGCGCGCGTGGCGAGCCGGTCGTGGCCCGGCGCGGCGACGTGGCGCGCGGCATGAGGGAAGGCGACGTCGTGATCGATGAGACCTATTCGACGCAAACCGCCTTGCACAATGCGCTCGAGGCGCACGGCTGCACGGCGCGGTGGGAAGGCGAGACGCTCGTGCTGCACGAATCGACACAAGGCGTGTATGCGGTGCGCAAAGAGGTGGCGAAACGCCTCGGTCTGCCGGAACAGCAGGTGCGCGTCGTCACGCAGCACATGGGGGGCGGCTTCGGCGCCAAGCAGATCGCATGGAAGCACAGCCTGATCGCGGCGCTGCTCGCGCAGCGCGCCGGGCGCGCGGTGCAGCTCATCCTCGATCGCAAAAGCGAGAACCTCAATGCCGGGAACCGCAATGCAACACGGCAGCACGTGCGCATTGCGGCCAAGCGCGACGGCACGATTACCGCGATCGAGCTGCATGCGCTGGTGCAGATCGGCGCCTACTCGCCCGGCGGCGAGGACAGCGATGTGATCGGCGCCTACCAGACGCTTTATCGCTGCCCGAACCTGCTTGCCGAGCAGATACCGGTACGCACGAACACCGGCCCCGCGATTGCCTTTCGCGCGCCCGGCCACGCCGAAGCGACGTTCGCGCTCGAATCCGCCATGGACGAGCTCGCACGGGCTCTCGGCATGGACCCCGTCGCATTGCGGCTCGTCAACTGCAGCACCGACGATCAGATCAAGGGCAAGCCGTACACGCAGCCGGAAAGCCTGCGCCGATGCATAGAGGATGCGGCCCGCGCCTTCGGCTGGGACGCCACACGCGAGCGCGCCGGCAGCGGCACGAAGCGCCGCGGCTTCGGCTTCGCGGTCCACGATTGGGCGGGCGGCAAAGGCTATCCGCCGGCCGATGCGCTCGTCGACATGCACGACGACGGGCGCGTCGTCGTCCGCACCGGAACGCAGGACATCGGCACCGGCACACGCACGGCGCTCGGGCAGATCGCGGCCGAGGAACTGGGCATACTGCCGCAGCAGGTGACCGTCATGCTCGGCGACACGGCAAGCGAGCTCTATTCGCCGACGAGCGCGGGAAGCGCGACGCTGGCCACGCTGGGCCCGGCAGTGCGCATGGCGGCGCGCGAGGCGAAACGCCAGGGCCACGGCAAGGGATCGCGGGGCAAGAATCGGGAGGACAAGTCGATACGCACGTGCGGAGCGCAATGCGTGGAGGTCGAGGTGGATATCGCGACCGGAGAAGTGCGCGTGCTGCGTGTTGCCGCCGCTCATGATTGCGGCCGCATCATCAATCCCCTGCTCGTCGAAAGCCAGGTGATCGGCGGGATCACGCAGGGCCTGGGATTCGCGCTCACCGAGGAGCGCGTTCTGGATGACGCGAGCGGGATCACGCTCAACGCGAACCTGGAAGAGTACAAGGTGCAAACCGCGGCCGACGTGCCGGATTTCGTCAACGCGACGCGCAGCGTTCCCGATACCGAAGCCAACGATCTCGGCGTCAAGGGCGTGGGCGAGCCGCCGATCATTCCCACCGCAGCCGCGTTGGCGAACGCGATTTTCGATGCCAGCGGCGTGCGGGTGCGTGAGCTCCCGTGCACGCGCGCGAAGCTCATCGTGCCATGAGGCCTTTTGCCTACAGCGCGCCCGCGACGCTGGACGATGCAATCGCTTCGATCAGCGACTCGAAGCGGCCGCTCGCCGGCGGCACGGATCTGCTCACGCTGATGAACGCAGACCTCGCGGCGCCGGACCAGCTCGTAGCCGTGCGACGGTTGCTGCCATGCGGCGTCGATGCGCACGACGGTACCGTCACGCTCGGTGCGGGGACTTTGCTTAGCGACATCGAGGCACATCCCGACCTCAACGCGCGCTTCACGGCGGTCGCCCAGGCCGCTGCGCTCGCCGCATCGCCGCAGCTGCGCAACACGGCAACCCTCGGCGGCAACCTGCTGCAGCGTCCACGCTGCTGGTACTTCCGCGAAGCCGCGCTGAAGTGCTGGCTCAAAGGCGGCGATACGTGCTTGGCACGCGACGGACAGAATCAGCGGCATGCCGTGTTCGGCGCGAGTCCCTGCGTCGCCGTGCATCCCTCGGACCTCGCCACCGCACTCGTCGCGTTCGACGCAAGCCTCACCATCCGTGGACCAAGCGGGGAGCGCACGGTATCGCTCGACGAATTCTTCGCACTGCCGGCCGAAGACCGGCGCACCGAAAACACCCTGGGTTCCCGCGAGCTCATCCTGGGTGTGAACGTACCGACACATCCGCCCGAGACCCGCAGCCTCTATCTGAAGGCGATGGATCGCGCAGCATTCTCTTTTGCGCTCGTCGCCGTCGCCGCTGTCGTACGGCTCTCGCCGGAGGGGCGCATCGGCCATGCTCGCATCGTGCTCGGCGGCGTAGCGCCTATACCATGGCGTGCTGGTGCTGCCGAGGCGGTGCTGTTGGGACACGAAGTCACCGGCGCGCGGCTGCGCAATGCAGCTCAGGCCGCCGTGACAGGCGC
>JBLNBW010000258.1:0-9508 GCA_050260255.1 Rhodospirillaceae bacterium | reverse complement strand
AGCTACCGCGAGTTGTCCAAGGCCCGTCATATGTTGGTGCTCCCATCCGGGCGGCCGCGTGCCGTCTCCGCCCCCGCACCAACCCCTTCGCCGAGAGCCGGCCCGCCGCCCGGCGCAAAGGAACCAGTATCCGTATCGGTTTCGTCGGATAGGTTTGGGCAGCGAGCGGCAGCGCGCATGCGAGCACGGCACCAGCCACCACACGGCAGGTGCGAACGACACGATTCACGACTCCTCCGGTGTGCGACCTGCTAGAACGCATGCCAAAACGCCTCAAAACCATAGACATGATTTACACGATTTACGGGATCGAGGCGAAAAGCTCGATGTTCTTATCTTGTTGATCCCGTCAATCCTGGCCATTTTTTGTTTTTGAGACCGCTCGTAGTCACGCACCGCAGGCGGCCCCGCAGTGCGCTTTGCTGATCTACTGCAGCGGCGAGAATACCGACGGCATGACTATCTTGTTCTCTTGCGAAAGCAGGCGATAAGTCGGAAGCCCCTGTTTCTTGGCGACGGCGGACGGCGGCCAGATGCCCGCGGCAACGCCTTTCTGTCGCACCTCGTCGCGCTCCTGCAGCGTCTTGTACGGCCAGATGTGCACGAACTTGTTGAGGCTGCCGAGATCGGAGTACCAGATCGCGGTCACGGGGCTCAGCGCCACGCGCGCTTCGATCGCCGCTTCCCATGCCTTCATGAGTTTCGGCAGCTCGCCGCTGGCGTACGTGTAGGTCCGGATCTCGAAATACGGCCCCACCTTGCCCGGCCTGATCTCGGGCGAGATGGCGAACGGCACCATGATTTCCGAGCGCTGCGCGACGATGAATTCCGCCGTTTTCGGTGGCCACACGCCATCCTTCACTGCGGCAGCGCGTATGCGGTCGCGCTCGGCGACATCCTTGTACGGCCAGACGTGGATGATCTGGTTGAGCGGCCCGATCTCCGTATGCCAGAAGGCGGCGAGCGGCGAATAGTTCTTGCGTTTCTCATACGCTTCGCCGAAGCGCTTTTCGAATTCCGCGACGCTGTGCGGCGTGAGGTCGTACGTGCGCACTTCGTAAATCATGCTGTCTCCTCCATGACGGGCCGGCGGCGCCGGGGGAGCCAGTATATCCAAGGTCGAGCGCGACGGTGGCTCGCGCGCCGCACAGCCGCACGGTACGACAAAACGGCCGGGGGCGGGCCGTCAGGCGCGATGGCCGATGCTACGCATGCCCAACTGCAGGAAAATCGCGGTGCCCAGGCCCCACGCGCCGTTGATGAGCAGGCCGGTAATCATGCGGTGGGCATCTCCGCCGGCCGCAAGCGGCTGACCTTTGAGGGCTGCGACGACGAACCAGGCGACCAGCGTGGGCAGGATGGCGCCGAAGAGAAACGACGCGATCCAGTATCCGCTCCCTCGAGGAAAGCGGCGTTGCGCGAGATACAGCGCGATCCCCCATACACCGCCCCAGAACGCGAGCGACAGAACCTGGGGCACGCCGAACGGCCTCGTAGCCTGCATGGAGTACGTGCCGGCTTTCACGAATCCGCTCGCATCGAGCAATGCAAGCACCGGCTGATGAAAGACGAGGACCGCGGCGAAGCCGGCGATGAAGGCAATGATCAGGGCCCGGGCGCTCGGACCGACGGGCGTGGCTCGATAAACGGCATCCACGGCTTTCCTCCTTTACAAAAACCCACGGTGCCGTGCAAGTAGTGCACCCGGCCACCGCTGCGCGCCCCGTGCGAATGACGCTTTTTTCTATACCGTTTTAGCCGCATCGCTCACCGTCTGGCGGAACCAGCGATGCGCGGCGTGCTTGTGCGTCCGTTCGTGCCAGTACAGCGCCATGCGTATGTCCGGCACGGCGAGCGGCAGCGGCAGCACTTGCAGCGGATACTTCTCCTGCAGCCGCAACGCGAGGCGCTCGGGCACCGTTGCGACGAGGTTGGACGTCGAGACCACTTCCGACATCACCGAAAGATTCTGCACGCGGAGCGCGACGTTGAGCGCGCGACGCAACGCGGTCGCGGCGTGGTCCACCGCGCCGCTCGATACGCTGGTGCGAGGCGTCTGTACGCGCACATGCGGCGCCGAGAGATAGTCTTCCGTGGAAAGCGAGGCGCGAAAACGCGGATGTCCTTTGCGCACGGCGCATACGAGCCGATCGCGAAAGAGCAGCTTGTAGCGCAACGCCGCCGGCGGCTCCGGCCACCAGCCGAGCCGGAAGTCGAGATCGCCGCGTGCGAGCCAATCGAGCGCACGGTCCGGATCCGTCGGACGGAAATCGAGTGCGACGCTGGGCGCTTCGCGCTGCAGCTGCAAGGCGACGGGCGCTGCCAGCAGATACTCGGCATATTCCGGCGCCATCACGCTGAAGCGCAGCCGCGCAGTCGCGGGCTCGAAGGCCGCCGGCTGCTCGCTCAGTCTCCGCAATGCGGACAACAGCTCCTGCACCTGGCCCTCGAGCTGAAGCGCGCGCGACGTCGGCGTCATGAGGCCACGGCCCTTGAGCAGCAGCGGATCGTCGAACAGCCGGCGCAGCCGCGCAAGTGCGTGGCTCATCGCCGGCTGGCTCAGATTGAGCCGCTCGGCTGCGCGCGAAACGCTTCGTTCGGCCATGAGCGCGTCGAAGCACATGAGGAGCTTGAGATCGTAAGCGAGGTTATTCATCGCAGGAATGAGATCGATGCACCGCGTGTTATGGACCGATTATAGGCCAAGGACTAGATTACTGAGCCATAATCGCGGTCTTGCGCGCTGCACCCGTGGCGCGTTTCAACGCGAAGGAGCTACTCCAGAATGAAACTCGTTGTAGTGCCGGGGGACGGCATAGGGCCGGAAATCACTGCCGCTACCATGCAGGCGGTCGGTGCGCTCAAGAATCGTTTCGGCTTCAAGCTCGATGTGCAGGAACTCGACTGCGGCCTGGCAGCGCTCAAGCGCCGCGGTGTGACGGTCAACAGCGAGGACATCGCCATCGCGCGCGCCGCAGATGCCGTCATCCTCGGCCCCATGTCGGTGACACTCTATCCGCCGGTGGCCGAAGGCGGAGTCAACGTGCCCGCCACGTTTCGCACCGCACTGAATCTCTATGCCAACGTGCGTCCTTCCTACACGCGCGAGGGCGTGCCGTCGGTGGGCAAGAAAATGGACATCGTCTTCGTGCGCGAGAACGTCGAGGACTTCTATGTCGATCGCAACATGCACATGGGTGTGGGCGAATTCATGCCCACGCCCGACGTCGTCCTCGCCGTGGGCAAGCTCACCGCCGAAGGGTGCCGCCGGATCGCGCGCGCCGCGTGCGAGATCGCGCGCAGCCGTCCGCGCCGCAAGCTCACGATCGTGCACAAGGCGCCCGTGCTCAAGCTCTACAACGGCATGTTCCGCGACGTCGCGCGCGAAGTGGCGCGCGGCTATCCCGAGCTCGAGGTGGAAGACATGCTGGTTGATGCGGTCGCTGCGTATCTCGTGCGCGCGCCGGAGCGTTTCGACACCGTGCTGATACCGAACATGTTCGGCGACATTCTCTCCGACGAAGCGTGCGAGCTTGCGGGCAGCCTCGGCCTCGCCGCATCGCTCAATCGCGGCGACGAGTGTTCCGTCGCGAACGCGGGGCACGGCTCGGCGCCCGACATCGCGGGGCAGAACGTCGCCAATCCGTCGTCGCTGATGCTGTCGACGGCAATGCTGTTCGAGCATGTCGGGGCAAAACTCGGCGACAAGGCCGTTGCGGATGCGGGGCGGCAATTCCGCGTTTCGGTGGACGCGATGCTCGCCACACCCGCCACGCGTACGCGCGATCTCGGGGGGGCGCTCTCGACCTCCGCTTTTGCGGAGGCGGTTGCGAAGCACATTGCCGGGCGGTAACGCGAAATATCCCGAACGCAGGCGGCACACGGAGTAAAGGCCCACAGCAAGCGGTGGCGTTTGCTTCCTCACGCTGTCTGCGGCAGATATCAAATGGAGGAGCCAGATGACAAAGAAAGCAATGCAGGTCTCGCAGCCCAAGGATTGGAAGATGATCATCGAGAAGGACGTGAAGGTCACGCTGCGGGACGGCACGTTCCTCCATGCCGACATCTTCCGGCCCGACACCACGGAACGAGTTCCGGTGATCCTCAACACCAGCGTTTATCAAAAGGACAAGCTGTGGGTGCCGCCGGCCGATCTCGAAGAGAAGGCGAATCCCCACATGAACTGGGAGACCGTCAATCCGGAGTGGTGGTGTCCGCGCGGCTATGCCTGCATGCGGGTCGACTCGCGCGGCGCCGGCAAGTCCCCTGGCAAATCGGAACCGAGCTCGTACCAGGAAGGGCTCGATACCTACGACGCGATCGAATGGGTCGCGAAGCAGCCCTGGTGCTCGGGCAAGGTCGGCATGATGGGCATTTCGTATCACGCCGCCTCGCAATGGCGCGCGGCAAACCTCAATCCGCCCTCGCTCAAGTGCATCATGCCGTGGGAAGGGCGCGCGGATCAGTATCGCGACCAGGCCTATCACGGCGGCATCTTCGCGCTCGGCTTCATCGGCAACTGGTGGCTGACGCATACCGCCCACCATCTGCTCGGGCGGCCGCGGAGCTACAACCCGGATGCCTTCCACAACGACATGATGTGGAACTACATGCGCAACGACCTCGACTCCGAGTACTGGCGGATGTCGAGCGCGCAGTGGGACAAGATCACGGTCCCGCTCTACAGCGTCGGCAACTGGGGCGGTTTCTCGATGCACCTGCGCGGCAACACCGAAGGGTTCATGTGTGCGGCATCCAAGCACAAGAAGCTTCGCATCCACACCGGCACGCACTTCCATCCTTTCCATTCGGAAGAAGGGCGCATGGACCAGCTGCGCTGGCTGGACTACTGGCTGAAAGGCCTCGATACGGGGATCATGGATGACCCGCCGGTCAAGCTCGAGATACGCACCGGCGGCAGCACCAAGCCCTACGAGTTCCGTTACGAGAACGAATGGCCGCTCGCACGCACGGAGTGGACGAAGATGCATCTTGCGATCGAGCGCGAGCCGAGCGGCGACGAGCATGCCGTCGAAGGCCAGCTGCAGGCGAAGCCGGCGGAAAAGCCCGGCAAGGTTACGTACAGCGCGAGCGGCGTGACCAAAGCCGGGGTCGCGTCCGGATCGTCGCTCGCTACGACGCACGGCAATACCGGCCGCACCGGGGCGTCGTTCATGACCGCTCCGCTGGAGCAGGATACCGAAGTGACCGGCCCCATCGTCCTCAATGTGTGGGTGTCGAGCACTTCCGAAGACATGGATATCTTCGCGACGCTGCGCAACATCGATCCGCATGGCGAGGACGTGTGTGAAGTAGGCCAGCACGGCCAACCGGTGCCTTGCGTCACCAAAGGCTGGCTGCGCGCCTCGCATCGTAAGCTGGATCCGAAGAAGTCGCTGCCATACCGGCCGTATCACGCGCACGACGAGCGGCTGTGGTTGAAGCCCGACGAGCCGGTCGAGTGTCAGGTCGAAATCTGGCCCACGTCGATGGTGTTCAAGAAAGGCCATCGTATACGGCTCGACATACAGCCGCGGGATGGCATCGGCAGCGCGCCGTACACGCACTACCACGCCGATTACAACGCGGGCGCGAAGAACACCATCTACTCAGGCGGTGACAGACAGTCGTGGCTGATGCTGCCGGTGATACCGTCGAAAGAAAAGTGAAGAGTGACGGGTCACACGTCACCAGTAACCAGTAACAAGTAACCAGTAACCAGCAAGAGAGCCCCGATGGCGATTGCGTCATCATGGACCGACGAGTTTCCGGACAACTTCATGTGGTCCAATGCGACGCTCGTGTGCAAAGGGATGGCGCCCTACGGCGCCGTCGCGCTCGGGGAGATCGACCGGATCGCGCAGCGCATCAAGGCGCGCCGCGAGGATCCGAACGCCTGGGCCGAAGAATGGCACGCCATGGCGGCGCGGCTCGAAGCGGAAGCGGATCGCGCTGCGCAGGAAGGCCGTTCCCACACGGCGGGCAACAGCTATCTGCGCGCCGGCAATTATTACTATACGGGCGAGCGCTTCATTCCTCCGGGCGCTGAAAAGCGCGCCTCGTATCTCAAGGCCCTGCGCTGTTACAAGGAGGGCCTCCGGCGTCGCCATCCGGACATCGAGTTCGTCGAAGTGCCGTACGAAGACACGACACTGCCGGCGTACTTCGTCAAGGCGAAAGGCGGCGGCCGGGCGCCGACCGTCGTCCTGTTCGACGGCATGGACAACTGCAAGGAAATGAGCGTCCTCTTCGCGGGGATCGAGTTCGCGCAGCGCGGCTATAACACGCTGGCGATCGACGGGCCGGGGCAGGGCGAGGCCTTGAGGGCGCGCGGCATCCATGCGCGTCACGATTACGAGGTGGCCGGCACCGCGGCGTACGACCATGTCGCGGCCCGTGCCGACGTCGATGCCAAGCGCGTTGCCGTCATGGGATACAGCTTCGGCGGCTATTATGCCCCGCGCGTCGCGGCCTACGAGCCGCGGTATGCGGCGTGTGTGGCGCTGGGTGCCCTGCATTGGGACGTTCACGCCTGGCAGTCCGACATGCGCCGGCGCGCGGCAGCAAGCCCCGGTACAATCGCGCAGTCGGCTTTCCAGTTTCGGTGGATACTGGGCGCAGGGAGCGACGACGAGGCGCTGGAGCGCGCGAAGCTTTTCTCGCTCGAAGGTGTAGCTGCCCGCGTGCGTTGCCCGTTTCTCGTGGTGCACGGCGAGCACGACCGCATCGTACCGCTACAGGCCGCACGCGATCTGTACGCGGCGATCGGCTCGGCCAACAAGACGATACGGATATTCACTATCGACGAAACCGGCGCGGAGCACTGCCAGGTCGACAATCGGCAGGCGGGCATCGACTACATCGGCGACTGGCTGGCGCAAGTACTGTGAATGGTGAATGGTGAATCGAGAAGCGAAAAGCGGTTCACCAATCACCACTCACCAATCACCACTCACGCTTTCAACAGGTAAAACATGAACCATACTCAGCAACGCGAGCGACTGCGCAAACTCATGGCGGGAACGCAATGCCTGTCTCCGGCCAGCGTCTACGATCCGCTCTCCGCCCGGGTGGCGGAGTCCGTCGGCTACGAGATCGGCATGCTCGCCGGCTCGGTGGCGTCCAACACCACCCTTGCGGCGCCGGATCTCATCGTCCTCACCTTGACCGAATTCGCCGAGCAAGTGCGGCGCATCATGCGCGCGTCCGAGCTGAGCCTTATCGTGGACGCGGATCATGGCTACGGCAATGCGCTCAATGTCATGCGCACCGTCGAAGAGCTCGAGCATGCCGGTGTGTCGGCGATGAGCATCGAAGATACCGCGCTGCCGGCGCGCTTCGGACAGAAGGAAGGGGCGGACGAACTGATATCGCTGGAGGAGATGGTCGGCAAGCTCAACGCAGCGGTAAAAGCGCGCACGGATCCGTCACTGGTGATCGCAGGACGGACCGCCGCGCTCAAGCTCGAGGATACCCAGCGCGCGGTAACACGTGCGAAGGCGTACGAGCAGTGCGGCGTCGACGCGATATTCATCATCGGCGTCGAAAACCTGGAGCAGGTCGAGGCGATACACAAGGCCGTGAAGCTCCCGATCATCGTCGGCTCGGCGCCCGCGTCGTTGAAGCGCGAGGACCTCGCCGCCCGCGGCGCGCGCATACTGCTGCAGGGGCATCAGCCGGTCGCAGCCGCGGTGAAGGCGCTGCGCGAGGTCTACGTCCATTTGCATTCGGGCGGCGCGCCGGCGGAGCTCAAGGACCGCATCGCGAGCGCAAAGGAAATGGAGCAGTACACCCGGGGCGAAGAGTACAGGCAGCGGCTGCGCGATTATCTGCGCTGACAACCGAGGCGCGTCGCCGGCGCCACTACAGGAGGAGGCGGAATGGGCAAGCGCAACTGCATCGGCGGGATGTTCGCATCGGCGTTTTCATTCATGCTGTTGGCCGGCGCGCTGTCGGTCGCTCCGGCGCTGGCGCAGCCGTACCCCAACAAGCCGGTGCGGCTCGTGGTTCCGTTTCCCGCAGGCGAGTCCATCGATGCGGTGGCCCGGCTTACCGCCCAGTACTGGTCCGGCGCACTGGGCCAGCAATTGGTGATCGACAATCGCGGCGGCGCCGGCGGCACGATAGGCGCCGAGCAGGTCGCCAAGGCGCCTCCCGACGGCTACACGCTGCTATGGGGGAACGTGGGGCCGCTCGCCATCGCGCCCAGCCTTTACAAGAAGTTGGCGTACGACGTGGCGGTCGACTTCGCGCCGGTCACTCTGGTCGCGAACCTTCCGTTCGTCCTTTTCGCGAGCCCTGCGCTGCCGGTCAACAACGTCACCGAACTCGTGGCGCATGCAAAGCGCCACCCGGGCACGCTCAACTTCGGCTCCACCGGTGTGGGCTCCGGGCTGCACCTCATCGGCGAATTGTTCAAGACGGTAGCCGGCATCGACATCGTTCATGTGCCCTACAAAGGCGTGGCGCAGGCAATGCCGGAGATCATGGCCGGACGTCTCCAGCTCGCCTTCAACACGATTCCGGCGTTTCTCCCGCACGTGAAGGCCGGCAGGCTCAAGGCATTCGTGATTACCGCAGGCAAGCGCTCGCCGCTGTTGCCCGACGTGCCGGCATCGCCCGAAGTCGGAATGCCCGGGCTGATCGGTGCGTCGTGGCACGCCGTCGTTGCGCCGCGCGGCACGCCGGCCGAGATCACGCGCAGGCTACAGCAGGCGGCGGCTGCAGCGATCGCGCTGCCCGAGCTGCGGACGCAACTGGTGAATCAGGGTGCGGAGCCGGTGGGCAGCACCCCGGAAGAGCTCGGGAAGTTCATGCGCAGTGAGGCGGACAAGTGGGCCGAAGTGGTGAAGTCTTCCGGAGCGCGCGCGGAATGAAAGCCGCCGCTACGGCGCGTAACATCGTTACCGCGGGTGCGCACCATCGGTACAAATTTCCGCGCAGCACCCCGGTGCACAGCACGCGAAAGAGCGGTTTTGCCTCGCATCCGAGCGCGCACAAAAAAACCGGGGCGTAAGCCCCGGCAGGAAGGAGGAGTTGCTACTACCATGAGCGGTAACTCCGCTCGCTTTGAATGCCGCAACTCGCATGCCTCGGAGCGCGCGCTGAAAAAACACTAGTGCGACCGCATCGGCCGTGCGGAAAGCGCCGCCGTATTGCGCGCTTGTGGATCGCATCGCGATCCGGTCCGATAAATCCGCTTATATCGATGCGCAGCGCCGAGGCCGTTCCTATCGTGCATCTCTAGCGTGCGGCGCGTTGTTTTTACGCGTGCCGTCTGCCGCCGTTTTCCCCGCCGTCGCAGCAGCGGTCTAAACCCACCGTCGCAAAAACCTTCCGCATCTCCTTCATTCGGCACAGTCATTGCCACGACATGATCGTGACCGCGCAGGTGTCGACTCTCAACCGGCGACGTCTGCAGGAGCGGTGATAAGTGTTTAACCCCCGTGAAAGGATGATATGAGCCATTGGTTGTTTCACCGCGTCACCGAATCGAGCGGATCGGGAT
>JBLNBW010000257.1:0-4174 GCA_050260255.1 Rhodospirillaceae bacterium | reverse complement strand
TATTCCGCTCGATCCATAGGTGTAGTGGTCGGGTCGCGCACGGGCGAGCGCGATGAGCTCTTTCACCGTCGTCGCGTTCAGCGAAGGATGCACGACGAGCAGGTTGCTCGATCCCGCCATGTTGCACACGGCGGAAAAATCGCGATCGACCACGTAATTCACGCGCGCATACAGCGTCGGGTTCACCACGAGCGGCGGCGTCGCGACGAGCAGCGTGTGTCCATCCGCCGGCGCGTGGGCGGCGATGTCCGTGCCGATCAGCGTGCCGCCGCCGGCGCGATTGTCCACGACGAACTGCTGTCCGAGACGTTCGGAAAGCCGCTGACCCACGACTCGGGCGATCATGTCGCTCGAGCCGCCCGGCGCATAGGGAACGATGACCCGCACCGGGCGATCGGGATACGAGGTCGCCGCGGCGCACAGGCTCTGCGCAACCAGCAGCATGGCCACGGCGCAGATCGATCTCACTTTGGTGTTTTCCATAGCCCGTCCTGATATAGGGCGATTGTAGCCGACGCGAGCGACAGGCCGAAAAAAGCCCCGCAACTGCGGGGCTTCCCTCTCCATTGCATGCGAGGCGATTACTCGACGTGTATGTTGCCGGCCTTGATGACTTTCGCGTATTTGTCGACTTCCCGCTTGAAGTACGCGCTCAGCTCCTCCGGACTGCTGCCCACCGGCTCGCCGCCTTCTTTCGCCATGTACTCCTGCACGTCGGGCGATTTCAGCGCTTTCACCACTTCGGCGTTCAACTTGGCGATGATGTCCTTCGGCGTGCCGGCCGGCATGAACATCGCGTACCAATTGTCGGATTCGAAGCCGGGATAAAGCGATGCCATGGTCGGCAGGTTCGGAAAGGCCTTGGACGGCTTGGCCGTCGTCACCGCATACGCACGCACCTTCCCGGACTCGATATGCGGCTTGGTCGAAAGCGCAGTGCCGAATTCGAAATCGACTTCACCCGCGATGAGCGCAGCGATGGCCGGGCCGCCGCCCTTGTAGGGCACGTGCGTCACCTGGACGCCGGCCATCTGTTTGAGCATCTCGATCGACAAGTGGCTGGTGGTGCCGCTGCCGTTGGAGCCGGCGTTCATCTTGCCGTTGCTTTTCTTGATGAGCGCAATGAGCGCCTTCACGTCCTTCGCCGGCACGCTCGGATGGGACACGAGGACGAGCGGCACCGACGACACCCAGGTAACTGGCGCCAAATCCTTCATCGGATCGAAGGCGATCTTCTTGTAGAGGCTCACGTTCACGGAGAGCGACGCGGTGGTGAAGAGGACGGTGTAGCCGTCCGGCGGCGACTGCTTCGCGACGATTTCCGCGCCTATGAGACCGCCTGCCCCGGGCCGGTTGTCGACCACGAAAGTCTGCCCCATGCTTTCGTAGAACTTCTTGCTGAGCATGCGCCCCTGGATGTCGGTGCCGCCGCCGGCGCCGAACGGGACGATGATGCGGACGGGCTTCGCCGGCCAGTTCTCGGCGGCCTGCGCCGCCGGCAGGGCGCTGAGGCACATGGCCAGCCCTGCAAGCTTCTTTCTTGCACTCATTCCTACCTCCTCGTTATATGTGAAGCGCCGGGACCCGCATGTTGCCCTTGCCGGGCGGCGCCTATTTATGACCTCGGCAAGGGCGCGCTGTTCCCGCTAGCCGCGATAGATCGGCTCCGGCTGCGAGAAGAACGAATATAGGATGTGGTACACCATCATGTAATTGATCTGCTGGAAGCTCGCGTGCGAGATGCCCGCCATGACCGTGAACTGCTTGTCCGGATTCGGCAGCCGCTTGAAGAACTCGATCAGGTCGTCGAACGAAGCGATGCCGTCGAACTCGCCCCGCATGATGATGGTCGGCATGGTGATCTTCGCCGGATCGACGACCGGCAGCCGCGAGCACATGTCGACGTACGTGCCGGTCGGGACGGAATCGTCCAGGGCAAGGATCGCGTCGGCGAACGCTTCGATCACTTTCTCCTCCGCGCAGCCCGGATGATCGCGGTTGAAGATGGAATGCACGAAGGCGCGGTCGATCGGACGGCGGTTCATCTTCTTGAACTCCGGGAGCTTCTTGGTGCGCTCGGCGAGCGTCGGACTGCCCTGACCGGTCCACACGAACGCATCGAGCGCGAGCCGCGCCACGCGCTCCGGATGCTGCTCCGCGAACATCGCGGCACGCAGGGCGCCAGAAGAGATCCCGTACACCAGAAACTTCTTCACGCCGCGCGTCTTCATGATGTACTCGCTCGCGGCGGCCAGATCGTCGGCGCCGTTCGCGATGTCGAAATTGATCGGACGGCTCTTATCGGATCGCCCGTAGCCTTCCATGTCGACGCACCAGGTGTCGTAGCCCTGCTCCGCAAACCAGTCCATGACGGAGGAATGCGGACGGCCGGGAACCTTTAGATCGAACGTCGGCTGCGAAGCCATCGAGGAGCCGTGCACGAACAGCACCGTTCCACGCGGGGCGCCCTGCGTTATCGCGCGCTTCTCCCACAGGAAGAGGTTCACGTCGCCTTTTTTTGTCCAATGCTCCTGCCCGCTGACCGTGTGCTGACCCATGTAACGTCTCCGGAATGAGATAGCTCGAAAAAAGAGGGGTCGAGTCTAAGGGCGCGCCACACCACCGTCAAATTGTGGACTATAGTTTGCCCCTGCCGCGGAGGCGCCTCTATACTCCGTCGCTTTCACGCTCGCATCGCTTCGCACCACACCCTTCCCGCGCGCAAGAGCCGACGACGAGCGGCCCGATTCGGCATTTACTCGAGGACAGCAGCCATGGACTTCAGCATCAGCGAACAGCAGCGCGCATTCGTCGACACGGTGCGCAAGGTCTGCCAGAAGGAATTCGCGCCGCGCGCCATCAAGTATCTCGATGGCACCTGGCCGGCCGAGAATATGAAACGGCTCGCGGAAATCGGCGTGCTCGGCATGGCCGTGCCCGAGGAATACGGCGGCTCGGGATTGTCCATTCTCGACACGGTCCTCGTGCTCGAGGAGATCGGCAAAGTCTGCTATGTGACGGCGATGGCGGCGCTCGGCGAAGTCGGCACGCAGACCCGCATCATCGCGACGTACGCGCCGGAGTCGATCAAGCGCAGGATATTGCCGCGCGTCGCGAGCGGCGAGGCGATCCTCGCCATCTGTATGACCGAGCCGGACGCGGGCACCGACGTCCCGAACTACAAGACCAACTGCGAGGTGAAAGGCGACCGCGTGATTCTGCGCGGCACCAAGACGCTCATCAGCCGTGCCGACATCGCGGAGATGTTCGTGGTGTTCACGCGCGTGAACGGCGTGCCCGGCGCGAAAGGCATAGGGTGCGTGCTCGTGCCGGGCGGCATCAAAGGACTGCACGCGAAGGCGAGCTTCCACACCATGGGCGGCGAGTACCTCTCGGAAGTGGTGTTCGACGACATCGAGCTGCCGCTCGAAAATCTGGTGATCCGCGATAACGGCATGAAGCGCCTGCTCTCGGCGTTCAACACACAGCGCTGCCTCAATCCGGCGATCTGCCTGGGTCTTGCGGAAGGCGCGCTGGAGGAAGCGGTGCGCTACATGCGCGATCGATCGGCGTTCGGCCATCCCATCGGCGACTTCCAGGGACTGCGCTGGAAGGTCGCGGACATGTACATAGAGATCGAAGCCGCGCGCGGTCTGCTTTACCGCGCCGCGGTGAGCGGCGTTCAGTTTCCCGATCCCACGCTTGCCGCGATGGCGAAGATCTACACCAACGAAATGTCGATACGCGTGACGTCGGAAGCGATACAGGTGCACGGCGGGTATGGCTTCACCGACGAATTCGCGGTGTCGCGTTTCTTCCGCGGCACACGCTACGGCAGCTTGGGCGGCGGGACGACGGAGACCCTGCGCAACATGGTCGGTCGCAAGCTCGTCGAGCAGATGGATCTTGCGACCGGTTGCCTCGGGATGGGAATTTTTTAAACAGAACGTGACTGGTGACCGGTGACTGGTGAGCCGTATATCCAGTGACCGTCACGAGTAACAAGTCACGAGTCGCGCCATCCTAGTAGACAGGTTTCGACCTGTAGTACTGCTCGCGCGCGATCGATTTCACCTTGTACTGCTCGATCTTCGTGCCTTTCAGCACGTCGATAGGCACTTCGACACCGGCCTCGCCGCGCGCCCACAGGCGAGTGTAGAAGTCCGCCTGCCCC
>JBLNBW010000256.1:0-29739 GCA_050260255.1 Rhodospirillaceae bacterium | reverse complement strand
ACAGCTAACCAAAGCAGTAGAAATCCGCTTGCGGCACGCGGCACGCGCACGGCCACGAAAAAGGGGGTCGGCGCGAAGAAGACGGCGCGCAACGCAGTCGTGATGCCCGCGCCGCGCGGCGCGAAGCAGGCGCGCAAGACCGCCGGGCCTGCACGGCGTACCGCAGTCGCCAAGAAGGCGACCGGTCCCCTGCCGAAAAAAGTGACGGCGCAGAAGAAGCGGGCGACGCGCGCGTCACGGAAGCCCGCGGCGGACGTCGGTGTGCGCGAGGTACAATCCACGACGCCGGCGGTCTCCGTTCCGGCCGGTGGCGCGCCGAGCGGCAGCCCGCTGCGTGCAGGCGACGAGTCAGCGACGCCGGAAAGCGCCAATAAGCCGGAGTAGGGCGGCATAAGAATCAAGCTCGTGCCGCAAGCCGATTGCGGTCGACGTGGGGAGGTATGCATGAGCAGCCATGTGCTGTACCGGTACAACCTGAACGGCAAGTTTCCGGTCGCGGTGGAGGGCGACGGCGTGTATCTCGTCGACGCGCAGGGCAAACGCTACCTCGACGCGTCTTGCGGCGCCGCCGTTTCCTGTCTGGGCCACAGCAACGAGCGCGTGCGCGAGGCGATCCGGCGTCAGCTCGATGGTCTCGCCTTCGCACACACGCGGTTCTTCACCAACGAGGCGATGGAGGCGCTCGCCACCGACCTCGTATCCGATGCGCCGGCGGGCCTCACCAGGGCCTTCTTCACCTGCGGCGGGTCCGAGGCGATCGAAGCAGCGCTCAAGATTACGCGTCAGTACTTCATGGAGATCGGCGAGCCCCGGCGCCGGCATGTCATAGGCCGCCGCCAGGGCTACCACGGCACGACGGCGGGCGCGCTCTCGGTGACCGGCAATGCCGCACGGCGTGCAGCGTTCGAGCCGTTGCTGCTGGCGGCCACGCACCATATCGCACCCTGTTATGCCTATCGCGATCAACGGGCCGACGAAACGGAGGTGGAGTACGGCAGGCGCGTCGCCGACGAGCTGGAAGCGGAAATCGTGAGACTCGGCCCGGACACCGTCGCAGCGTTCGTCGCGGAAACGGTAGTCGGTTCCACGCTCGGCGCCGTTCCCGCCGTGCCGGGTTACTTCAAGCGCGTACGCGAAATCTGCGATCGGTACGGCGTGCTGCTGATCTTGGACGAGGTGATGTGCGGAATGGGGCGCACCGGCACGCGCTACGCCTGCGAACAGGACGGCATCACGGCCGACATGATCGCGCTCGGCAAGGGCATCTCGGCGGGCTACCTGCCGCTCGGCGCATTGCTCGTCGGCGATAAAATACACGGCGCGATCGCGGCGGGCAGCGATGCGATCATGCACAGCCACACCTACACGGGGCATGCACTGTCGTGCGCGGCGGCCATGGCCGTCCAGCAGGAAGTGAAAGAGCGCGATCTGCTCGCGAACGTGAGGGCGAAAGGCGCGCTGCTCCGGTCTGCGCTGAGCGAGCGGTTCGGCAATCATCCGCATGTCGGCGACATTCGCGGCCGCGGACTTTTTGTCGGACTGGAGCTGGTTGCCGACCGCTCGACGAAGGTTCCGTTCGACCCGGCGCGCAACCTCTCCGCGCGCATCCTCCGGCGCGGGCTCCAGAATGGACTGGTGTGCTACCCGATGGGCGGCGTGATCGACGGCAAGAAGGGAGACAACATCCTCCTCGCTCCGCCCTTCATCGTCGAAGAGGCGCACGTGTTCGAGATGGTCGACAAGCTCGGCCACACCCTGGACGAAGCGCTTGCCGCGTCGCCTTGAAGCGACAAACGCCGCATCCCCTCCGCCACGTGAATATTTCGCTGTACATGGCGTTCGTTTTTCGTTAGCATCCGACGCGTATACACAGAACGGCGGGCGGCAAGCCCGTCTCAGAACGGAGTAAAAAAAATGCTGGATGCGCGGCGCAACGGGATAACCGAGCTGGTGAACTCGGCGGCGAAGCTCCCCTGGTGGGGCGGCATCGTCCTCGCCTTTCTTGCTTTTGTGATGCTGCACCCCTTCGCGATCATGGAAGTGTCGAGCGCGGGCCCGGTGGACGATTATCCGGCCATCGCGAGCAAGGCCTTCTGGCGCGGCCTTGCGGACACGGTGCAGTACGTCGTGCCGACCGTACTGCTGTTTGCGCCCTTCATTGCGTCGATGATCAGCCGCGTCATCAAGGACCGCGACGCTTAACCCGCGGCTGTCAGCGAGCGACGCCGCGCGCGATGCGCGGCGCTTGTGAGGTGCGGTGCTCCGGGCTCCCGGAAGTGCTGCCTACCGCTTGTTCTCGTCGCCCTTCAGTTTCGTGACGCCGCGGTCGACGTCGGTGACGAATCCATCCATCGTGTTGCAGGCTGCGGTGAAGAACACCGTCAGCATGAGCGCGGCTATGATGCGTAACATGATTGCTCCTCGATCGGTAACGGTGATCGAGGCTCTGCAAAGGCCGTTCCCGTGGGCGATCCGAAAGAAAAGGGCGGCAGCCCGCGAAGACTGCCGCCCGGCGGTCCCAATGCGGCTGTCTACTGCTCTGGACGGGCCCCGGAAATCTTCACGATCTTCGCCCATTTCGCGATGTCCTGGTTCAGGTATTTCTCGAACTCGGCGGGCGACATGATCATCGGCTCGGCCCCTTGCTCGTTCCACGCGCGCTTGAGGTCCGGCCGCTTGAGGATTTTGTTCACTTCGGCATTCAGGCGCTCGACGATCGGCTGCGGCGTTCCCGTCGGCGCCATGAGGCCCAGCCATATCGTCGCTTCGTAACCCGGGACGCCCGATTCGGCGACGGTCGGCACTTCGGGCATGACGCTCGAGCGCTTGAGCCCCGTCGTCGCGATGGCGCGCACCCTGGCGGCGCGTGCGAGCGGCGCCATGGTGGTGATCGCATCCATCATCATTTCGACCTGCCCGCTCATCACGCTGGTGCGTGCATCGCCGCTGCTCTTGTGCGGCACGTGGATGATGTCGACATGAGCCATCGCTTTGAAGAGCTCGCCCGCCATGTGATACGGCGTCCCGGTGCCGGACGATGCGTAGTTCATACCCTTGGGCCGTGACTTCGCCAGCGCGATCAGCTCTTTCACATTCTTCACCGGCACGGTGGGATGGACCACGAGGAGCAGGTCGGAGTAGTTCACCGGCGCGATGCCGACGAAATCCTTCATGAGGGTGAACGGTTTTTTCGGTACCAGCGATTCGTTGACGGTGTGCGTGTTCGACATCATGAGCAGCGTATAGCCATCGGGCGGCGATTTCTGCACGAGCTCGGTCCCTATGAGCGAGCCCGCACCGGGCCTGTCGTCGACGATGAACTGCTGGCCCATGCTCTCGGACAGCCGCTGGGAGATATAGCGCGCGTAGATGTCGGCGGGCCCGCCGGCACCGAACGGGACGATGACGCGCACGGGCTTGTTCGGGTACTGCTGGGCTACGGCAGGCAGCGTGCAGAAAGCGGCGCAGGTCACCAGCACCATACGGCATACCGCGTGTGTCGGTCTTTTCATGCTTGCTCCCGGAGGTTTCTGGATTGCGTGCATTACGCCTGGCAGGGCGCGCGGCTATTGTAGCCGTGCCCGAAGGGCGCTGCTAACGCGTAGAAGAGGAGCGAAAGAGGACGCCTTACTCGCCGCTCAGGCGACGAAGGCGTTCCTCGATGCTCTCGGGACGAGGCGACGGCTTCAGGGCGTCGGCGAGGAGGCGCTGATAGCCGCTGCGGCCCGCGCGTATATCGGCGTATTCCTTCAGCGTGTGCTGCAGATAGCGCAACATCTGCTCGCGCCCGCGAGCGACCTTCGCTGCCGCGCCGAAAGTCGGGTCATCACGCCGCGCTGGAGTCTCGGTATTGGCCTGCGGTCGTCCGTAGCTGCTCCAGGGGGATTTGTTCATGTGTTCGGGAAGGCTTAGAGGTTCGCGCAAACGTTAAGTTGGATACGCCTGCAGCGCACATGCCGACGGCAAGGGCCGCCATTATGCCGGGGTGCCGTGCCGGACTCAATGCTGCGCTGCGGCATGGAGTCCGCTATGCGGCATCGTGTTAGGCTAGCGGGCATTACAGGGAGGACGGATATGCCGAACTGGAAAGCGACATTGGCGAGGTGGGTCGCTGCGGTGCTGGCGGTGATCGTCGCGCCGGGAGCGGTGGGGCAGGCGACGGACTGGCCCAACCGGGCGGTACGCCTGATCGTTCCATTTCCGCCGGGCGGCACCGTGGATCCGCTGGCGCGTTTGCTTGCCAGCAGATTGTCGCCCGCCCTCGGCCAGCAGTTCGTCGTGGACAACCGGCCCGGCGGCTCGGGTTCTATAGGCACCGGCATCGCGGCGAAATCGGCGCCCGACGGCTATACGTTTCTCTTCGTGTTCGACACGCATGCGGTGAATCCCGCGCTGATACCGAATCTGCCGTTCGACACGACGAAGGATCTCGCGCCGGTGATGCTCGTCGGCACGTCCGCCATGGCCATCGTCACGAACCTCAACAAGCCCTACAAGACGTTCGCCGACGTGATGAGCATTGCGAAGGCCAAGCCGGACAGCGTCACCTACGGTTCGGTGGGCGCAGGCAGCCTTGGTCATCTCACAATGACGCTGCTGCAGGAAGCCGGGGCATTCAGAATCGTGCACGTGCCGTACAAGGGCGGCGGTCCGCTGACCGTCGACGTGCTCGCCGGCCACGTGGATCTCGGAATAGGGTCTATCGCGCTGGTCGCGCCTCAGGTGCGCGGTGGCAAAATGCGCGCGATCGCGGTCACCGGCAACACCCGCTCGCACGCGATGCCCGACGTGGCGGCGCTTGCCGAACAGGGATTCCCGGGATTTTCCGCGCTCGCGTGGTGGGGCATTTTCGCGCCGGCCGGCACGCCCAAACCCGTCCTCGACAAGTTGCACGCCGAACTCGTGAAAGTGCTGAACATCCCCGAAGTGCGCAAACAGCTCACCGAGCAACTGGGAATGGATTTGCAGGTGAGCGATCCCGCGACACTGCAGAAGTTCCTGCTGGGCGAGATGGACCGCTGGGCGAAGGTCGTGAAGACTTACGGCATTACGGCGCAGTAACGCCTCGCTCTAAGCGTGCCGTGCGTCATGGCGGCGCGCGGGCGCATGCGGCTTCTCCGTCTCGGCCGGCTCGACGTGTATGGTCACGCGGACCTTCTGCAGCATCTTCCCCAGCGCTTCCTCGATGCGGTCGCACAGCTTGTGCGATTCCATGACGCTCATCGCGCCCGGCACGAGGAGGTGAAACTCGATGAAGCGCCGCGCGCCCGCCTTGCGCGTACGCAGATCGTGGAAGCTTGCCGACGCGGGCAGCAGGCGCTGTATCACTTCTTCGGTTTTGCGTATTTCCTCGCGCGGCAGCGCTGCGTCCATGAGACCATGGGTGGTCCGGCGCAACAGCTCTATGCCGGTGAAGATGATGTGAACCGCGACTGCGACGGCGATGAGCGGATCGAGCACGTGCCATTCGGGCGCGAGCATGATCACTGCCAATCCCGCGAGCACGCCAGCCGTCGTCCACACGTCCGTAAGAAGGTGCTTTGCATCGGCCTCGATCGCGATGCTGTCGTGCTTCTTCGCCACGCCCAGCATCGTTTTCGCGGCCGCGAAGTTCATCGCCGCAGCGAGCAGACCGACCGCGATGCCGGGGCCGACGTTGTGCAGCGGCACGGGGTCGATGAAGCGCTGGACCGCTGCAATCATGATGGAGACCGCTGCGACGAGTATCAGTATCCCTTCGACGCCGCTCGAAAAATATTCCGCCTTGTCGTAGCCGTACGCGTGGCGGTCGTCGGCCGGCTGTGCCGCAATCGTGATGGCCCCCAGCGCGACAAGTCCTGCCGCGAGGTTGACGAACGCTTCGAGCGCGTCGGAGAGCATCCCCACCGACCCCGTAAGAAAGTACGCGCCGAACTTCAACGCGAGCGTGACGAGCGACGTCGCGATCGACAGGAGGGCCATCCTGGTGGTGGGCTTCACGGCGCTGCTCTTCTTTGCGGACCTCGTTAGTTTACCTTGCCGGAAACGGGCGCCAGCATAGGCCGCCATCGTTCGGACGTCTGCGTCGTCCATGCATGATGAATTTGTTCGTGGGGCAATCTATGGGACAATTCGCGCCGATGCGCCGGCGCAAAGCACGGCTGCTCCAATAACAGGAGGATCACCATGAAACGCGTGTCTTACGCTCTCGGCGCAGCGCTGGTCGGGACTGTGCTTTCCGCGGCGACGTCCGCTGCCTGCGCGCAGGATGCAGGCAAATATCCCACGCGCCCTGTGCGTCTCATTACACCGGCTGCACCGGGAGGTACCACCGACATCCTGGCGCGGCTCGTCGGTGCGAAACTCACCGATCTCTACAAGGAGCAGGTGGTCGTCGACAATCGCGCGAGCGCTTCCGGCGTCATCGCAGGCGAGCTCACCGCGAACGCGCGTCCGGACGGCTACACGCTGCTGCTGGCGTACCACCAGCACATCGTGAATGCCGCGCTGAATCCCAAGCTGCCCTATCACCCGGTCAACGACTTCACGCCCATCACCCAACTCACGGCCGCGGGACTGCTGCTGGTCGTCAATCCGTCGTCGCCTCCGAAGACGCCGAAGGAATTCATCGAATGGACCAAGTCGTTCAAAGGTCCGCTGAACTTCGGTTCTGCGGGCAACGGCAGCGGCGGGCATCTCGCGGGCGAGCTCTACAAGATCATGGCCGGCGTCAAGGCTCAGCACATTCCCTACAAAGGCACGGGACCGGCGCTCATCGATCTCATTGCGGGACAGTATCAGTTCAACTTCGCCGGGATGCAGGGCGCCATGGTGCTGGTGCGCTCGGGCAAGCTCAAGGCGATCGCAGTGACCACACCCAAGCGGCTCAACGCATTGCCGGACATTCCCGCGATGGCGGAAGCGCTTCCCGGATTCGAAGTCGTCGGCTGGTACGGCGTGATGGGACCGGCGAAAATGGGCAAGCCGCTCGTCACCAAGCTCAACACCGACATGGTCAACATCATCCGGCAGCCCGATGTGAAAGATCGCATTCTGTCGGACGGGTCCGAGCCGGTGGGCAACTCGCCGGAGGAGTTTCGCAAGTATCTGCTCGCGGATCTGGACAAGTGGACCAAGCTCGTGAAGCAGAGCGGTGCGAAGCTCGACTGACGCCTATTTGAGCGTGTAGAGGAACGCGGCGATGTCGCGGGCGTCGGCTTCCGAGACGCCCAGATCCGGCATCGCCGTTCTCGGATTGATTTCCCGCGGCTGGCGCAGCCACCGCACCAGATTGTCCTCGGTGTTCGGCAGCATGCCGGCAATGAGCCGGCGAGTCGCCAGACGCGCAAGCGGCGGACCCACCGGCACCGTCGCGCCCACGACTCCCGGAATTTCATGGCAGGTGATGCACGCGTACTGGTGCAGCGCCGCTTGGCCGCGCTTGGCATCCGGCGCGTCATGTCGTACATCTTGCGGCGACGCCGGTTCGGCTCGGGACTCGAGCTCCGCATAAATGTCGGGTGCGAGATACGGCAGACGCTTCAAGAACGCCACCACTGCCCAGGTCTCGCTCTCGGTGAATCTGTGACGCCACGCCGGCATGCCGGTCATGCGTATGCCGGTTGCGATGACCCAGTACAGCTCCTGCGCAGACCAAGTGCGTGCGGTGTAGGCGAGGTTGGCGGGCTGCGGATTGAGTCCGAGCGCAAAGGGTTCGGGCGATACGCCGGGTGCGCCGTGGCACTGCGCGCAATGCTTGCGGTACAGCATGAGACCTGCGTCGATCTGCGCAGGATCGTCAATAGCGGGAACCACCACGTTCTGCGCTCTGCGCTTTATCGAAGCGCGCATGCTGCCTTCGAGCGCCTGATAGACTGGGGCGTAATGCTGCTCGGTCGCCGCGACGTTGTACACCCCGGTCGCGATCACGAGTGCAGCGGCGATTGCACCCGCAACGGCCAACGCCGCGAACACGAGCGCGGTATGTTTCCAGTGCCTCATCGCAACGTGTAAAGGTATGCTGTCATGTCGCGGGCATGCGGCTCAGGCACCCTCAGGTCGGGCATGCCGGTGAGCGGGTCGATGGCGCGAGGCGCGCGTATCCAGCGGACCATGTTCTCGGGCACGTTAGGCAGCATGCCGGCGAGGTACACCCGTTCGGCTATGCGCTCCAGCGACGGTCCGACGTTGCCGTGCGCCACCGCCACACCGGGTATCCGGTGACACGCGCCGCAGCCGTATTGACGCAGCAGCAGCTTTCCGTGCTCGGCATCGCCGATCGAAGGCGCCGTTCGCGCATTGCCGCAGCCGCCCATCAGCAATGCTATCCATAATGCGGCGCCGAAGGGGGTTCGGATCAAGCGCATGGTGAGACGATCCACACCGGCAGCCCTTCCAGAACGATAGCGAAGAGCGCAAGCCCGGCCACTCCCGCGCCAAGCCAGTCTCGCTCCGCTGTAAGCATCGACCGCCATAGGACGAGCGCCGCCGCGCAAACCGCCAGTACCGTGGCCGCGTTTACCACCGCCGTGATTGCCGCTTCGTATCCGCGGGCGCAAGCGAGAGCGGTGTAGCCGTATACCACGGTGAAGTGGAGGGCCCAGATCGCGATGCTTGTCGCAACTCCCGGGCCCGACACGGTTCGGCTCGTCCTCATCAATGCACCAGACGCGGAAAGCCGTGCACGAGCGCCATGCCGGCAAGATTCTGTGCTACCGCGTAATGCCATAGCAGCATGGTGTTGTCGTACGCGGCGGGCCGCATGGCGGTGAGCCTACCTGCCCACGAGCGGGCGAGGGCGAAGGAGGCCATCGCGGCCGATATGACGGCATAGAAACCGTGCACGCCGAGAACGGTGTAGACGACGGCGGCATATCCGGAAGTACTGGGACGCAGCGAGGTGTGCCAATGTCCGATGAAGTCGCCGATGAATCCGGCAAGCGCGAGCGCGATCGCAATGGCGAGGGCGAAACGTACGGAGCCGTGGCGCTCTTTACGCAGGGCGCGCCCCGCGTATGCCACGGCACCGCTCGAAGCAAGCAACAGAGCCGCTGCGGCGTACGGTGGCGTGCCGAGCTCGTCGGCAGGAGGCCATGACTCCGGCGACACGGTCCACAGATAAAAGTACGAAAAGACCAGACAGCCGAACACCGAGGCCGCGACGGCGATGAGCACGACCATAGCCCACCAGGAATGCGATACCGAGCCGGTTGCGTGGGCCGGAAGGGTAACGCCGCCGCCTACGTCGACCGACGCGCGTGGCGGATCGTCGTCCAGCCGCCATAACCAGTGCAATACGCTCGCGATCGCTATCACGGCGCACAGCGCGGCAAGGGCAACGAGCTTTACGGTGAGCAGAAGAAAAAAACCCGCTGTCCCGAGCGCGCCGATGAAAGGCGCCCATCCCGGGCCGGGGAGGCGCAGCACGTACTGCAGCCGTGCATCGACTGCGCTGGTCACGAGCGTCTCGCGGCTGCCGGTCGGCGCGCCGGGCAGGTAGTAGCGCCCGGCTTCCACGTCCTGCGCAAGATCACGCTGGTCCCATAGCGGCTCGCGGCTTTTCACGAGCGGTATGCTGCGAGTGCCGTAGGTGCCGCTGGGCAGCCATTCCAGGGTGCCTGCGTGCCATATGTTGCCGGCATTGTGATCGAAGGACAGGCGGAAATTGCGCGCCACGTCGATCGCGAAGACGACGATGCCGGCCGCAATGATGAAAGCTCCGACCGTCGAAGCCATGTTGAGGCCATCCCAGCCGAGTCCGGCGGAGTAGGTGTAAACGCGGCGGGGCATGCCGGCAAGACCCGTAATGTGCATCGGGAAGAACGCGAGATTGAAGCCGACGAACAGGAGCCCGAACACCCATCGCCCGACACGCTCCGACAGTGGACGCCGGCTCACGTACGGCATCCAGTAATAGGCCGCGGCGAACAGGGGGAATACCATGCCGCCGAACAGCACGTAGTGCAGGTGAGCGACGATGAAATAGGTGTCGTGCGCCTGCCAGTCGAAGGGAACGGCGGCGACCATGACGCCGGTAAGACCGCCGAGCACGAAGATGAAGAGGAAGCCGAGCACGAACAGCATGGGGGTTGCGAGACGAGCCCGTCCTGCGGCGATGGTAGCGATCCACGCAAATACCTGCATGCCGCTCGGTATCGCGACCGCCATGCTTGCCGCGGAAAAAAAGCTCACCGACAGTTGCGGAATGCCGGTCGCGAACATGTGGTGCACCCACAAGCCGAAACTCAGGAACGCCGTCCCGACCAGCGCGATCGCGACGGCGCGGTATCCGACGAGTGGCGTGCGAGCCATCGCGGGAACGATCATCGACACCATTCCCGCGGCGGGGAGGAAGATGATGTACACCTCCGGATGACCGAAGAACCAGAAGAGGTGCTGCCACAGAAGCGGGTCGCCGCCTCGTTCCGCCGCGAAAAAAGGCCAGTCGAAGGCGCGCTCGAGCTCGAGCAGAGCCGTCGCGAGGATCACGGCAGGGAACGCGAACACGATCATGGCCGCGAATGCGAGCATGGCCCAGGCGAACAGCGGCATGCGATCGAGCGTCATGCCGGGCGCGCGAGTGCGCAGCACGCCGACGATGATTTCTATCGCACCGGCGATCGCCGAGATCTCGATGAAGCCGATGCCCAGGAGCCAGAAGTCCTCGGCGATGCCGGGCGAATACTTTGCGCCCGTCAATGGCGGATACATGAACCAGCCGCCTTGCGGCGCAACGCCGAAGAACAGGCTGCAGAAGAATACGACGCTGCCGACGGCATAGGCCCAGTACGCGTACGCGGAGAGCCGCGGGAAAGGAAGATCGCGCGCGCCGAGCATATTCGGCAGCAGCAGCACCCCCGCGGCTTCCACGGCGGGCACGGCGAATAAAAACATCATGGTCGTGCCGTGCATGGTAAAGAGCTGATTGTAAAGCTGGGGCGCGACGAGGGTGTTCTCCGGCACGGCGAGCTGCACGCGCATCACGAGCGCGACGATGCCTGCGAGCACGAAGAAGAGAAATGCGGTGGCGATGTACAGAATGCCGATGTAATTGTTGTTGATGACCGTAAGGAAGCGCAGCCCGCGCGGCGGCTCCCAGATGGCGCGCAGCGCTTCGAGCTCCCCCCCGGGGCGCGACGAGAAGTCCGGCACGATTCTGTCCGCGCTGCCGTGCGCTGCGCTGCTGCGGGCCGTGTTCGAAGTTGCCCCGTCGCTCATTCCAGGCTCATCAGGTACGCGGCAAGCGCCAAGAGCTCGCTGCCGCTGTAGATATCGAGGCGCGGCATCAGGTTGCCGGGTTTTGCGGCGTGGCTGTCTGCGATCCATGCCGCGAGCGTGCCTTCGTTGTTGGGCAACGTTCCGGCGCCGATCGAGACGCGGCCCGCGATGTGCGTGAGATCCGGTCCGCGCTGGCCGTCGGCGGCGGAGCCGCGTACCGCATGGCATACACCGCAGCGTTCGAGGAACAGCGCGCGCCCGCGCTGGGCCATCCCATCGTCAGGCTGTGCCGCCTCCGTGCGCTGGCGCTCGGCCCAGGAATCGTAGCGATGGACCTCCTCCGCGATGACGAACAACGCCATGCGCGCATGCGGCCCGCCGCAGTACTCGGCACACTGGCCGCGAAACACGCCGGCGCGTTCGGCGGTCATGTGCAGGCGGTTTACGCGTCCGGGGATCATGTCGACTTTGCCCGCGAGGCTGGGCACCCAGAAGCTGTGTATCACATCCGCGGATTTGAGCAGCAGCTCGACCGGGACACCGACTGGCACGCGGACTTCGTTGGCGAGCACGAAATCGACGCTGCCGTCGCTGCGCAGATAATGGACGCGCCACCACCATTGCTCACCGGTGATCTCGATGCGCAGACGCGCTTCACCCGCGTTCGACTTTATCGACGCGGCGGCGAGAACCGTGTACAGCAGCAACCCGGTAAGTACGATGGCGGGAAACGCTATGCCACAAACGATGATCGCGCTGCGCGTCGAAAGGCGGGCGCGTAGTTGCGCGCGCCCGCGCATCGCGACGATGAGGCATGCGATAACGAAGAGAAAGACGACTGCGCCGCCGACGAAGAGCGTCCATGACAGGTCGGCGATCTGCGCTGCCCCGGGACCGTGTGGCGAAAGGGCCGACTGAAAACCGGCAGGCCATGACAAACCGGTGGGCACGGATTGCGCGGACAGCGCCAAGCGTCGGGCTCCTACACGGGCTAGCGAATCCCGGGTGAGGCAAGCGGCATGCCCTGTGGGATTGGCGGTGCGCCGCATCGGCGTGCGGCGCGAGCCGTCAGTGCGCGATCTGCATGGCTATGCGGCCCATAGTCGCGTGGTTGCGGATGAGCTCGTGGGCCTGTTGTACTTCCGACAACTCGAAGAGGCGCGTGACGACAGGCTTGATGCGGCCCTGCCGCACGAGCTCCAGCGTCTGCTCGATTTCCGATAGCGTCACATAGCGGGAGGAGTGCAGCTCGAGCCCACGGTGCAGGAAGTCGACCGGGTTCACGGTGAAGCTGGGATCACTGCCATACACCGGCTGCGGCTTCGTGCCTATGATCACGAGACGCCCGCCCATGCCAAGCGAGCGCATTGCAGCGGTCAACGTGTCGCGGCTGCCGACGACGTCTATGGCCGCGTCGGCGCCGCGGCCGTCGGTCGCGGCCATCACTTTCGCCGCCAGGTCGCCGTCTCGTGCATCGAACGACACGTCCGCACCGGCGTCGCGCGCGAGCGCGAGCTTGTCTGCTCCGATATCCGCTGCGAGCACGCGGCCTCCGCAGAGCCGCGCCATCTGAACCATGTGGATACCGACGCCGCCGCCGGCGCCGACAATGAGGACGTCATCGCCGGGACCTATGCGTGCTTCCTTGCGGCATGCATGATACGGCGTTGCAATCGCGTCCGAGGCGACGGCCGCATCGACCTCCGAAACGCCGTCGGGAATGGCCACGACGTTGCGCGCGGGCAGCTTGACGTATTCCGCATAGCCGCCGTCGCACGCTGCACCTACGTTGCCGCGCGGATGCAGGCACAGCGTCTCGCGTCCGCCCCGGCAGTTGCGGCATTGTCCGCACGTGAGATAGAAATGGTTGGTGACGCGCTGGCCTACCCGTACCGTGCTCACTTCCGTCCCGATCTCCACCACCTCGCCGGCGATTTCGTGGCCGGGAATGCGCGGATACGACGTGACACGTCCCGGTGTGGCGATCATGTTCACGACCGTGAGCCCGATGCCGCACGCGCGCACGCGCACGAGCACGTCGTTGGGGCCGACCTTGGGTATGGGAACTTCCTCGAGCCTGAGCGGCTGCCCAAGCCCGTGCAACACCATGGCTTTCATGCTCGAACCGGGGAATGGTGAGTGGTGAGCAGTGAGTAGTGATTAGAACTCATCTCAAAAATGCCCGAAAACCATAGACAGGATTTACACGATTTACAGGATTGAGGCGAAAAAGCTGGTCGTTCTTATCTTGTTAATCGTGTTAATCCTGTCCATTTTTGGTTTTGAGACCGCTTGTAGTGAGTCGTGAATCGCGAGCCGCTTGTGCGGCGTTCACGATTCAGGCTTTCTCAATCCAAGCTCACGCCGAGCTTCCTCCCGATCGCGCCCCATTTCTCGGCATCGTCGCGGATGACTTTCGCAAATTCGTCCGGCGTATTGACGACCGGCTCGTTGCCTTGTTCGACCAGCGTTTTACGCACCTCGGGGAGGCTCACGATCGCTGCGATGTGTTTCTGCAATGCGTCCACGGCAGCCCGCGGCGTTTTTGCGGGCGCGAGATAGCCGTACCACGTGAGCGATTCGAACCCCGGCACGCCCGCTTCGGCGATCGTCGGTATGTCGGGCATGGCCTCGGAACGCTTGGTTCCGGTGTGCCCAAGTATGCGCAGCCGGCCCGACTTCCAGTGCGGCATCGTCGTGAACATGTTGGAGAACGTGAACTGTACTTCGTTGCCGAGCTGCGCGGTGATGTATTGCGCCACGCCTTTGTACGGTATGTGCGTCATCCTGAAGCCCGCCATCGAGGCGAGCAGCTCGGTCGTGAGATGCGGAGAGCTGCCGGGGCCCGAAGAGCCGTAGTTGAGCTTGCCGTTGCTCGCTTTCGCGTAAGCGATGAACTCCTTCACCGTTTTCGCGGGCACCGACGGGTGAACGAGCATGCCGAGCGGCGTCGAGATCACTTCGGTCACTGGCGCGAAATCCTTGATGGGGTCGTACGGCAGCGACTTGAACAGTTGCGCGCTTTGGGCATGCGTCGAATACGCGAGCAGCACGGTGTAGCCGTCGGGGGTCGCTTTGGCGACGAGATCCGTACCCAATATTCCCGAAGCGCCGGGCCGATTGTCGACGACCACCGACTGCCCCGTGCGCTCGGCCAGGCGCTGGCCGATGAAGCGCGCCGTGTAATCGCTGCCGCCGCCCGGCGCGAGCGGCACGATCACCCGGATAGGACGATTCGGATAATCGTCGGCGGCGCGGGCCTGCATCGCACCCAAGCATCCTGCGAGCGCAAGGGCGCCCAACAACGCCGTCATTGTCCTTGACATGCCGTCCTCCCCTTTAGTGGTCTGCGCGAGAGAATAGTGCACGTACCGCCCGAGACGGACAAGCATGCGCTCACGGGGGTCGCGATCCGCGCGGCGTCGTTCAAGGCAGGGAAGCGCGCTCGCGCATCTGCCGCGGATGCAGATGGCGATAGCGCCACGGCGGCATGGGAGCGGACTCGGCCCACAGGCCGGCGCGGCGGCTGCGGGCTTCGTGTTCTGCGCGCGCGTAGCGCAGCCGGTCTTCGGCCGGCTGCTCGTCGAGGTGCTCGCGATCGTGCCATGCAAGCCCCGAGGCCACCTGCAGATAGCCGGCATCAAGCGCTTTCGAGCATACGTCGACCCCGCAGCGCTCGCTGCGCGTGACGATGATGCGGCCCAGCACGCGGTTGTAGCGGTCGCGCTTGTACCACGACACCGTCACCTGCCTGCCGTAGATGAGCTCCGCCAGGTTGCTGCGCGAGCGCACGCCGTAGGACTGTGCGATCTCCGGAGCATCTATGCCGGCGAGCCGGATCTCGTGGCGGGCTGCGCGCTCGTCGCGCACGACCACCGTATCGCCGTCCACCACGACTACGACTTTGCCCGAGAAGGCGCCGGCGGAGCAGGGCCGCGCTACGGCAAGCAGCGTTGCCGCCACGATGGCGGCACGCAGCAAACACCGGGCACGGCGGCGAAATGACGGCATGGTCGCAACTTGTCTTTTGGCCGCCATTATGGCGCGCGGGGCGTCGGATACCAATGGTGCTCGCGGACAAGCGGTATGCGCATTACCAGAGTTGACAATATGCGCATAGGCGCATACAGTCGAACTGAACGAAGGAGGAGAGCCCTTGGAAGAGCTGGACGCGGTATTCGACGTGGTGGCTTCGTATTTTTCGGTGATGTCCGAGCCGACTCGCCTCAAGATCATGCATGCGATCTGCCAGGAAGAGAAGTCGGTCAACAACATCGTCGATGAGCTCGGAGCGACCCAGACGAACGTTTCCCGCCATCTCGGCCTCATGTATCGCGCCGGGGTCGTCGCAAAGCGCAAGGACGGCAACCAGGTCTTTTATCGCATAGCCGACCCCACAATGGTCGAAATCTGCCGCACGGTATGCACGCAGATCGCCGGCCGCATGGACGAGCGCCAGCCTTTGCGCAAAAGCCTCGTCAAGCTCCTTCCTCCGCAGCGACGCAAGCAGAGCGCGTGATCGCTCGCGTCTTGCGCGATTCGCAGACCGCCAGGGACCGAGGCCCATGTCTTTGTTCACCCGACGCAGCGGACGCCTGCAGCGAGCGCCCGAGAGCTTTCTTACACCCGAAGAGATCGCCGCGATCGGCAGCGGGCGGCGCGGCTTTCTGAAAACCGCTCTGGCGGTCGGCGGCTCGCTGGCCGGGGCCGCGGTCGTGCGCGCAGCCGAAGGCGATCCCGCGATCCTGGAATTGCCTGCGCACAGCAAGAGTCTCGGGAAGCCCGTGGCATCGCGGCCGTACGGCTCGCCAGCACAGTACGAGCACAACCTCCAGCGGCGCGAAAGCCCGGGCTTGACCCGCGTGTCGGCCGCGTCGGTGTCGTTCACACCGCTCCAGGGGCTGTTCGGGATCATTACCCCGAGCGGCCTGCACTTCGAGCGCCATCACCAGGGCTGGCACGAGATTGATCCGGCACGGCATCGCCTGATGATCAACGGGCTGGTGAAGCGCGCGAAGGTTTACACCATGGACGACCTCATGCGTCTGCCGTCGGTGTCGCGCATTCATTTCATCGAGTGCGGAGCGAACAGCGGCATGGAATGGCGCAACGTCGCCGTGCCGACCGTGCAATACACGCACGGCATGCTCGCCTGCAGCGAGTTCACCGGCGTACCGCTCTCCGTGCTGCTCGACGACTGCGGCTGGGACAAGAAGGCCGGAAAATTCGTGCTCGCCGAAGGCGCCGACGGCTCGGGCATGACGCGCACCCTGCCGATGGATCGCGCGCTGGACGATGTCATCGTCGCGTACGGCCAGAACGGCGAGATGCTGCGCCCGGAGAACGGTTACCCGCTGCGGCTCGTCGCGCCGGGACTGCAGGGCGTGTCATGGGTCAAATGGGTGCGCCGCATCGAGGTGGGCGACGAGCCCTACGGGACGAAGGACGAGACGCTGCATTACGTCGATCTCATGCCGGACGGCATGCATCGTCAGTACACGTCCATACAGGAGTGCAAATCGGTCATCACCACGCCTTCCGGCGGCCAGAAGCTGCTCGAGAAGGGGTATTACAACGTGACGGGCCTCGCTTGGTCGGGCCGCGGAAAGGTCCGGCGCGTCGATGTGTCGTTCGACGGTGGACGTAACTGGCGCACGGCGCGTCTCGAAACACCGGTGCTCGCCAAGGCGCTCACCCGCTTCAACATCGACTGGGTGTGGGATGGCTCGCCTGCCATATTGCAAAGCCGTGCGGTCGACGAAACCGGCTACGTACAGCCGAAGATCGGTCAGCTGCGTGCGGTGCGCGGCTCCCGCTCGATCTATCACAACAACGCTATCCAGTCGTGGCAGGTTACCGAGAGCGGCGAGGTGAGGAATGTCCAGGTGGATTGAGATCTCGGCGGTTGCGCTGATCGTCGCGTCCGGCGCAACCGCGGCCCAGGACCGTTATGCGGGCGTCGGGCGCGCTGCCACGCCGGCCGAAATCAGCGCGTGGGACATCGACGTCCGTCCGGATTTCAAGGGCCTGCCGCCGGGCTCCGGATCGGTGTCGAAGGGGCAGGAAGTATGGGAAGCGAAGTGCGCGTCATGCCATGGCACGTTCGGCGAGAGCAACGAGGTTTTCACGCCGGTCGTCGGCGGCACGACGCGAGAAGACATGAAGTCGGGGCGCGTGAAGGCGCTCCTCGATCCCGAGCAGCAGCGCACGACCCTGATGAAGCTTTCCACGCTGTCGACGCTGTGGGACTACATTCGCCGTGCGATGCCTTGGGACGTGCCCAAATCCCTCACGACCGAAGAGGTTTACGCCGTGACGGCTTATATCCTGAATCTCGGCGGCATCGTCGCGGACGACTTCGTGCTCTCCGATCGGAACATGAAGGAAGTTCAGGAGCGCCTGCCCAATCGCAACGGCATGACGCGCAACCACGGACTGTGGACCGTCCGCGGCAAGCCGGACGTCAAGAACACGGCATGCATGAAGAATTGCGCCAGTGCAGTTAAAATCACGTCCTCGCTGCCCGACCATGCGGCGGATGCGCATGGCGATCTCGCGGCGCAGATGCGCACCTACGGCCCGGTACGCGGGCAGCATATCCCGTCCGTCGCCGCTGCCCGGCCGGCGGCGCAAGCGAGCGGCACTTCCGGCAAGGATCTCGTCACCAGGTCGGGTTGCCTGGCGTGCCACGGCATCGCGAACAAGGTCGTGGGCCCCGGCTTCAACGAGATCGCGGCGAAGTACCGCGGTCGCGACGGTGTAGAAGGCAAGCTAGCTGAAAAGGTGAAGAAGGGCGGAAGCGGCGCGTGGGGCGCGGTGCCGATGCCTGCGCAGTCGCATTTGAAGGACGAAGACATCGCGGCAATGGTGCGATGGATTGCAAACGGGGCCAGGTAGTCGTTTCGGAATTCCGACAGGAGAGAGGGCATGGACATATCTCGCAGACAGGCATTGAAGACCGGCGGCGGCGCGGCACTGCTCGGCGCGTTGTTCGCCGCAGGCTTTTTGAAGCCGCAGGACGCGCGTGCTGCGGCGGCCGAATGGAACAAGGCGGCGTTCTCCGGCAAGACCCTGGACGAAACGCTGAAGGCCATAGGCGCGGGCAAGCCGGCGCAGAGCACGAGCATTACGCTTACCGCACCGGACATCGCCGAGAACGGCGCGGTGGTGCCGGTCACCGTGCAGAGCACTCTTCCCAAGACCGAATCGATCGCGATACTGATCGAGAAGAATCCGAACATGCTGGCGGCAAGCTTCGATCTTCCGCAGGGCACGGAGCCGATGGTCGGCACGCGGGTGAAGATGGGCCAGACGTCGAACGTTTACGCGCTGGTGAAGGCCGACGGCAAGTACTACACGGCGGTGAAGGAAATCAAAGTGACGCTTGGCGGCTGCGGCGGCTAAAGCATCGACGACACCGCATACAGGAGAGTTCACATGGCAGATCCGATGAAAATCCGCGCCAAGGCCGAGGCGAACGGGGTGGTGGACGTGAAAGTGCTGTTCAACCATGAAATGGAAACCGGACAGCGGAAGGATGCGAGCGGCAACGTCATCCCTGCGCATTTCATACAGAACGTGACGGCCACCTATCAGGGGCGCACGGTGCTCAACGCGCAGTGGGGCCCCGCCGTGTCGAAAAATCCGTTTCTCAACTTCAAGTTCAAGGGCAGCAAGGGCGACAAGGTCGCGATTACGTGGGTGGACAACAAGGGCGACACGCGAACCGACGAGGCAACGATCGGCTGACACAAGCACGTCCGGGATACCGAACGGAGGGGACTCATGAGCTTTTACGTGTGGGACAGGGCCGGCAAGTATGCAACGCTCGGCAAGCGTGTGGCGGCGATCGCAGCGGCTGCGCTTGCCGCATCTGCATACGTGCCGTCGCAGGCGCAGGACAAATCGACCGCGGAAGGCATCGCGCGATATCGCGAGCTGTTGCAGGACGGCAATCCCGCGGAGCTGTGGGAGGCGCGCGGCGAAGACCTCTGGAAGCAGAAGCGCGGCCCGAAGAAGGTTTCGCTGGAACGTTGCGATCTCGGTAAAGGTCCGGGCGTGGTGAAAGGCGCTTATGCCGTGCTGCCGCGCTATTTCCCCGATGCCGATCGTGTGATGGATCTCGAGACGCGTCTCGTTCATTGCATGACGACGCTTCAGGGCTTCACCTTTGCGGAAGCCACGAAGACGCCGTTCGGCTCGGACAAGGTTCGCTCCGATATCGAGGCGCTCGTCGCCTACGTCACCGCCGAGTCGCGCGGCGAAAAAATGAACGCGCCGATGAGCCATCCGAAAGAGCAGGAGGCTTATCGCGTGGGCGAGAAAATGTTCTATTACCGCGCCGGACCGCACGACTTCGCGTGCGCGACGTGCCACGGCGAGCCGGGCAAGCGCATCCGGCTGCAGGACCTGCCCAACCTCACCGATTCGGCCGATGCGCAGCGCGCGTACACCACCTGGCCTGCGTATCGCGTGTCCCAGGGGGAACTGCGCAGCATGCAATGGCGGCTCAACGACTGCTTCCGTCAGCAGCGGTTCCCCAATCTCAAGTTCACGTCCGAGGCGTCCGTCGCGCTGACGACGTTTCTTGCGCACAAGGCGCAAGGCGGCGTGCTGGAAGCACCCGCGCTCAAGCGCTGAGGAGGAGAACATGAAGACCCGATATGTGGTGATGATAGGCGGCGCGGCGCTCGTCGCGGGCTGCGCAACGATGTCGGACACCGCCGTGCGCGAGCGTGCGGTCGAAGTGATGCGCGGCTCGTTCGCAGCGCGCGGTCAGGCCACGCTCGACCGGCTGGACCAGGATGAAGTGCAGGCGCTGTGCAGCCGCGGACCGGACGACAAGCCGCTTACGAAAGCCGAGGAAGAAAGAATCAATGCGTCGCAGAAGGCCGCGATACGCTATCCCGCCGACGGCAAGCTGCTCGGCGATTGGCGTGCAGGCGAGAAAATCGCGCAGACCGGCGTCGGCAAGCAGTTCTCCGACAATCCGAAGACGCCATCGGGCGGCAACTGTTATGCGTGCCACCAGCTGACGAAAGAGGAAATTTCGTACGGCACGATAGGACCCAGCCTCTACCACTTCGCGAAGATACGCGGCTACGGTGAGGACATGCAGAAGTACGCCTACGGCAAGATCTATAACCCGCAGGCGTACACGGCGTGCTCCAACATGCCGCGCTTCGGTCACAACCAGATACTGACGGAGCAGCAGATCAAGGACGTCACCGCGCTCCTCATGGATCCGAACTCGCCGGTGAATAAATGACGTGAGGAGTGAGGTATGAGGGGCGCGGAGTGAAAAACCGCCCCCGGCCGCCTTGTTCCCCCCTCACTCCTCCCTCCTGACTCCTCACTCCTAACTCCCCACTCCTGACCGGCAATATGTCGCTCTCCCGCAGAGAATTCCTGCAGCTCCTCGCGACGGCCGCCGCGGGCGGCTTCGCGCTCGACAGCCCGCTCGCGCTAGGCAGCACGGGAGCCGAGGCGCTGTACGACGTGCCGCGGTATGGCAACGTGAGCCTGCTGCATTTCACCGATAGTCACGCGCAGCTGCGGCCGATCTATTTCCGCGAGCCGAATGCGAACATCGGCGTTGCCGAAAGCAGGGGGCGTCCGCCGCACCTCGTCGGCGAAGCCTTGCTGAAGTACTACAAGATCGCCCCGCACACGGCGCAGGCGCACGCGTTCACCTATCTCGAGTTCGAGAAGGCGGCCCGCACATTCGGCAAGGTCGGCGGCTTCGCGCATCTTGCGACGCTCGTGAAGCGGCTCAAAGCAAGCCGGCCCGGCGCGCTGCTGCTCGACGGCGGCGATACCTGGCAGGGATCGGCGACCTCGTTGTGGACCAACGGTCAGGACATGGTCGACGCGGCAAAGCTGCTCGGTGTGGACATCATGACCGGCCATTGGGAGTTCACGCTCGGCGCCGATCGCCTACAGGCCATCATCGGCAAAGATTTCAAGGGCCGGATCGAATTCATTGCACAGAACGTGCGTACGGCGGATTTCGGCGACGAAGTTTTCAAGCCCTACACGCTAAGGGAAATGAACGGCGTGCTGGTCGCCATCTTGGGGCAGGCCTTTCCCTACACGCCCATCGCGAATCCGCGCTATTTCGTGCCGGATTGGACTTTCGGCATCCAGGACGAGAGCCTGCAGAAGGCGGTCGACGAGGCGCGCGGCAAAGGCGCGCAGGCGGTCGTGCTGCTTTCGCACAACGGCATGGACGTCGATCTCAAGCTTGCTTCGCGTGTGCGCGGCCTGGACGCAATACTCGGCGGGCACACGCACGACGGCGTGCCCGGACCCATTATCGTGGAGAATGCCGGCGGCCGTACGCTCGTCACCAATGCGGGAAGCAACGGCAAATTCCTCGGCGTGCTGGACCTCGAGGTCAAAGGCGGCCGGGTAACCGGCTATCAGTATCGCCTGCTGCCGATATTCTCGAAGCTCCTGCCGGCGGATCCCGACATGGAGGCGCTGATCGGCAAGATCCGCGCGCCCTACGAAGCGAAGCTCGGAGAAAAGCTCGCGGTGACCGAAGGACTCTTGTATCGCCGCGGCAATTTCAACGGCACGTACGATCAGCTTATCCTCGACGGTCTCATGGCGGTAAAGGATGCGGAGATCGCGTTCTCGCCGGGCTTCCGCTGGGGCACGACGCTGCTGCCCGGACAGGCCATCACGATGGAGGAGCTGCTGGACCAGACCGCCATCACCTATCCCTACACGACCGTCGCCAACATGACCGGCGAGACGATCAAGACGATACTCGAGGACGTGTGCGACAACCTGTTCAATCCCGATCCGTATTATCAACAGGGCGGCGACATGGTGCGCGTGGGCGGCCTGCAGTACACCTGCGATCCTACGGCGAAGATGGGCAGCCGCATCACGAACATGATGCTGCACGGCAAGCCGCTCGAAGCGGGCAAGACGTACAAGGTCGCGGGATGGGCGCCGGTGAGCGAGGAAGCGAAGAAGGCGGGCGGCGAGCCGATATGGGACGTCATGGCGCGCTACCTGCGCGATCAGAAAGTCATCAAGCCGCGTACGCTCAATCTGCCCCGGCTCGAGAATATCGCAGGCAACCCGGGCTACGCATGATGCGTGTCGGGCGGCGCTTCGTCGCAGTGCTGTATCTCGTCGCGGCCTGCATCGCTGCGGCCGGCGCTGCCGATTACGAGCCCATCAAGGCGCGCGTGATGCCGATTGCCGTGGGCGCGCACAGCTATTACGTGCAAGGACAGGGCGGCGTCGCGTCCGCGGCGAACGAGGGCTACAACTCGAACGCGGGGTTCGTCGTGACGCGCGACGGCGTCGTCGTCATCGATGCGCTCGGCACGCCGGCATTGGGTCATGAGCTCATCGAGGCGATAAAACGCATCGCGGCTGTGCCGATAAAGCGCGTGATCGTCACGCATTACCATGCCGATCACATCTACGGCCTGCAGGCGTTCAAGGACATCGGCGCCGAAATCTGGGCTCACGGCGGTGCCCGCGCCTATCTCGAAGGCGAGGCGCAGGCGCGTCTCGCGCAGCGGCGGCGTGATCTGTCGCCCTGGGTCGACGACCGCACGCGCGTCGTTGCGCCCGACCGGTGGCTGAGCGAAAACGAAAGCTTCGAGCTCGGCGGGGTCACGTTCGACCTCGTTCATCTCGGTCCGGCGCACTCGCCCGAGGATCTCGTCGTGGCGGTGCGCGAGGAGGGCCTGCTGTTCTCCGGAGACATCATGTTCACAGGCCGCATACCGTTCGTCGGCGAGGCGGACAGCAAGCAATGGCTCGCGACGATGGACCGGCTGCTGGCATTGAAGCCCAAGGTCATGGTGCCGGGACATGGCAAGGTATCGACCGATCCGCGGAGCGATCTCGCGCTCACGCGCGACTATCTCCTTTACCTGCGGCAGACGATGGGCAGGGCCGTGGAGGACTTCGTGCCTTTCGAAGAAGCGTACGCCAAGACGGACTGGAGCCGCTTCGCGCACGTCCCGGCTTTCGACGCGGCGAACCGCATCAACGCCTACGGGACGTATCTCTTGATGGAGCGGGAGTCGCTGCAGCGATAGCGCGTGCGCTATCGCGGTGAGGACTGAGGCGTTAGGAGTAAGCCGGCGCTGCCGCGTGGCGCGCCGGTCTCGCGTAAAATCGCGGTCCATGAACCGAACGGTTCACCATCCACCATTCATCATTCACGGCCTCAGTGATCCAGTTCCGCAATTTCACGCTCGCGCGCGGTGCGCGGCGCCTCATCGAAGACCTTACGCTGCAGATTCATGCCGGCTGGCGGGTGGGTCTCGTCGGCGCGAACGGGAGCGGGAAGTCCAGCCTGTTCGCCGTGCTGCGCGGAGAACTGCACGGCGATGGCGGCGACTGTACGCTGCCGCCCGCCTGGCGCATAGGGTCGGTCGCGCAGGAGACGCCTGCGTTGCCGACGCCGGCGATCGATTACGTGCTCGACGGCGACACAGAACTGCGAGCAGTCGAACGCGCGCTCGCGGCCGCCGAGACGACCGGCGATGGCCATCGTGTCGGCGAGCTGCACGCGCGCCTTCATGAAATCGAGGGATACGGCGCCCGCGCACGAGCCGCATCGCTGTTGTCGGGCCTCGGGTTCGCGGACGCGGAGATGGAGCGCCCCGTGGCCGATTTCTCCGGCGGCTGGCGGATGCGGCTCAATCTCGCACAGGCGCTCGTAAGCCGCGCCGACCTGCTGCTGCTCGACGAGCCCACCAACCATCTCGATCTCGATGCCATCGTCTGGCTCGAGCAATGGCTCGCAGCCTATCGCGGCACGCTGCTGCTCGTCTCGCACGATCGCGACTTCCTCGATGGCAGCGTGACGCACATCGCGCACATAGGCAATCAGCGGCTCACGCTGTACACCGGCAATTACTCGGCGTTCGAGGTGCAGCGGGCCGCGCAGCTCGCGCTGCAGCAGGCCATGTACGAAAAGCAGCAGCGGCAGATCGCGCATCTCGAGCGTTTCGTCGAGCGTTTCCGTGCGAAAGCGACCAAGGCACGCCAGGCGCAGAGCCGCTTGAAGGCGCTGGACCGCATGGAGCGCATCGATGCAGCGCACGTGGATGCGCCGTTCGACTTCGAATTTCTCGAGCCCGCGCGTGCGCCTGATCCGATGCTCTCGTTGGAGCGGGTTGCAGCAGGCTACGGCGAGCGCGTGGTGCTGCGCGACATCGATCTCGCCCTGCGTCCCGGCACCCGGCTGGGGCTCCTCGGTCCGAACGGCGCGGGCAAATCGACGCTCGTGAAGCTGCTCGCGGGCGACCTCGCGCCCGCGTCGGGACGGCGCCTCGAAGGGCGCGGTCTTGCCGTCGGCTATTTCGCGCAGCATCAGCTCGAGCAGCTGCGCGCTTCGGAGTCGCCGTTGCAGCATCTGCTGCGGCAGGAACCGCAAACGCGCGAGCAGTTGCTGCGCGACTACCTCGGTGGGTTCGATTTTCGCGGCGCCATGGCCGACGCGCCGGTGGAGCCGTTTTCAGGCGGCGAGAAATCCCGCCTTGCGCTTGCCTTGCTCGTGCGCCGCAGGCCGAATCTGCTGCTGCTCGACGAGCCGACGAATCACCTCGATCTCGAGATGCGCCACGCGCTGACGAAGGCGCTCGCCGAATACGAAGGCAGCCTCGTGCTCGTGTCGCACGATCGGGCACTGCTGAGGACCGTGTGCGATGAATTCGCCCTGGTGGCCGACGGCCGTGTCGAGCCTTTCGACGGCGACATCGACGACTATCTTGCCTGGCTCAATGCCCGGCGTCTGGCGCAGGCGGCTGCCAGCGCGAATGCCGTGCAGGCGGCGGACAAGGTTGCCCGCAAGGAAGCGCGAGCAGCGGCGGCGGCCGATCGGCAGGCGAAGCTCGCGCGCCGGCGTCCATTGATCAAGGAGGCGGAGCAGCTCGAGCAGCGTCTTGCCGCATGGCACGAGGAGAAGGGGGCGATCGACAAGCAGCTCGCCGATCCGTCGTTCTACGAAAGCCCCGATCCCGATCAGCTCAAAGGCCTCGCGCTGCGCCAGACGGAGGTCACACGGCTCATCGGCGAGGCGGAGCACCGATGGCTCGAGGTACAGTCGGAGCTTGAAGACATAGGCGACGTGTAGCGGCGCGCGCACGATAGAATGGCGCGCGTCGAACAAAGGAGGACCGCGTGCGTGGCTCTGTGCTGCTGTTGACCTGTGTGACGCTTGTCGCCGCGCTGTCCGGCGCGGCGGCCGCAGCTTATCCCGAGCGGCCGATACGTCTCGTGGTTCCCGTGGCGCCCGGCGGCGGCAATGACATCGTAGCGCGCATCATCACACGGTTGAATCACGAGATCGTACCGATCGTGCGCCTTCCCGAGATTCGCGAGCGTCTGCTCGTCATGGGCGTCGAGCCGTTGGGCAGCACGCCCGAAGAGCTCGGCCGGCATCTCGCGGATGAAATCAGGCAATGGTCGGACGTCGTACGTCGCCGCAACATCCGGGCACATTGATCGCCAACCCGCGCTCAGCGCTGCGCAGGCGGATGGGCGTATGGGCGGTACGCCGTGCCGCGAAGCAGCGGGTGGTGAAGATGACAGGGCGACTTTCTTCTTGAGGAGCGGACGGTAAAGCCCGGCTCACCGCTCACACTTACCCGATCCTGCTTTCCTTCAGCACTTCGAAGTTCGGCGTCAAGCCAAGTCCGGGCGCTTCCGGTATGCGAACGACATTGTTCTGGGGCCGCGGCGGATCGACGAACACCTGCTCGCCTATCGATTGCATGTCGAGATGGAACTCGACGCGCCAGCCGTTCATCAGTCCGGCCATGGTGTGCATGTTGAACAGCGGCCAGCCGCCGCCGTTTGCGACCGGCATGTTGTACATCTGCGCCATGTGCGCGACCTTGCGCGTCTCGGTATAGCCGCCGTTGTAGCAGCAGTTGGGCTGTATGATGTCGACCGCCTGATGCTCGATCAGCTCGCGCAGGCGCCAACGATGGCCTTCGTTCTGTCCCGCGGCGAGCGGGATCTTCGTGCTGCGCCGCAGATCCGCCATCGCACGCACGTCGTTCGCGTACAACGGCTCTTCGAACCAGGTGAGATTGCAGTCCTCGACCGCGCGGCAGAGCTGCTTCGCATCCACGGGATTGAACATGTAGTTCGCGTCGATCATGAGCTCGACGTCCGGGCCCACCGCATCGCGCACGAGACGGATGCGCCTCGCGTCTTCCTGCCAGCCGCCCTGGTCCACGGCGACGACGAGCTTGAGCCGACGATGTCCTTCGGCGTAGCGGTCCTTCGCCGCCTGCACGAGCTGATCGCGATCGTATTCGGGGAATCCGAAGGTGCAGTAGGTCGGCGCCCAGTCCCGCGCGCCGCCGAGCAGCTGCGCCACGGTCCGTCCCGTCGCCTTGCCGTGAATGTCCCAGCAGGCTATGTCGATGCACGACAGCGCGCTCGATACGACGCCGGTCATCGAGCGCTGGTTGAGCTTCCACCACACTTTCTCGTGTATGGCCTCGGTGTCCCGCGGGTCCATGCCTTTGATGACGGGCAGGAATTCCTGGGTGATGGCGGTGACCACGGCGAGCGGGAGGAAGTGTCCGCCGGTCAAACCGTAGCCGGTGTAACCGTCGTCGGTGTCCACCGTGCAGAAGACGATCTTGCGGCGGAGCGGGTGCTTGAGCAGCGGAACGTGTGCTCCGATCTCGTGTACGCTCGCCTTGATGGAGACGATTTTCATCGTTCTTGCCCTCCGAATAGGATGCGCGCTCGAGTATACCTGCCAGGACGTCGCGCGCGTTCAGGTCATCGCAGGCGGACCGGGACGGCGGGCGTTGCGACCGCCCACACGCCGCGCGTCACGAGGCGTGCCTCGTCGAAAGCAAGATAGCTTTGCGCACCGTAATGCGGAATCGGGCGCATCAGTGCCTCGAGGGCTGCGGCGTCGCGCGCCGAAATGACGGCGACGGGCGCTGCGCCGTGCGGCATATGGGGCACCGTCCAGACGTAGGCCGTCGCTGCGGCCGACAGCACGGCCGGACGCGGTGCGAGCTTCAAACGTGCGAGCAGCGCATCGACATCGCGGTGCAGCCCTACGATGAGCAGCGGATCGTGCACGCCTTGTACGACCGGATCGGCGGCGGCTTGCGGCGTCGATTCAAAGAGGCGGCGTGCGAGCTTCGCGGCGATATCCCGTACGCGGGGATCGCTGGACGCCACGACATAGCGCGGCGACGGCGCGACTATCCAGCCGCGCAATATGGGCGGCAATTCGTCGGCTTGCAGCAGCCGCCACAGCCGGAGATCGGGATCGAGCCTCACGGCATCCGGGCGGTTCGGCATATCGAAGCGCACTTCGTTGCGCGCCTGGTCGACGGTGGCGATATGGGTCTCGACGCGTTCTCCGGAAGAGACGGCGAGTGGCACGCGAACACTGTACGGCACGCCTTGCTGGGCGATCGTGACCGTCACACGGTACAGGTCGTTGACGACATGGGCGGTCGCATCGGAGATCGCAAGCTGCGGAACATCGGCCCGCCGCAACCATTGATCGAAGAACGTCTGCAGCGGTGTGCCCGACGCCTGCTCGAACGTCCGCTGGAGATCCTGCCAGGAAGCGGTCTTGAAACGATACCGTTCCCAGAACGCTCGTATGCCGCGCTCGTAAGCTTCGGCGCCGATGAGATCGCGCAGCATGAAAAACACCATCGCGCCTTTGCCGTAACCCGCGGCCGCTTCGGCGCCATGCGTTCGCGAGCGGAATTGCGCGAGCGAGATGCGGGCCTCCGCCGGCACGGAGCCCATGTCGCGCACCCACGCGAGCCGCATGTCGCGCGCCGCGTCGGGCGATTCGCGCTCCTTGTAGGCATAGTCGGCCATGAACGTGGTGAGGCCTTCGCTCCAGTTGCCGGTTGCATAATCCGGACGGACGCCGTTGCCCCACCAGTTGTGCAGCACTTCGTGTCCGAGCGAAGTCGCGCGTATGAAAGGCAGCTTCAGCACGTCCGCGCCCATATACGTCAACGTCGGCATGCCGAAGCCGGTGGGTAGCGGACTCGCAACGATGGAGAACGACCTGTACGGATACGCGCCTATCGATTTCGAGTACATGTCGATGTAACGGGCGCTGTCGTCGAGATACGCGGAGGAGATCTCGCGCAGCGCTGGCGGGAAGTAGGTGCGCAGGCGCAGTGGGGCGCCGCCCCCGCGTTGGAGGATGCGTTCTTCCACGCCGTACGGGCCGGCCATCAGGTCGATGCCGTCGGACGGCTGCTTCATCTCGAATACGGCGCGATAGCGTCCGTCGGCGGGAGACGGCAGCGTTTCGTCGACCATATCGCCTGCGACGAGGGCGCGCTGAGCGCCGGGTACGGTGAGCGTCACGCGGTAAGCGAACCTGTCGCGCGGTCGCGGATACCAGTACGTCGCCGATGAAAGAAAGCTGCCCTCCGCGGACGCCATGGGTGCCGCAATGCGAAGCACGCCGCGGTGATCCAAGCCTGTGTCCATTGCGGGCAGCGTTCCACCGTAGGCGACGGTGACCTTGCCGCGGCCGCGCAGCGGCACGACCCACACCGCGTTCTCACCGGACACCGACGGCGTGCCCGGAGCGATGGGCTTGTCCTCGAGCAGGACGCTGCGAATCGCGAGCGAACGATGAAGGCGCATGCGCAGCTCGCCTTGCGTCGTCTCGAATCGTGCGACGGCATCGAAGCGGCGCGTGACCGGATCGAGATCGAGGGCAAGGTCGAGATGCGCGTCGTCCGCTGCGGCGGCTGCCCATGACAGCAGCAGCCACGCGACGGCGAACAGCCCCTGGACGACGGCGCGCGTGCGCAGGCTCATGTTTCGGGCGGGAAGCGGACCACGACGTCCAGCGTTTCCTCACCACGGCGTACTTGCATCGGCAACCACGTGCCGGGCGGCTGCGCGCGCACGGCAGCGGCCACCCGCGCGGCGCTTTTCACCGCTGCGCCCGCGATGGCGACGATGCGGTCGCCTTTTCGCAGATTGCTTTGCTCGGCAAGACTGCCGGGCGTCACCGCGACGATTTCCACTGTGCCGTTCTTGCCGCCGAGCTCCACGCCCAGTCGCGGCCTCTGTGGCGGTTCGTCGGGTGCCCTCGGAATCGAAAATATGGCATCGGCGAGACCGGTCTTGAGCTCGCTGCAGTTTTCGTTACGTTGCGACGGCAGAAGCGTCGCTACTTCACGCACCCCGAGATCCGCGAGCTGGTGGGCGATGCCGTATTGGTGGCGCAAGTGGCCGCTGCCCGCGATGCCGACCACCAAGGGCCCGGCTTCCCGGCGCACGCGGGCAGCAAGTGCCTGCGCCATGGCGCGATCCCAGGTGAGCTGGGATTCGACGAAGCGTCGGAAGGCGGGATTGTCGCGCGCTGCTTTCTTCCCATTGCCCTGCGTTCGGCCATGCGCGAGATAAACGTCGTATAGCATGTCTTCGTAAGCGGGCGGCGCCGGAGCGGGGCGCGACACGCCTTCCTTCTGCGCTTCGGGAACGGCGTCCCAGCCTCTTGCACTGACCGCTTCGTTCAGCGTGTGCTCGACG
>JBLNBW010000255.1:0-9012 GCA_050260255.1 Rhodospirillaceae bacterium | reverse complement strand
ACGTCGCCGCCCAGATGCTTGCGGATTGCAACGGCCGATGCCGCTTCGTCGAGGGGAGATTTGATACCGATCTTGAGCTTGAAGAAGCGCCAGCCTTGCGCGAGCATGCGACCGGCTTCGGCGATGTCGTCCTCGACGGTGGCATTGCCGAGGAGATACATGGGCTCGACCACCTCACGCAGGCGGCCGCCGAAGAGATCGGCGAGCGAGACGCCGAGGTGCCGCCCGACGAGATCGTTGAGCGCCATGTCGAGCGCGCACTTGGCGCCGGTGTTACCCAGCAACGCCGCGGCGCAGCGCTGCTGCAGCTCGGCACGTCTCAAGGCGTCCTGTCCGACCACGAGCGGTGCGAGGTAGCGCTCCACGGCCGCCACCATGCCCGGCAGCACATCGCCGGTCATGAGCGGTGCGGACGAGGCTTCGCCCCAGCCGACGAGCCCATTGGCGGCTTCGATGCGGACGACGAGGTTCTGCGAGCGCTCGATCCGCTCGCCGGCCATGACGACCGGCTTGGTGAGGGGCAGCGCGACGGGAATGGCTTCGACGCGCACGATCTTCAGGGGCGCTGCGGCCTGCGCGCCGGGCGTTCCGGTTTTCTCCATGTCCGCCTCCTTGTGTGGCGGCATGTTACCAGAGCCGCATCGCGCGAACGGCGGTTACTCGACGATGAGCGTCGCCTTCATCGTGGGATGAAACGTGCAGACGTAGGGATGCGTGCCCGAGGTTTTCGCGACGTAGCGCCAGCGCTTGCCCGATGGTATTTCACCCGAGTCGAAGCTGCGGTCGGCGGCGGTCGCCGTATGCGGAAACGCGTCCTTGTTGATCCACACCACCGTGTCGCCGCGTTTCACCCGCAGTGTGGCCGGCGAGTACGACATGGCTTCGATCGTAATCGTGTGCGTCGCCGCTGCCGCGCCGTGTGCGACGGCGAGCAGCAGTCCCGCAATCACAAGCGCCCGGGACGCATTCATCGTCGAGCTACTTAGTCAACGAAGCCTGGATGTGCTTGGCGTGCTCGAGATGCGCAACGAATGCCGGGCGTACTTTGACCAGCAGCGCCTTCAGCTCTTCGTTCTTCGCGTTCGGGATGAGCGTCTTGTCCACCGCGTCGAGCACGGTCTGGTGATACGTGACTTCGTTGTCCACGTACGCGCGGTCGAACTCGGCGCCTTTCAGCGCTTGGAGGCGCTTGCGGGTATCCGCGCCGGATTTCTTGAGGCTTTCGCTGGTCGCGTTTTCTTCGGGCTTCACGTGCAGCTTGGTGACCAGCGCGGTCGCCTGCTTGTTGACGCCCGTGTGATCGGTGACCATGCGCTTGGCGAACGCCTTCACTTCCGCGTTCGTCGCCTTCGATTCCGCAAGCTTGCCCGCGTCGATGTCCACCTGGTTCGCCGCAACGACGATCGCCGCGATCTGTGCATCGTTGGGTGCGCCGGCTTGTGCGTAGACTGCGCCTGCCGTGAGCGTGAACAGCATGGCGATGATGGAACGTGCTCCGTTCATGATGTGCTCCTTCGGGTTGATTGGAGATCAGGACGTGATGCGCGCCAGCACTGAAGCGACGATGCGGTCGCAGCGCGCACCGGCGAACGAGAAAGCGTCCGGCAGCGTGACGTCGATTTCGGTTGCAAGCGACTCGCGCAGCAGGCTTTTTGCGCGAAACAGCCGCGAGCGCACAGTCGGTTCCGGTATGCCGAGGGCGAGTGCCGTTTCCTCCACCGTCATTTCCTCGAGCTCGCGCATGATGAAGACGGTGCGAAAGGCGACCGGCAGCGCGTCGATCTTGCGCTCGAGCACGGCTCGCAGCTGCGAGCGCAATGCGGCTTCCTCGGGAGTGTTGCGCTCATCGGTCACCGCTTCCTCCTCTGTCGTTCGACCCTCGGCATCGGCACCCGCGATTGCGATCACCTCGGCCGTGCGCCGGTTCTTGCGCATCCGCCCGAGCGCCTCGTTGATGAGGATGCGCGTGAGCCACGTCGTAAGCCCCGATTCGCCGCGGAATGTTCTTATCGCCTTGTATGCGGTGATGTAGGCCTCCTGCAGCGCTTCCTCGGCCTCGGCGTCGTCTTTGAGGATGGCCCGCGCGACACGGAAGAGCTTGCGGTTGTGGGAGCGCATCAGCGTCTCGAACGCACGCGTGTCGCCTTCGCGGATGCGTGCGACGAGTCCCGCTACACCGGCGTCGGTGGGGTGGTTTGCAGCCTGAGGCATGACGACTCCGTTTCTGTCCGTTGCACCATTCGATGCATCGGAAGGCTGCGGCGTTCCCGCCGGCGGACTATAGCGGCGAGAGGCGGAACGTAGGAAGCGGGTAACGCCCGGCCTCGGGCAGAGGAACGAGCTCCACCGCCATGCCGGGCGCGACGGCCGCCGGGTCCCTTGTCGCGAGGCGCGCCAGCATGGCGCCGCCGCCTTCCAGCGCGATCTCCACCAGCACCACCGGCGACTCGCTGGCAAAAGGTTGAGTGACGTGGCTGTGCACCAGCGCGTGGGCCACGATCGTGCCGCGCCCGGAGCGCCGGGTGGCGGGCACGTCGCTCGACCAGCAGTACGGACAGAACTCGCGCGGGAAGAATATCGTTTTCCCGCAGCTTGCGCATTGCTGCAGATAGAGCTCGCCGCGTTTCCAGCCCTCGATCAGCGCGCGGTTGGCGCCGGTCTCGTGCGGCTGCGGGTAAACCGACGTCATGTCGCTCATGCGCGCTCCACGATGAGGGCCGAGGCGCTCAGGCCATGGCCGTACGAAATCATGCCGTAGCCCGACACGATGCCGCAGCGGGCGTTCGCCACCTGCCGCTCGCCGCCTTCGCCGCGCAGCTGGCGTGCAGCTTCCACCAGACTCAGCAAACCGGCCCCTCCGCCGGCCTGGCCGCACGACAATTGCCCGCCTCCGGTGTTGAGAGGGAAGGTGCCGTCATGCGTCATGGTGTGGCGCTCGAGGAAGCGGCCGACTTCGCCCTTGGGACAGAAACCGAGGTCCTCGATCTGCAGCGCCGCGACAATCGGGAAATCGTCGTAGCACTGCATGAAGTCCATGTCCTCGTGGGCGCGCCCGGCTTCGTCGAACAGCGGCCCGCGCAGCACCTCCCAGCCGCCGCGCACCGGTGCGATCTCGCCCATCGGATGATTGTGACATTCTCGCGCAGCAAGCAGCCGGACGCGCGTGCCGGCCGGCAAGCGATAGAGCGGTCCCACCACCAACCCTACGGCGCCGGAGCACGGCATGACGCAGTCGTAGAGCCGCAGCGGATCGGCCACGACCTTCGCATTGAGGTAGTCGTCGAGCGAAAGCGGGCCTCGTAGCAGCGCCGCGTCATTCAGGCGCGCGCTGGCCCGCTGATGCACGGCGATGCGGCCGAGCTGCTCGCGCGTCGTGCCGTACTGTGCCATGTGCTTGCGCTGAATGATGGCATGCATGCCGGGCGGCCCGCCGTAGCCATGCGGGGCGAGGTAGTTCGACACTGCGGCGGTGAACGCGGAGATGCGCTGCTTGAAGCTCGAAATGTCCTGCGCGCCGGCGCCTATGCACAACACGTAGTTCGCGAGGCCGGCGTCCACGGCGCGCACCGCATTGGCGACCGACATCAGCGTGCCTGCTCCGGCTGCGGTCGATTTGTAGGCCCACGACAGCGTGAGGCCCAGGTATTCGGCCGCGCTCACCGACGTGTCGGCGCCCAGGCTGCCGTCCACGGCAAGGCCGTCGAGCTCGTGCTTCGCGATGCCGGCCTGGTTCAGCGCCTGGCGCGCGGCCTGCGCGGCATATCCGAATAACGTCGTCTGCGGTTTTTTGTGGTACGGCGCGCTGCCGTAGCCGATGATGCCGATGTCGCGCGAGATCATCGCCGCCCCGCGTTCACGGCACGGTCGTACAGCGGCCGTTGCGCAACCACCAGACCCTGCTTGGCGATCTTGCCGGACGTAGTGCGCGGGAAATCGTCGAAGTACTCCACGTAGCGCGGCACCTTGAAGGCCGCAAGCCGCTCGGCGCAGTGCGCGATGACCGCTTCGGGCGTCACCGTTGCGCTCGATTGTCCGGGCTGCAGTACGAGGCACAGCTTCACTTCCTGCCCGCGCAATTCGTCGGGCACGGCGACGGCCGCGCATTCCAGCACGCCCGGTATGCCGGCGGCCACGTCTTCGACTTCCCGTGCCGAGATGTTTTCGCCGCTGCGGCGTATCGTGTCCTTGATCCGCCCTTGGATGTAGTAGTAGCCGTCGGCATCCTGCCGGAAAAGATCGCCGGTCCGAAACCAGTCCCCGGCGAAGGCGGCGCGGGTCGCCTCCTCGTTGCCGTAATAGCCGCGCAGTATGCTGCGGCCGCGCACCCACAGCTCGCCCGCCTCGCCGCGTCGCACTTCGCGGCCGTCCTCTCCCACGATACGGCATTCGCGATAGGGAGCGGGCAGGCCGCACGATCCCGAGCCGCTCATCGCCCCGGCGCCGGCGGGCATATACAGCGTAGAGCCGGTTTCGGTGAGGCCGTAGAGCTCGCGCACGGGCGCGCTGAATTTTTCCTCGAGCGGCCGATGCAGCGCCTTGTTCATTCCGGCGATCGAGATCCAGGCGACGCGCAGCTTCGCGATGCCGGGATGGTCGGGCAGCTTCGCGACGGCATCGGTCGCAGAGAAGAAATCGATGCGATGATCGACCAGCCGCTGCTGCAGCTCGCTCAAGCTGAAGCGGCGCGCGACACACGCCGTCGCGCCCACGCACAGGCACACGAGGAAGCGCCACATGCCGCCCATGTACGAGAGCGGCTTGTCGATGAGAATGCGCGTCGGGGCGGGACCCTGTTGCGACCGTACCTTCCCGAGCAGCACCCAGTAATCCTGCGTCAGCACGCAGCCTTTGGGCATGCCGCTGCTGCCTGAGGTGTACTGGATGCTCATCACCGTGTCGCCATCGATACGAGCGCTGTCGACGTCGCGCGCCGGCGCTGCGGCCACGCGTGTACGCCACGAGCCGCCGTCGGTCGCGTCGCCGCTGCGGTGCACGACGACATGCGATGGAGGCACAAGCGCGTCGCGCCGCTCGATCCCCTCGAACGCGGCGAGGTAGCTTTCGTCGATGACGAGGAAGGCGGCATCGCTGTCGCGCAATACGTGCTCCAGCTCCCGGCTGGTGCTGCGCGTGTTCACCGGCGCCATGACCGCGCCCAGCCGCGCGAGGGCCATCCAGGTAATCGGATAAGCGGGGGTGTTCGGCAGCATCACGGCAACGTGTGAACCCGGCCCGACCCCGATCGCACGCAGCGCGTGGGCGCATTGCAGCGTGAGCCGCCGGAACTCCGAGAAGCTCACCGTGCGGCCGTCGTCTATCGATTCCCACAGCGGGCGGTTGGCGTAGCGAGCCGCGGCGTCGTCGACGAGCGCGGGCAGGTGCGGATGCTCGATGGCCAGCATGTTGCGCGTGGGCCTCTAGTGCTTCGCCAAGCCGGCTGCCTTGGCGAGCTTTCCGTACTTGGCCGTTTCCTGTCTGATGAAAGCCGCGAGCTCGGCCGGCGTGCTGCCGATAATGTTGTCGACGCCGGAGGCGATCAGCCGGTCGCGGATCTCGGGAAGCTTCAGCACGGCGACCGCATCGCGATGGATTTTCGTGATGATCGCCGACGGCGTGTCTCTGGGAGCGAGCAGGCCGTGCCACGGCTCCAGTGCGTAGCCGGGCAGTCCGGCTTCAGCGATGGTCGGGATTTGGGGCGCCGAGGCGGCGCGTCGGGAGCCGGTAACACCGAATGCGCGCAGTTTCGCCGTCTGTATATGCGGCAGCGAGCTCACGATGCCGGGAAAGTACATGTCGACGCGGTTGCCGAGCAGATCGGTCAACGCTACCGGTGCCGCCTTGTACGGCACGTGCACGATATCGACCTGTGCGAGCAGATTGAACAGCTCACCGGAGAAATGATTGGAGCTGCCCACGCCGGAAGACGCATAGGTGAGCTGTCTGGGTTTTGCTCTGGCGAGCGCGATCAGCTCCTGCATCGTATGAGCGGACGAAGCGGCGTTGACGACCAGCACGTTGTAGAACGTGTCGAGCAAGGAGATCGGCGCGAAGTCGCGGATGAAATCGTGAGACATCTTGTCCATGAGGTGCACGTTCACCGTGTTGGCGGTGGTGCCCATGAGCAGCGTGTACCCGTCGGGCGTCGCCTTCGCCACGATATCCGTGCCGATGTTCGCGCCGCCGCCTGGTCGGTTTTCGACGATGACCGACTGTCCCCAGTTCTCGCCGAGCTTCTGTGCGAGTGCGCGCGCGACCGTGTCCACCGAGCCGCCGGGTGCGTAAGGGACGACGATGCGCACCGGCCGCTCCGGATACCTGCCTTGCGCGCATGCCGTCGTGCCGGCGAGAGCGCAAATCGCCGCGATCGCCATCGCGTAACCGCGCTTGTGCATCGATGTTCTCCTCGAAAATCGTATCGCCGTCCCGCGTCGGATATGGGCGCGGCGGGCGCAGCGGGTTGATTGTCCCGTCGTTGCGCGGCGTCGTCTAATGACATATGCGCGGCCGGTCATAACGTGGAGTTATGGCGTCGCGCTGCGGCTTCGTCGTAACATGCCGCCGTGAGCGACTCGACCAGTGGCATGAATCTGCGGCAGATCGAAGCCTTCAAGCTCGTCATGGAAAGCGGCACGGTCACGTGCGCAGCCGAAGCGATGCACGTATCCCAGCCTGCCGTCACCAAACTGCTGCAGGCGTTCGAACGGGCGGCCGGGTTCAAGGTTTTCAATCGCGCCCAGGGGCGGCTCATACCGACGCCCGAGGGCCTCCTGCTCTACCGCGACGTCGATCGCGTGTTCGCCGCCGCCGACGAAATACGCCGCTCCGCTCGCGACATTCTCGCGATGCGCAAGGGCGCGCTGTCCGTGGGCGCCATGCCGGCGCTTTCCACGGGATTCGTGCAGCAGGTGGCCGCGGCATTCATGGCGGCGTATCCCAACGTCAACATCGCTCTGCATACGGCACCGCGCACCAAGCTGGTCGACATGCTCCTGAGCGGCAAGCTCGACGTGGCGCTGTGCCACTCGGTGGACGAGCACCCGGAAGTCGAAACGGAGCTGCTGTCGCGCGACCCGGCGGTGTGCATACTGCCGCCGGGACATCGGCTTACGAAAAAACAGACCATCTCGGCGCGCGATCTTGCCGGCGAAGATTTCATTTCGTGGAGCGAAGGCACGCTCACTCGGGCGCGCGTGGACGCCGTATTCGAGAAGCTGGGCATTGCGCGCACGCTGCGCTTTTCCGCCTCGACGTCGCCGTCGATCTGCGCGTACGTGGCAAACGGGCTCGGCGTCGCGATCCTGCATCCGCTCTATGTCGGCACGGCGGCTCATGCGGTGGCGCTGCGACGTTTCATGCCGAAGCTCGAAGTCGATCTGCTGATCGCCTATTCACGCCAGCCCGAGCGGCCGCGTCTTGTGCGCGCGTTCCGCGATCTTGCCGCTCGCCAGGCCGGAGCGCTCGTGAAAACGGTCCTCGCCGATTGACCGTGCTGCACGAGGCATAATCCGTGTCATCGACGAACGAGAACACGAGGAGAAAGTTCATGAGAACCGGTTCCGTTGCCGCTGCGCGTGCCAACGTATGCGCACGGCTGCTGCTTGCCACGCTTGCTGCATGCGCCCACCTGCCGGTGCTGGCCGCCGGACCTGCCTACCCTGTACGGCCGGTCCGTATCATCGTGCCGTATTCGCCGGGCGGCTCGTCCGACGCCGTCGCTCGCGTGCTCGGGCAGAAGCTCGGCGACATGCTGGGCCAGCAATTCGTGATCGACAACCGTCCGGGCGCCGCCGGTTCGCTGGGACGCGAAATCGCGGCCAAGGCCAACGCCGACGGCTACACGCTGCTCGTCGGCGATTCACCGCATACCATCAACGTGCACGTGCTGCGTCACGTGCCCTACGACCCGATAAAGGATTTCACGCCGATCACGCTGCTCGCGACCGCACCGCAGGCGTTCGTGGTCCATCCCAGCTTTCCGGCGCGCAGCGTAAAGGAGTTCGTCGCAGTCGCGCAAAGCCAGCCGGGCAAGCTCAACTACGGTTCCGGGGGCTCCGGTTCCATCACGTTCTTGACCGGCGAGCTCTTCAAGCTCGCGACGCACGTGAACATCGTGCATGTCCCCTACAAAAGCATTGCGCTTGCGTCGGCCGACGTGATGGGCGGCCAGGTGCATGCGGCATTTCCTACGGCGCCGGGCATCGTCACGCATGCGCGCGCGGGACGGCTGCGGGCGCTTGCGGTCACGGGCATGACGCGGGCGGGCGCGCTACCGGACGTGCCGACGTTCGAGGAGAGCGGCGTTGCCGGCATGAACGTCACCAACTGGTTCGGTGCGTTCGGGCCGGCGGGCTTGCCGAACGACGTGGTCGGCAAGCTGCACCGGAGCATGGTGGCGGCCATGCAGTCGTCCGATGTGCGCACGAAGCTCAACAATCTGTCGCTCGATGTCGCGACGAGCACGCCGCAGGATTTTCTCGCTCATCTCAAGAGCGAGCTCGAGCGCTGGGGTAAGGTCGTGAAGGCGGCCGGCATCAAACCGGAGTAGCGCATGGCGCGTACCGTGTTTCTTGCCGGCGCGACCGGTGCAGTCGGCAGACGCCTCGTCACTGTGCTCACGCGTGCCGGGTATACGGTGCACGGCACGACGCGCTCTGCCGCGAAGGCGGTCGCCCTCGCGCGTGCCGGCGCTGTGCCGGTGGTGTTGGACGTTTACGATCAGGCGGCGCTCGCCGCTGCGGTGGCACGCGCACGACCGCATGCGGTCATGCACCAGCTCACCGATTTGCCTCCGGGACTGGACGCCCGGCTCATGGCGGAGGCGCTACCGCGCAATGCGCGCCTGCGACGCGAGGCCACGCGCTATCTGGCGGACGCGGCGCGACACGCGGGCGCTCGAATGTTCATCGCACAAAGCCTGGGGTGGGTGTACGCGCCGGGGCCCGAGCCGCACGTCGAGGACGATCCCCTGGATCCGACGGCCGACGCGCGCTGGCGGGAAACGATAGACGCCGT
>JBLNBW010000254.1:0-14686 GCA_050260255.1 Rhodospirillaceae bacterium | reverse complement strand
AGATTTCATCATGGTCGGCGAGCGGACCAACGTCACCGGGTCCGCCAAGTTCCGCAAGCTGATCGAGGCCAACGACTACGCGGCCGCGCTCGAAGTCGCGCGCCAGCAGGTCGAGAACGGCGCCAACATGCTCGACGTCAACATGGACGAGGGCATGCTCGATTCCGAAGCCGCCCTGGTCACCTTCCTCAATCTGCTCGCCGCCGAGCCCGACATCTCGCGCGTGCCGATCATGATCGATTCCTCGAAATGGGAGGTGATCGAGGCCGGCTTGAAGTGCGTGCAGGGCAAGTGCATCATCAATTCGATCAGCATGAAGGAAGGCAAGGAGCCCTTCGTGCAGCACGCGCGTCTCGCCCGGCGCCATGGCGCAGCCGTGGTCGTCATGGCGTTCGACGAGCAGGGCCAGGCCGACACGCTCGCGCGCCGGATCAACATCTGCAAGACGGCGTACGACATTCTCGTCGACGAAGTCGGCTTCCCGCCGGAAGACATCATTTTCGATCCGAACATCTTCGCCATCGCGACCGGCATCGAAGAGCACAACGACTACGGCGTCGATTTCATCGAGGCGACGCGCTGGATACGCAAGAACCTGCGCTACGCCAAGGTGAGCGGGGGACTCTCGAACATTTCCTTCTCGTTCCGCGGCAACAACCCGGTGCGCGAAGCGATACACACGGCATTCCTCTACCACGCGATCAAGGCAGGCCTCACGATGGCGATCGTGAACGCCGGCCAGCTCGGCGTGTACGAGGAAATTCCCAAGGATCTGCTCGAGCACGTCGAGGACATCATCTTCAATCGCCGTCCCGATGCGGCGGAGCGCATGGTCGCATTCGCCGAAACGGTGAAAGGCGCCGCCAAGGCGGAGACGCAGAACCTCGCGTGGCGCGACGAGCCGGTCGAAGCGCGCCTCACCCACGCGCTGGTGCAGGGCATCACGCAGTTCATCGTCGAAGATACCGCCGAGGCGTTGAAGAAATACGGCCGTCCGATCCACGTCATCGAAGGTCCGCTGATGGACGGCATGAACGTGGTGGGTGACCTGTTCGGCGCGGGAAAGATGTTCCTGCCGCAGGTGGTGAAGTCCGCGCGTGTGATGAAGCAGGCGGTGGCGTACCTGGAGCCTTTCCTCGCGGCCGAGAAGGCGCAGTCGGGCGACAGCCGACCCAAGGGCAAGATCGTTCTCGCGACGGTGAAGGGCGACGTGCACGACATCGGCAAGAACATCGTCGCGGTCGTGCTCCAGTGCAACAACTACGAGGTCGTGAATCTCGGCGTCATGGTGCCGTGGCAGAAGATCTCGGAAGTCGCCCGCAAGGAGAACGCCGATATCATCGGCCTTTCCGGGCTCATCACGCCGTCGCTCGAAGAGATGGCGAACAATGCGCGCGAAATGCAGCGCGAGGGCTACACGATCCCGCTGCTCATCGGCGGCGCGACGACCTCGCGCACGCATACGGCGGTCAAGATCGCGCCGCATTACAAGGGCCCGGTCGTATGGGTGCCGGATGCGTCGCGGTGCGTCTCGGTATGCAGCAATCTGCTGTCCGATGAGCTCTCGCAGGGCTACATTGCCGACGTCAAAGCCGAGCACGAGCGCGTACGTGCGCAGCACGAGGGCAAGAAGGGTCCGCAGCTCATCACGCTCGCGCAAGCCCGCGAGAACGCATTCAAGACCGATTGGTCGCAGTACCGGCCAGTGAAGCCCGCGGTGTCGGGCATACGTGTGCTCAAGAACTACGATCTCGCGGAAATCGCGCAGTACATCGATTGGGGGCCGTTCTTCCAGACCTGGGAGCTGTCGGGTGCGTATCCGGCCATACTGAACGATCCGATCGTCGGCGAATCGGCCCGCAATCTCCTGGCCGAGGGCCAGGCGATGCTGCAGAAGATCATCCAGGGCCGATGGCTGACTGCCGGCGGGGTGTTCGGCTTGTTCCCGGCGGCGAGGGTCGATCACGAAGACATCGCGATCTACACCGACGAATCGCGCCGCCAGACGCTGATGACGTGGCACAACCTGCGTCAGCAGAACGTGCGGCCCACCGGCAAGGCCAACTTAAGTCTCGCGGACTTCATCGCACCGAAGTCGTCCGGCATTCCGGATTACATCGGCGCATTTGCGGTGACGGCCGGCGTGGGCATAGAAAAGCGCCTTGCCGAATTCGAAGCGAAACACGACGACTACAACGCCATCATGCTCAAAGCGCTCGCCGACCGACTCGCGGAGGCGTTTGCCGAGCTGCTGCATGCGCGTGTCCGGCGCGAATTCTGGGGCTATGCGAAAGACGAGACACTCGACAACAAGGCGCTGATCGCTGAAAAGTACCGCGGCATCCGTCCTGCGCCCGGTTATCCGGCCTGTCCGGACCATACGGAAAAAGGCGCCCTGTTCGAGCTGCTCAAGCCGGAGCGAGTCGGCATGAAGCTCACCGAGTCGTTCGCGATGTACCCGGCGTCGGCGGTGAGCGGTTTCTATCTCGCGCATCCGCAAGCGCAGTACTTCGCGGTCGGCAAGATCGATCGCGATCAGGTCGAGGATTATGCGCGCCGCAAAGGCCTGCCGATTGCAGATGTGGAGCGTTGGCTCGCTCCGTCGCTCGCCTACGAGCCGACCGAGGACGCCAAAGCGGCGGCCGTGTGACCGCGTCCGGCGCATGACGGCAGTCGGATTCACGCAGGCCGAAGCCGTTCGTTTTGCGCGCGACGGCTTTCACATCGTTCGCGGGATGGCCGCGCGCGACACTTGCGACGCGATACTCGCCGTCGCGCGTCGTGATCTCGCCGCCCGCGTGCCACCCGTCGAATACGAGTCGGATCTGGGCTATCCCGGGGCGCCGGCGACACGCGACGCGCCGGGCGGCTCGACCGTGCGGCGCCTCCTGCGCGCGTACGACCGCGATGGGTGCATACGCGCCTGGGCGACGTCGCCCGGCGTAGCGGCCCGCTTGCGCAGCTTGCTCGGGCCGGATGTGCAGCTGTCGCAAGCCCATCACAACTGCATCATGACTAAGCAGCCGCGCCACAGCAGCGTGACCGGCTGGCACCGCGACGTGCGCTATTGGCGCTTCGAGCGGCCGCAGCTCGTGTCCATCTGGCTCGCGCTGGGCCGTGAGACGCGGGAGAACGGATGTCTGCAGGTGCTGCCGGGCACGCATACCATGGAGCTCGGGCCGGACCGCCTCGACGAGGCGCAATTCCTGCGCACCGACGTCGCAGCCAACGATGCTCTCGTCGCCACGGCGGTGAACGTAGAGCTCGAGCCCGGCGACGTGCTGTTCTTCCATTGCCGGTTGTTTCACGCAGCCGGCGCCAATGTGACATCCGAAACGAAGTATTCCCCCGTGTTCACGTATCATGCGGCCGACAATCGTCCGTTGCCCGGCACGCGATCTGCCTCGCTGCCCGATATTTCGCTCGCGACATAAAAAGGAACCTCGTTCATGCCCGCGACGCTGCCGCCCGGTGCCTATACGGTAATGATGCTCGTGGCCTCCAACGTCTTCATGACGTTTGCCTGGTACGGGCATCTCAAGTACTTGCACCAGAAGCCGTGGCTCACCGCAGCGCTGCTGAGCTGGGGGGTGGCGCTTTTCGAATATCTGCTGCAGGTGCCCGCGAACCGTATCGGCTACGGCGACATGAATCTCGCGCAGCTCAAGATACTGCAGGAAGTGATCACGCTGTCCGTGTTCGTGCCTTTCGCCGTCTTCGTCATGGGCCAGGAAGTGCGGATGAACTACTTGTATGCAGGGCTCTGCCTTCTCGGCGCGGTATACTTCATCTTCCGCGCGTAGTTGTGCCGGCAACAATATCGACCACGGTCGTCGGTGGCTAGAAACCGCTTTTTGACATAGCGTCCGAGTCACCCCTCACTCACGAGTCTCGCTTTGCATATTCATATACTGGGCATCTGCGGCACGTTCATGGGCGGCATCGCAGCGATCGCGCGCGAAGCCGGCCACGAAGTTACCGGCTGCGATGCCAACGTCTATCCGCCGATGAGCACGCAGCTCGCGGCGCAGGGCATAGCGCTCACCGAAGGTTACGATGCGGGGCAGGTCGCACTGAATCCCGACGTCTACGTGATCGGCAACGTGGTGACCCGCGGCAATCCGCTGATGGAAGAGATACTCAACCGCAGCTTGCCGTACGTTTCGGGCCCGCAGTGGCTTGCGGAGAACGTGCTGCGCGGGCGCTGGGTGCTCGCTGTGGCAGGCACGCACGGCAAGACGACGACCAGCGCGATGCTGGCCTGGATACTGGAACACGCGGGGCTCAAGCCGGGCTTCCTGATCGGCGGCGTGCCGCAGAACTTCGGGATTTCCGCACGGCTGGGCGACGCCCCTTTCTTCGTCGTCGAAGCGGACGAATACGACACCGCATTCTTCGACAAGCGTTCCAAGTTCGTCCATTACCATCCGCGCACCGCAATATTGAACAACCTCGAATTCGACCACGCCGACATCTTCCCGGATCTCTCTGCGATAGAGACACAGTTCCATCATCTCGTGCGTACCATTCCGGGCAATGGCCTCATCGTCGCCAATGCGCGCGAGGAAAGCTTGAAGCGGGTGCTCGCCCGTGGCTGCTGGAGCGCGCTGGAAACGTTCGGCACGGCGGAAGGATGGAACGCGAAGGGGCAGGGCAGCGGCATCGCTGTCGCGTTGCGGAACGAGACGATGGGCGAGCTCTGCTGGGATCTCCTCGGCGAGCACAACACGATGAACGCGCTGGCGGCGATCGCCGCGGCGCGCCATGCCGGCGTGCCGCCACGCCATGCGCTGGAGGCGCTGTCGCGCTTTGCGAACGTGAAGCGCCGCATGGAAGTGCGCGGCGTGGTCCGCGACATCACCGTATATGACGATTTCGCGCACCATCCGACCGCCATCGCGACGACGGTGGCGGGGCTGCGCCGCCGCGTGAACGGCGCACGCATTCTTGCGGTGCTCGAGCCCCGATCCAACACGATGAAGCTCGGCGCCGTGAAAGATCAGTTGGCGGGCAGCCTTGCAGGCGCGGACGCCGTGTACTGCTACAGCGGAGGCGTGGGCTGGGATGTTGCCGCTGCGCTTGCCCCGCTCGGCACCAAGGCGCGCGTGCACGCGGAGCTCGAGGCCTTGATCGCGGACATCGCTCACACCGCACGCGCTGGCGACCACGTGCTCATCATGAGCAACGGCGGGTTCGGCGGCATACACGAGAAGCTGCTGCAGCGCTTGGGAGCGTGAATAGTGATTCGTGATTGGTAAATGGTTTTTTCTACTCAGTAATCACCATTCACTACTCACGCCGTTGATAGCACAAGAGCGAACATGAGCATACTGGACCGCGACCGCATCAACGCTTTTTGCCGCCATACGCACGCCGAGATTCTCGGTGCAGCGGCCGGGCCGCTTGCCGGTCTTACGTTCGGCGCCAAGGACATCTACGACATCGCCGGCCACAAGACCGGTTTCGGCAGCCCGGACTGGCTGCGCACTCACGAGCCGGCTGCGCGCACCGCGCCCATAGTGCAGCACCTTGTGGATGCGGGCGCCACGATGCTCGGCAGGACGATGACCGACGAGCTCACGTACAGCCTCACCGGCGAGAACGCGCATTACGGCACGCCGGTGAACGTCAACGCGGCCGGTCGCATACCGGGCGGCTCGTCGAGCGGTTCGGCGGCCGCGGTTGCGGCCGGTCTCGTGGACTTCGCTCTCGGCAGCGACACCGGTGGCTCGGTCCGCGCTCCGGCGAGCTTCTGCGGCATCTATGGGATACGGCCTACACATGGGCGCGTTTCGCTCGAAGGCGCGTGCCCGCTGGCAGCGAGCTTCGATACGGCGGGATGGTTCGCGCGCGACGCGCGCACGCTCGAGAAGGTCGGTCGCGTGCTGCTCGGGAGCGAACCGGAGCGTCGGCACGGCAAAGTGCTTCTCGCCGAAGATGCATTCGCGCTGCTCGACACGCGGGTCTCGAACGTATTGCAGCCGGCACTTGCACGCATTGCGGCGCACCTCGGCGTGCCCGAGCCTGTCACCGTGAGCGAAGACGGCTTGTCGCAATGGTTCGACGTGTTTCGCATCCTGCAAGGTGCCGAGGTCTGGGCGCAGCACGGCGAGTGGGTGCAGCGCGTGCGTCCGAACCTGGGACCCGGCGTAAAGCAGCGCATGGAATGGGCGGCAACGATCAAGGCCGACGCGGTTGATGCGGCGAAAGCGCAGCGCGAGCGCATAGCGCTGCGCATGGACGAGCTGCTTTCTGCCGGCGCTGTGCTGGTGCTCCCCACCGTGCCGGACGTCGCGCCGCCGGTGCACGCGCCGCCGCAGTCGACGGAGGACTTTCGCGCGCGCGCCATGAGCCTGCTGTGCATCGCGGGCCTTGCGCGGCTGCCGCAGATCAATCTTCCGTACGCAAAGCTCGACGGCTGTCCCATCGGCGTGTCGCTCGTCGCCGCGCGTAACAACGATGCGCTGCTGCTCCGCATCGCGCGCGAACTCGCGCAGCAATGAGAAACGCGGCGCGCAGCTCGCCTTCTTGCGCGCCGCTCGATCAGCGCTTTGCGCTCTTCTTCGCCACGTTGCCGGCGGCGAAATCCGACTTGCGTATCATGCCGTTCACGCCCTTCACGCGGTCGACCACCTGCGTCACCTCGAAGTCCGCGCCGGCGCTGAGATACGCGAGGGCCGTCGCGCGATCCATGCCGTACTGGTGCTGCAGCAAGGCAACTCCCTGGCGCGTGGCTTCCTTCATCGCCTCGTCGAGGTCCTCGTTCAGCCCGATCGGGATCCAGTAGTCTTTTGTCTCCGCGACCGGCGATTTGATCGTGGGCAGGGGCAACGCCTTGTCGCCCTGCTTGAGCACGGTGAGACGGAAGGTCGAGCGCAAGGACCCTTCGAGCGCAGTGAGCGCGACCTCGCCGTCGCCCTGCACGAAGTGCGGATCGGCGGCATAGAAGAGCGCGCGGTCGACCTGCACCGGCAGGTACAGCACGGCGCCCACACCGACCGTCATCTCGTTCAAGTCGAGATTGCCGCCGTACTCCCCGGGCGGCACCGAGTTCGCTTTCTCGGTCTTGTTGACGGCGACGCCCATGATCCCGTTGAACGGGCGCAGCGGTATGCGCGCTTCCCTGCCGCTCTCGCCTTTTACGATCCCGTACCATTTGCCACCGATTTCGCGGATCGGCGCGAAGCGGAACACGTTGTGGTACTTCTCGGGCTGCGAGGCGCTCGCATCCTGCTCCGGCTTGGGGGTCTCCGGGAATTCGTTCGGCAGCGCGCCCTTGCCATGGCGGTTCGAAATGACGCCATAGGGCACGCGCGGCTGCAGCGCCACGATCTCGACCTTCAGCACGTCGCCCGCTTTCGCGCCCTCGATCGCTACCGGCCCGGTGACGACGTGAGGGCCATCCTTCACGAAATCGTGCGGTACGCTGGAGGCGGCGATCGTCTGCGCGTCCTTCAGCACCTGCTCGGGCTTCACGCCGTACTTGGCGAAGAACTTCACCGGGTCCTTGCCCTGGTCTTCGAGCACGCCTTCATGGGACACGGTGTCGAAGGTGACGATGCTGCCCGACGGCACGGTGAGCACGGGCTTCGCGTCTGCGCCCGGCAGACTGCCCCAGCGCACCGTGGCCGGCGTGGACGGAACGTAGTAACCGCCCCACGGCAGCACTCCTTTCTTGACCGCCATCGGCTCGGAGCCGAGCGGCTGCAGCACCTTGAATTCCGCCGCGTGGGCCGCGGACGACGCGATCGCGGCGGCGAGAACGCAGGCGCCGATAGAATGAAATCTGCTGCTCGAACGTGATGAGCGCGACATGGAACTCCTCCTTCGTGGCATCTATATGACCGCGAGGGTCCGCTGACGCGGGCCTGGGTGGCGCGGACAAAGCTAGCACGTCAAGATCACGAACCGCAATGCGCCTTCGTAACAGGAACAATCGATGCTGATCTATATCCACGGCTTCAACAGCAGCTCGCAATCCTTCAAGGCGCGGCTGCTGCGCGATCGGCTGGCAGCGTTGGGACGCGCCGATGCCTATCGCTGTCCCGATTTGCCGCATCGCCCGGCGCAGGCCATGGCACAGCTCGAAGCACTGCTGCTCACCGGCAATCCGGCCGCAACGACGCTCGTCGGCAGCTCGCTCGGCGGCTATTACGCGACGTGGCTTGCCGAACGTTATGGATGCCGCGCTGTCCTCGTCAATCCCGCGGTGGGGGCGCCCGAAGGCCTGCGGAAATATCTCGGGCCGCAGAAGAACATCTACACCGGCGAGCCATACGAGTTCACGGAGCGACACATCGCCGAGCTGCGTGTGTTCGATGTCGCGTCCGTCACGCCCCAGCGCTATCTCCTGATCGTGGGCACGCAGGACGAGGTGCTGGATTACCGCATGGCGCTCGAGCGCTATAAAGGCTGCAAGACGATCGTCGTGGAGGGCGGGGACCACGGCCTCAGCGATTTCGGCGCCCATGCCGATGACGTGCTCGCGTACGCCGGGTTGGCGGGATGAGAGCGCGTGAGGCAAATAATCGGGTCGCCCGGGCGGAAGGCGCCATCCGGAGTTTATAATACGGGGCGCATCCCGTTCCGGGGCTGCGCCATTTTTCCCCACAGCTCATCCGTTGCATCACATGAACGTCTTGTACGAAGAGGAAGGCGCTTTGAAGTCGGGCGCCGTGCTTGCCGATCAGAACACCTCGCTGCAAGTCGAGGCGCCGCACGGCAAGCGCTCGAAGATCAAGGCGAACGCCGTGCTGCTGCGCTTCGACGACGCGCCGCTGCAGAGCTTTCTGCCGGACGCGCAGAAGCTTGCCGACGAGATCGATATCGATTTTTTGTGGGAATGCTGCGGCGAGAAGGAAGTCGCGTTCGAGGATCTTGCGCGCGAGTATTACGGCGCGCGTCCGAGCTCCACGCAGGCGGCGGCCGTCGCGCTGAAGCTGCACAGCGCGCCCATGTACTTCTACAAAAAAGGCAAGGGCCGCTACAAGGCCGCGCCGGCCGATGCGCTGAAGGCGGCGCTGGCGAGCATAGAACGCAAGCGGCGGCTTGCCGCGCAAAAGCAGGGATACGTAGAAGACCTCGTTGCGGGCCGGTTGCCGGAGGCGTTCCGCGCCGTGCTGTCCATGCTCCTGTACGCGCCCGACAAGGCGGCGCTGGAATGGAAAGCGCTCGAAGAGGCGAGCGCCGCGCTCAAGACGACGCCGATCGGAGTGCTGCAGCGTGCGGGCGCCATTCCGTCCACGCACGACTACCACTTCAACCGCTTTCTCCATGAGAGCTTCCCGCGCGGCACGGACATCTTCCCGGAGCCGGCCGTGCCGGAGCCGGGCGTGCTGCACGTTGCCGACGTGGCGGCATTCAGCATCGACGATGCGTCGACGACCGAAATCGACGACGCCTTCTCGGTAACGCGCCTGCCGAACGGGAACGTGCGCATCGGCATACACATAGCCGCGCCGGCGCTCGCCATAACGCCCGGCAGTCCGGTCGACGCGATTGCCCGCGAGCGACTGTCCACCGTGTACTATCCCGGCGGAAAAATCACCATGCTGCCGCCCTCGGCGATCGACCGGTACACCCTCGCCGAGCGCTGTGAGTGCCCTGCGCTTTCGCTCTATACCGAGCTCACGCCGGAATTCGAGGCGGTTTCCAGCGAGACGCGCGCGGAGCGCGTGCCGGTGATCGGCAACCTGCGACACGACGCGCTGGAGCCCGTGCTGACCGTGGAGGCGCTGGAGGCCGCCGGCGTTGCGCACGAGCACGCGGACGAGCTCCATACGCTGTGGCTATGGGCGACGCGGCTCGAACAGGCGCGCCGCGGCGATCAGCCCGAAACCGAGCCGCGCGCCGAGTACAACTTCCACGTGGAAAATGACTGCGTCGTCATCACGCGCCGCACGCGCGGCAGCCCGCTCGATCGCATCGTCTCGGAACTGATGATTTACGTGAACAGCACATGGGGCGGCATGCTGGCGGAGCACGGCATGGCGGCGATCTACCGCGTGCAGGGCGCGGGCAAAGTGCGCATGAGCACCGTACCGGCCGCGCATGAGGGCCTCGGGGTCGCTCAATACGCGTGGGCGAGCTCGCCGCTGCGGCGCTACGTCGATCTCGTGAACCAGCGTCAGCTCATCGCGCTGGTGCAGGCACAGGCCGCGCCGTATGCGCCGGGCAGCGACGATCTGCTCGCTGCGCTGCGCGATTTCGAAGCGGCGTACGACGCTTACGCGGAATTCCAGCGCACGATGGAGCGCTACTGGAGTCTGCGCTGGCTGATCCAGGAAGAACGGCACACCGTCATAGGCGCCGTGATACGCGAAAACCTCGTGCGCCTCGACGACGTGCCGGTGGTAGTGCGCGTGCCGTCAGTGCCGCCGCTGCCGCAGGGCACGCGGGTTTCTCTCGCAGTCGCAGCCATCGACCTCCTCGATCTCACGTTGCATTGCGAGTACCAGCAGCGCGTCAATACATCGCTTGCTGTCGCGTAGAGCGTGACAGGCTGCGCACTATGCAGCGCTCGTTCCTTTGCAGGCCGGGTGCACCCGCGTAGAATCCGCCCCGATGGCTCTGTCGTCTCCGCGAAAAGTCGTTCCGCTACAACGTCGTGCAACTCATGCACGGCATCCGCGCTGGAGTGCCGCATTCAAGCAGCTCGACGCGCGCGTCGCCGAGCTCGAGCGGCGATTGCATAAGCTTGATCGGCGCTACTCCGGACTCAAGCCTACGGCCCGCATGCAGGTCGGCGCTCTGCTTTCGGTTGCGGTGCACGCCATCGTCATCTTCGGCATTGGCTTCAAGGTGCCGGATCCCAAGCTCTTCAAGAACAACTCGCAGCCGATGGATGTGGTGCTGGTGAACGCAAAGACGCAAAGCAGGCCCAAGCAGGCCGACGCGTATGCTCAGCACAATCTCGACGGTGGCGGCAACACCGACCAGAACCGCAGGGCGAAGAGCCCGTTGCCGGTAGCGCGGGAAGCGAAACCGCATAGCGACGTCACGCTGGCCCAGCGGCGGGTACAGCAGCTCGAGCAGCAGGCGAAGCAGCTCATGACGCAGCAGAAGCCGTCCGCCACCACCGTGCCCGTGGCGCCCACCCAGCCCGAGCCGCAGACGGAGACGCGGCCCGGTCCGACCGCGGCCGATCTGCTCCAGCGCAGTGCCGAGATCGCCCGCCTGGAAGCGCAGATATCCCGCGATTGGGAGAGCTATCAAAAGCGTCCTCGTCGTCGATTCGTCGGCGCCCGCACACAGGAGTTCCGCTTCGCACGCTACGTCGAGGACTGGCGGCTGAAAATCGAGCGGGTGGGGGAGCTCAATTATCCGCAGGCCGCGCGCGATCAGAAGCTCTACGGCAGCCTCATCGTGACGGTGTCGATCAAGGCCGACGGCGCCCTGGAAAAAGTGGAAATCAATCGACCGTCGGGCCACAAGCTGCTCGACGAAGCGGCGCTGCGCATCGTGCAGCTCGCGGCACCGTTCGCCCCGTTTCCGGCGGACATCAGCAAGGACACCGACATCTTGAGCATCACCCGCACCTGGACATTCACGCGCGCCGATCGCCTGCTGACGGAGTAAAGTGGGGCCGTGAACAAGAAAAACAATCGCGAAGCGGCCTACGAGTCACCAGTCACGAGTCACGAGTCACTCTCATGAGCGACCGATACGCCGTCATCGGCAATCCCATAGGGCACAGCAAGTCGCCGCTGATCCATGCGGTCTTTGCCAGGGCGACCGGCGCAGATCTCACGTACGAGGCGCTGCTCGCGCCGCTGGACGGGTTTGCAACGACCTTGCGCGCCTTCATCGCGGCCGGCGGTCGAGGCGTCAACGTCACCGTGCCGTTCAAGCAGGAAGCTTACGAGCTCGCCGACGAAGCGGCGGAGAGCGCCCGCAACGCGCTTGCGGCGAACGTGCTCGACGTGCGGGACGGGCGTATCGTCGCGCACAATACCGACGGCATAGGCCTGCTGCGCGATCTCACCGCCAACTTGGGCTGCGCGGTGCGCGGGCGGCGGGTGCTGCTGATGGGCGCGGGCGGCGCCTCGTGGGGTGTGGCGGGCCCGTTGCTCGACTCCGAGCCACGGCAGTTTACCGTGGCCAACCGCACCGTCGACAAGGCGGTCGCGCTCGCGCGGCACTTCACCCGCACAGGCGCTGCATGTGTACCGGAAGCGAAGGCGTATGCCGATCTCGCGGGCCGCGCCTACGATGTCGTGATCAATGCGACATCGGCGGGTCTCACCGACGCCATGCCGTCATTGCCCACCGGCATCTTTGCCGCCGGTGCTTACGCATACGATATGGTGTACGGCCGGGAGACGCCGTTCATGCGCTATGCGCGCAACCAGGGCGCGCAGGCGGTCGACGGTCTCGGCATGCTGGTCGAGCAGGCGGCGGAATCGTTTTACATCTGGCGCGGCATCCGTCCCGACACGGCGCCCGTTATCGCGTTGCTTCGCAGTAAGGAGTGAGGAGTGAGGAGTACGGGGCGGCGCGCAGCGGGCGCTTCGGGTCACCAGTCACGATTCACGAGTCATGCTTTATGAATAGCGTATGGCGGTGGAGCCTGCGTGCGGTGCTGCTCGCCCTGTGCGCGCTGCTGGTGCTCCAGTTCTGGTTTCTCATCCACGTGTGGTACTGGGCAAGCCACAATCCCGGGCAAACGGCGTTCATGGACAGCCGGCTCGAGAAGCTGCGCGAAAAGAACCCGAAGGCCACGCTGCAGCACCGCTGGGTGCCGTACAACGCCATCTCGCCGCACTTGAAGCGCGCCGTCATCGCAGCCGAGGATGCGAAGTTTCTCGATCACGAGGGCTTCGATTGGGAGGCGATCCAGAAGGCGTACGAAAAAAACGTCAGGAAAGGCCGCATCGTGTCGGGAGGCTCGACCATCAGCCAGCAGCTCGCCAAGAATCTCTTTCTTTCCGGCGAGCGCACGTGGTGGCGCAAGAGTCAGGAGGCGATCGTGACGGTGATGATAGAGACGATTTGGTCCAAGCGCCGGATTCTCGAGGTGTACCTCAATGTGATCGAGTGGGGCAACGGCGTCTTCGGTGCCGAAGCGGCTGCGCGGTTCCATTACGGCATACCGGCGAGTGCGCTCAATGCGGAGCAGGCGGCCAAGCTCGCTGCGATGGTGCCGAGCCCGCGCCGTTACACGGCCGGGCGCGAAACGCCTTACCTCCAGCGCCGCGCCGATATCATCATGGCGCGCATGCAGGCCGCCCAAGTGCCGTGATTGCTCTGCCACGTTGACGTGCCGGGTGCAGCGCGCCACCATGCTGCGATCGCTACACCGGAGAAACTCATGCGACGGAGAACCTTCATTGCCGGCCTTGCAGCGGCCAGCGTCACGAGTTGGACGAGCGCCGCCGACCTCGTCCACGTTGCGCAACGGCGTGGTCCCGACGTCGTGTTCGTGCCTACACCCAACGACGTCGTGGACAAGATGCTGGAGCTTGCTGCCGTCACGCCGGAGGACCGCGTCTACGACCTCGGTTGCGGGGATGGGCGCATCGTCATCACGGCGGCACAGCGCTATGGCGCGCACGGTGTCGGCATCGACATCGATCCGCGGCGTATTGCCGAAGCGAACGAGAACGCGCGCAAGGCCGGCGTCATCGATCGCGTGCGTTTCATCGAAGCCGACCTCTTCGAAGCGAACATCCGCGATGCGACCGTCGTGACGCTTTATCTGCTCACGCGGCTCAACGCGAAGCTCAAGCCCAAGCTCCTGCAGGAGCTGCGTCCGGGCACGCGCGTCGTCTCGCACGCGTTCGACATGGGCGACTGGGAGCCGGAGCGCAAGGAATTCGTCGGGGCTTCGGCCGTCTACCTCTGGCGCATACCCGGTCGCGCCTGACGCATCGTCTGGGCTTGTTTGTTGCAGCTGGCGGGTTGCCTATGACGGGAGCCTATCCGCCTAGATGCGCGCGTTCGTTCATGTCCTGATCCTGCTCGCCGGCTGCGCAACGCTGCCGGAAGTACATCCATGGTTCGACGGCGCCAACGCACGTTCCACGCCTACGATCGTCGGCGCGAAAGGCGAGGTCAGCCCGTCTCAGGCGAAGGCACTGCTCGACCGGTTGCAGGCGCAGGGCAAAGGCGGCGACCTGCTCGCGCGCCACGTCGCAATCGAAGAGCAGCTCGCCGGCACGCCGCTCACCTCGGGCAACGACGTCACGCTGCTCTTCGACGGTCCGTCGACTTATCGTCCGATGTTCGAGGCGATGCAGAACGCGCGCGACCATATCAACGTCGAGTTCTACATCATCGAGGACGATGCCGAGGGACGACGCTTCAGCGATTTACTGATCGCGAAGCGGCAGCAGGGTGTAGCAGTCCACCTCATCTACGACAGCGTGGGCTCGCTCAATACGCCGGTCGAGTTCTTCGAGCGGCTGCGCGCAGCCGGGGTGCAGGTGTTGCAGTTCAATCCGGTAAACCCGCTCGAAGCGCGGCGCGGCTGGCGCGTGAACAACCGCGACCATCGCAAGATGGTCATCGTCGACGGCCGGGTCGCTTTCATGGGCGGCATCAACATCAGCAACGTGTACTCGAGCAGCTCGAGCGCGCGGCGCCGGGGTTCCGGATCGGCGCCATTCCCCGGCAGCGACCAGCCCCATCCCGCGCCGGACGATCCTGGATGGCGCGACACCAACGTGCGCATCGCAGGCCCGGCCGT